>CAYTVN010000009.1:0-23707 GCA_964441655.1 uncultured Verrucomicrobiota bacterium | reverse complement strand
CTGGAGGACCTGGACCAGCGCGCCGAGGTGCAGGCGGCCCGCCGACGTGGCCAGGAAATGCGGGAAGCGCTGGAGGCCTTCCTGCGCCAGAGCATCCCGGATTGCGTCTATTGGGTGGCCAGCGAAGGAACGCGCCGCGCGCAAACCGTGCTGTATGCCGCGCCGGTGGAAGTGGGCCCCCTGCTGGCCGAGCACCTGTTTTCCCAGCTCGGTTCCGTGATCATGACCAGCGCCACCCTGGCCGTGGGCGACGATCTGGATTATTTCCTACAGCGCATGGGCGCGCCTGAGGCGGCCGCGCTCCAGGTCGGTTCGCCCTTTAATTACGGGCGGCAGATGAAGATCATTCTGCCCGCCGGCCTTCCCGACCCCAACCAATTCGAGCCGTTTGCCGAGGCCACGGCCAAGGCGGTTGACCGCTTTGTAAGGCAGACGCAGGGCCGCGCCTTTGTGCTGTTCACCAGCGACCGGCTGATGCGGGCAGTGGCCGCCCAGGTGAAGGAAGGTTTTGCGCGCGACCACTATGAGCTGGTCATGCAAGGCGATGCCCTGTCCCGCCCGGCCATGCTGGAACGGTTCCGGAGCGGTCCACGTAAGGTGTTGTTTGGATTGGATAGTTTCTGGATGGGGGTGGACGTGCGCGGGGAAGCCCTCAGCAATGTAATTATTACCAAGTTGCCCTTCGCCGTGCCGGATGAGCCGGTGGTCAAGGCTCGCATGGATCGTATCGAGGAGCAGGGCGGCGACCCCTTCCGCGACTACTCGCTGCCCGAAGCCATCCTGAAGCTGCGCCAGGGGGTGGGGCGCCTCATCCGGTCCACCACCGATGAAGGTATTGTGGTCATTCTGGACCCGCGAATAAGGAGCAAGTGGTACGGTAAAAAATTTCTGGCCGCCCTGCCTGAATGCCCGGTGGAACTCGAGGAGATTTCGTAACGCCTCCGGTTTTGAGAACGCGTGAACACAATTGTAAACCGCTTCTCTACAAGTTGTGTCCGACTGGTTAGCATATATGTGGAGCGTGGGAAGGTGGGGGCGTATCGGGCGTGCGACATCCGGGTGGTGGTCAATCAGATGGGCTGCCGGGTCTGCGCTGTCGATTCGGCTCACTTCACGTTTGCCAAAGCTGCTCTACTTAACTATACAAGTAGAACAGCCGTCGTTACGGTGCGTATAAGGAATGCGCTTAGTTTTTGCCATCGCCATGAAGCATTGCGGCGTCATTGTATTGACGGCAGTTCTGTGTGCCGTAAGTCCCTCCGTTTCCGGAGCTTCCTCCGACGTACAACCCCTTGATGTCAAGTCGCTTACTGTTGACCTGGATCGTGTGCGCGGAGAAATCGGTCTGGCCCGGACCAATGTGGCGCTTTCCAGCAAGGGATTCAACGAAGCACAGGCCCAGCTGGCAAAGCAGGACCCCGAGTATGGTCGCTTGCTAGCCGACAAGGCCGTGGTCAATTCGAATCTGGTTGTGCGTTTAGCGGAATTGGATTTGCAGATCGAGAATACCGAGGCATGGCAGTCGGCTGAAAAAGTTCGGCGCACGGCGATGGAACGGCTGAGCCAAGCCCGGGAACGCGAGACCAAGCTACAGGCCGAGTTGGCGGTGGCGCCGTCCGAGACTTCTCGCGGGGCTGAATCCGCGTGGGTGGCGGCGACGCGTGAACGGCAGGAAGCCCAGAACGCGATGGAGCTGGCGGAGCAGGCCTTGCTACGGGCGAAGCACGACCTGTGCTATCAGGCGGGACCTTGCCAGGACTTGCATCAGGACATCAAGCGCCAGGAGGCCGAACTGTTTCGGATCAACGGCGCCCTCGTCGTTCGTGAAAAATTGAACGACAGTTGGCGGAAGGCGGATCAGGCCCGGCGTCAAGCGTATGCCCAGTTGAAGGCGGCACAGCAGCAGGAGCTGGTGTTGCACCGCGAGATCGTGCGATTGGAAAATGGTGCGGGGTCGGCGCGTCCGGCCGATGCAGGAAAACCGTAGAGATTTGCGTCATTATTCAGACAGAGGTGAAATCGTGAAACTCCCCAAACGAGTGGTCGTGTCGTCTGTGCTTGCGGTCGCCTTCGCGGCCCTGTTTCTGGCTTCCAATTTGATGGCGGCCGATCAGTCGTCAAATCGGTCCCAGGGCGAGGGCTTTGCCCTGGAACAGGTCAAGGACGGACGTTTCACCCTGGAGGCCAAAGAAGCCTCGCTGGTCGACATCCTGCAGCAGCTTTCCCGCCTCTCCGGCGTTCGCATCGACGTGGATCCCCGCCTGGACAAGAAGGTGAGCCGCGTGGAACAGTCGGTCGAATTGACGGAATTGCTTAAGAAATTAACGGAAAGCCAGGCGTTGACCTTTGAAAAAGACGGCGATGCCTACCGGCTGGTGGGCGCCACCGTAACGTCCCAGGCGGACGCGGCGGCCCCGGTCGCCGCCCCGGACGCGCTGTCTGCCGCCGAGGCGGAATTTCTGCGCAGCCGCCACATTGTCCACAATGCCACGACCTCGTTGAAGTCGTTGCGTGCCCGCGGCGGGAAGGCGCTGTTGCTGAACAATGCGCTGATTGACGGAGCGGTGGTGCAGGACAAGCGGGTGGCTCTGGATATTCCTGCGGAGTGGCAGGCCCGGCCTGATTCCCAGATGTACATCGTGCAATTTTCCGGTGTCATCCAGGAGCAGGACAAGGCGGCGTTGACCGCGGCCGGTGCGCGAATCGTGAACTATGTGCCGCACAACGCCTATGCGGTTCAGGTGGATCCCGCCGCCGTGGAACAGCTGCGCGCGCTGCAAAGCGTGCAATTGGTCGAGGCTTTCCAGCCCTATTACAAGTTGAGTTCGGACTTGTTGACGGAGGCGGTGGGTGAGCCCAACGACAAGGCGCGAGTCGCGATGGAGTCCGGCCAGTTGACCCTGATGACGTTCAATGGTTCGGATGTGGATGCCGTGACCCGGTTGCCGGGCGTCGAGGTGTTGAAGAAGCATACCGCGGGTCAGCGCAGCGCCCTCGAAGTGCGCATCAGCGCGGCTTCCGTGCTGGCGCAACTGGCCCATTCCGATGCCGTGCAGTGGATTGAAGCCACGGCAAAAATGAAGCCGATGAACGACACCGCCAACAAGCGGGTTCGCGCGTCCACCGTCAAGCGCCGGTACCCTGGCCTGGATGGCAGCGGCGTGATCGTGAACGTGAACGATACCGGCGTGGATTTCATCAATCCCGGCTTTGCGCAGAACCCTTCTTTGCCCACTTCCACAAGTCTGAATACCCGCATCAGTTATTACGGGTTCAAGGCTGGCGGGTTCACCTCGGATGGCCTGCCCGGGGACACCGAAGGTCACGGCACCCATGTGGCGGGGTCCATCCTGGGCAACGGCGCTTTATCCGCCACCGTGATCAGCTCGCCTGGCTCCAAGGGCCCTCCCTATGCCACCAATCAGTTCGCGGGTATCGCGCCGGGCGCCCAGTTGGTCATGCTGGAGGACTTCAACAGCTACGACCATCAGGAAATGGTCCGCACCGCCTATACCAATGGCGCCCGTATTTCCAACAACAGTTGGGGCAACAGCGTGTACACCTATGGCGCCATGAGCGCGCTGTGGGATGATTTCGTCCGGGATGCGGATGACACCGCGGTCGGCAATCAGGAACTCATCACCTTCTTCGCCGCGGGCAACGATGGCAATGGCGAGGACGATGGACTGGGCGCCACGGCCGGCACCGTGGGTCAGCCGGGCAATGCCAAAAACGTCATCACCATTGGCGCGGTGGAACAGGCCCGCAGAGCCGACAACATCATGGGCGTGTTCTTCGGAGACACGGAGTGGAACTCGATTGAGAAAACCGATTCCGACTGGCAGATCGCCAGCTTCAGTTCCCGCGGCCCGGTGAGCGCCACGGATATCCGGGTCAAACCCGACGTGGTGGCGCCCGGCGCTTATGTGCTGTCCATCCAGTCGCACGACGTGCTGACCGATGAGTTTCTGGGGCCCGGCTATGTGTATGACTATCGCTACCGGAACGTGAACTCCGGCACCAATTTCGCCTTTTTCAGCGGTACCTCGATGGCCACGCCGGTTGCCGCTGGTTCAGCCGCCCTCATCTATCAGTCCTACACCAACCGCTTCAACAAAGCGCCCAGCCCGGCGCTGATGAAGGCCATGATGGTGGCGGGCGCGCGCATGCTGAATACACTTATTTATCGTTACCAGTCGCAGGGTGTTGAGCCTTCCATCGTGGATCAGGGCTGGGGCTTGATTGATGTAAAACGCTCCGTGGACGGGTTGCCCATCTCGGTCGGCGACACGAATGCCATCCTGCTGATTGATCAGGACGAGACCGTCAATGTGGACGAAACCAAGTCCTACGAAGTGGTGGTGCCAGCCAATCAGGGCGGTCTTCGTATCGTGTTGACCTGGACCGATCCCTCGGGCAACCCGGCCAACAGCATCCAGCTGGTGAACGATCTGGACTTGTACGTGGATGGGCCGGGCGGTTCCGGATATCTCGGCAATTTCTTTGGTCGCGATGGCATCAACTCACAGCTGATCGCTCCTTTCACGGAGGCCTACGCGGATTTCTACGGCGATGCCTACAACAATGTGGAAGTCATCAACATCCCGAATCTCACCCCGGGCACCTATACGATCAAGGTACACGGCTTCGACGTGCCGCAAGGTCCGCAGAACTTTGCCCTGGTCGTCATGAAGGGCATGGGCTACGAAGGGTTTACCCTGGGCAACGAGCCGGACATTGCCTTGGATACCAATGGCCTTCCCGTTATGGCCTACAGCTACGACTCCTCCATTGGCGATGGGTACTCCAACCTGACCCGGCAGATTTTCGTCAAGCGCTGGAAGGGGGCGCTGGGTGATGTGGATGACTTGGGGCAGTGGCGCCGCATGGAAGACCAGTGGTATGCCATCAACAACTCGATGGAGGAGGGGTTGGGCATCAGCCGCACCCTGGAAAATTCGGTCGATCCGTCCATTGCCGTCAACGGTGAAAACATCTATGTGGCCTGGCGCGAGCGTCCGCAGAACATCGGCGGCACCAACATCAGCCACGTCTTCCTCCGTCACTACAACGGGACCAACTGGGTCGAGTTGGCCAACTCCGCGCAGGGTTCGGGCATTGACGGCTCCACCGCCTTCGACGCCTTCGCTCCCCAGGTGGCGGTCATGGGTGACGGCAATCCCATCGTGGCCTGGCTGCAATACAACTCGGCTTCCCTGATCAATGTTCGTGCCGCCAAGTGGAGCGGCACCAATTGGGTGGGCCTGGGCACTTCGCTCACCACCAACGGGCTGCCCATGAGCTTCCCGGGTATTGCAAATAACGAGGCGGAATACCTGTCCATGGCGGTCAACCACCTGGGCAACCCGGTCGTTGCCTGGCACGAAAATCCGTCGGGCGCGGCCAAGAGCACCATCTCGGTGCGGCGCTGGACGGGCGCCACGTGGGAAGTCATCAATTATTCCAACACCCTATTCTACATTGATTCGCCCAAGATTGCTGCCAGTCCCATCAACGGTGACCTGTACCTGACCTGGCGTCAGCAGGTATCCGGCGCGTCCTCGTTCCATCCTCACCAGATTTTCGCCGCGCGTCGCACCGGCGCTTCCTGGACGGAGATGAGTGGGTCGTTCACGTATCCGGGCATCAGCACGGCCGCGGTGAGCACGGTGAATCAGTATCCCTACAGCCCGGACATTTCGTTGCGTGGCAGCAATGTCATGGTTTCGTGGCGGGCCGGAAATACGAACGGCAACTACGTTTTCGTCCGGCAGTGGAATCCGAGCCAGTCCGGATGGAGCTCGGTGTACGGTGCGGGCGACGTGCCCGGGATTGCTACGTGGTCGGAAACGGCCCAAACCCCCGTCCTGGTCATGGACAAGTTCGGGTTGCCTTTTGTGAGCTTTGACGCCTCGCTGGGTTCGTCCACCGGGCAATCCATCATCGCCACCTATACCATTGTAGCGGACCGGGAAGCCCCGGAATTTGATGGCATCTTCTCCGCCACGGGTACCACCAACAACAGCGTGGTCGTGCAGTGGTTCCCCGCCACCGACCTGTCCACCACGGTGGTCTACCAGATCTACCGCAGCAGCACGTCCAACAGTTGCTCCAGCGCGGCCGTGGCCTGCGACTCCACCAACGTATTCGCCAACTTGATCGCCACCGTGACCAATGTGACGACGTTCACGAATATCGCGCTGACGCCCGGCTTCACTTGGTGCTATGGCGTGCGCGCGATGGATACGAACGGGTTTGTGGATGCCAATACCGTCACCCGGCGGGCCGGGCCCGTGGGCGGGGTGGGGGACAGCGACAACGACTGCCTGAGCAATCTGGTGGAGTTGGCTGTGGGCACCGCGCCCTGCGACCCGGACTCCGACGACGATGGCATGTACGACGGTTGGGAGTGGTTCTACTCCACCAATAATGTGGCCCATACCAACCTCCTGGCCATGGATCCGCTCGACAACGGGATCATCAATCTGCGCAACGGCAACCCGGGCGAACCGGGCCAGCTGCCCTCGGATGATCTGGATGGGGATGGCGCCTCGAATTTTGAGGAATACCAGTGGTACGTGGCCTACACCTCCCTGTGCGTGACCGCCACCACCAATCTGGTCAGCCCCGATCCGACGCGTGCAGATACGGATGGCGATCAGCTCCCGGACGGATGGGAAATCGTGTACGGGCTGAACCCGGTGGTTTCCAACAACGTGAACGTGGACACCGACTGCGACGGTCTCTCCGCGCTGCAGGAATTCCTGCACGGAACCGATCCCAACAATCCCGACTCGGATCGCGATGGCCTGTACGACGGCACGTGGAGTGCCACCAACTGCCTGGGCGCCGCCAGCAACCTGTTTGAAGGCACCTATGGCTCCCATCCGCTTCTGTCTGACACGGATTTCGATGGTTTGGATGACGGCGTCGAAACCCAGTTGGGGTTCAACCCGATTCGCGCGGCCAGCATCGTGTCCTTCCTGACCGACGGTGACCTCTATCAGTTGGGCTGGACCAACAGTGCCATCACCAACTCGACCGCCATCCTGTTGCAGGAAAACTTCGAAACCCCCACCCGCAACAACTGGACCACCAACGCACCCAACGGGGCCATGCCGTTTAATTTCTGGCATTTGTCCACGGCGGAACCCGGCGTAGTGCCGACCAATGGCGTGAGCTATTTCAATGCCCGCTCCACCAATACGGCCTTCCGCATGGCCAACGATCCGACCACCACCAATGTGCTGGCCACGTATGACATAGGCGGCGGCATCCAGAGCCTGATCCAGAATGCCCTGCTCAGCCCGCGTTTCACCGCCACCAACGCAACCAGCATGTTCATTCAGTGGAATGAATATTATGAGACGGAGCCGAATGCCGACTTTATAACCGTGCAGGCGCGTGGTGGAACCAACCAGAACTGGTTCTCCATCAGTTCAGTCGTATCCGGCTACAGCCTCAACACCAATCCGGTGACCGGCTTTGTGACCAACGACTGGGTGCATCGTCGGGCCGACCTGAGCCGGTTTGCCGGCCAGAGCAATGTGCAGGTCCGCTTCCTGTTCTCGGCCCAAAACTCCATCAACAATAATTACAAGGGTTGGTGGGTGGACGACGTGGCCGTCTTCGGCACCCGCACCATCAGTGGCTGGGTACGCGACAACAACGGGAAGGCCTTGGAAGGCGCCACCGTGTATGCCATCGGACGCGGCGGGGTCAAGAAGGTGCTGGATGGCCAGGTCACCATCCCGCCCGGTACGGTGTTTGCGGAAAGCCAGACCGCGCAGGATGGCAGCTATGCCATACCGGACGTGTTCCCCGGCAGCGTTTATATCAAGGCGTTGGCCCCCGGCTATGCCGCGGAATTCTACAACGGCCTGCTCTTTACCGGATCTTACGCCTTTGCGGCGGGCCTATATCCAGGCGTGAACGATATCGATCTGGTGGGGACAGGTGGTTACGTCAATGTCATCTCGGGCAATTTTACCCAGGCCTTCTTCGAACTGGAGCGCGGTTTGAGCCGCGCTTACCTGGGCGTGGCCATGGATAAGACGGCTGGCGTGCGCTATCCCGTGTATGTGGATGGCAAGCTGGCCACCATCTGGAATGGCTCCAACACCACGGCTCTGGCTACGAACATCGCGTACCTGACCCACACCAATCTGAATCAGCTGATTAACAATCATCCGGATTGGGAGACCAATGCAGTGGCGCCTCGCCTGCTGACCGAGCTTGCGCCGGGTGCCCACTGGCTGCAGGTGGCCACCAATTTCACTCCGGTGTTGCCGGTGTTCCCGTTGCGAGAGGGTGAAAAGTTCCTGGTGGATTTCAGCACCAATGGCGCGTCCGGTTCCGTGCGGATCGAGGCCCAGGATGGCGGCAGTTATCCGGTGTGGATGGACGGTCGCATCATCGGCAACACGCCTCTACGCCGGTTCGCCGCCGTGGGTCCGCACAAGTTCACCATTGTTTCCACCAACTTTGCCCGGGTCGCCTTGAAGACGGTCACGGTCAGCCCGGGTGCGCTCAACGTGGTTATCTTCTCTGACACGGACTTAAATGGGGTTAAGGGCTCCACCTTGGTGCGGGCGCAGGATGTGTTTGGCAACGAAATTACCAATGCGTCCGTTTACCTCAACGGGTCGCTCTATTCGACCAATTTGGTGCTGCCCACGCTGATCACCAACTTGCTCACCGGTGATCATTACGTGCAGGTGTTCGGGTCCGGTTACCGGCCGTCCGAACACCGCCCGGTGCGGATCCTAAGCGCGGCGAGTAATACCTTCGTATTCACGCTGGCGGATGCGGATGCGGATTTCGACCGCGTCGGCGACCGTACCGAGGTGCTGGGCTACACCAACCTCTTCCTGTATTCGCGCTCGAATGACCCCGACGTGGATGGGTTGAACAACCTGTTCGAGTTCGAAGTCTTCCGCCAGGTGGGCATCCGCCTGAATCCTTTCGATGCCGACAGTGATGACGACGGCATGAGCGACGGTGCGGAAGTCGGCTATGATGGCTTCGCGGACCGGGTGGCCATTTCAACCATCGCCGAGGCGGCTGTACAGGGAACCAACACCTTGCGCAGTTATTTCGTCGGCCAGTACCTGGGCGGCGTGGACAACTTCGGGAACGGTGGCAAGGTCGTTGCGTCCATTGACTGCGATCGCTTTGAGGCCAATTCGATAGGGCACACCAATGATGCCATGCCTTCGAAGAATCAGGCCCTGACCATCTTCCAGCTCATTCCGCAGTTCAGCCAGCCGTTTAGCATTTCGGTTGGCCATTTCAAGGGCAGCACCATCCTGGCGGATACGCGGCCGGATGTGAAGGACACCGATGGTGACAGCATGTGGGATGGATTCGAGAACACCTACGCGTACATCAATAACATTCTGAATCCGGGCACCTCGAATCGCATTCTCGATCCGCTGGAATGCGGCAACCCCGCCGATGATCCCGACGCCGACGGCTTGAGCAATTACGAGGAATTTCTAGGCCCGGACCGCGCCGCCACCACCAATCTGGATTGGACGAACCCCACCGATGCGGATTCGGATGACGACGGTATGCCCGATGGTTGGGAATATTTCTACGGTCTGAATCCGAACAGCCCGGCGGATCGTTATCTGGACCCCGATGGTGATGGTCTGGTGAACCTGGGCGAATTCAACCTGGGCAGCAATCCCGGCCTGGCCGATACTGACGCGGACGGACTCCCGGATGGCCAGGAAGCGATTTTTGGCACGGATCCGCAAGATGTGGATACCGACAATGACGGGCTGCTGGATGGACGCGAGGCTTGGGACAAGGATATGGACGGCATCCCCGATGGCGGCTTCTTCCCGAACTGGTTTGCCGGTGCCGATATGGATAACGACGGCTACACCGATGGCCCGACCGATTGGGACACCGATGGCGACGGATTGCCGGACGGATGGGAAGTCATAGACTCCTTTGGTCGCCTGCGCCCGGTGGCCCTGGATCCCAGCGATGCCTCGGATGCAGATGAAGATTACGACGGTGACGGACTGTCCAATCTACAGGAATATCTGGTCCAGGACGCGCTGTATGGCAATCATCCTGCCGAGTTTGCCTCAGGCGGCGCATACAGCAATGTGATTTGGGACTATACCTCGGATCCGTTTAATGCTGATTCCGATGGTGACGGCATGCCGGATGGATGGGAAGTCATTCACGGGTTGCACCCCATGGACCCGATCCCGGATTTCCGCTCAGGAGGCATCGGCGCGTCCACAAACCTCTACCGCTATTGCGCAGAGTCTACCTACGAGTTGTGCTCCGAAGGTGACGCCGATGGCGACGGTTTGGCAAACCTGCGCGAATTCAACATCCGTTATCAGTTGAGCGCGACGGCGTCCAACAACGCCATTTTTGATGCCAGCACCCATCCGTGGAAGCCGGATACGGATCTGGATGGTTTGGGCGATGGCGAAGAAGATCGCTCATTCGCTGGCAACCCCGTGCTGCAGGATTCGGATGGTGACCGACTCATGGATGGCGTTGATGTCGCCGGGCGTTTTGGTGAAATCTGGTCCACCACCAATACGGCCATCACCAACCACTTCGATCAGGCGCTTAATGACCTGTGGGTACTTGAATTCTCCGGCACGGACCCCATCGGGCGCTGGCGTCAGGTGACACCTTCTAATGCCCCGCCGCAGGGACGTTGGGCTGCTCAGATGGTCTACAATCCGGTATATGAGCGGCAATTGGTGCCGCGTAACGGCTTCTGCCCCTTTGGGCACCCCATTGGTGATATTATTGGCGAGTCGGATCTGCTGATGGACAACCGACAACTGGTGGTGCTCGGTGGCCGTGATGGCGTTACCCGCTACAACAATGTCTGGCAGTACAACGTGGCCAGCAACCTCTGGATCGAAGCCACGAATACGCCATCGCTTCTGGGTGAGGTTAGCGAATTCGGGGCCGCGATCATGTTCGGCCATGACAACATCCCGCTAGCATGCCGCACCTATAATCCCGGCGATGTGGGGGCTGGGAGACCGGGATGGCGTCCGTGGATGACACATTCGGCCAATCGCGGGTCTTCCATCTCGCAGGCCTATGGGGCGGGGACCCTAACTGATTTGGATGACCCGGCCATCTGGCACGCCTCTCCGATTCCTGGACCGCCGGCCACTGCGGTCAACGTTGATATCACCGGCAATAAGGCAAATTACGAAGACATTGCCCATCGTAGTCTCAGCTATGACTATACGATGGTGTTTGGTGGTTGGACGCCCACGCATCAGTACATCGGCGGTCGCAGCGAAGTGTTTAAATCGATCGACGACACCAACAGCTTTGCAGTGGAAGTTGGCTGCCCGCATTTCGGTGTGCTTGACCAATGGGGAGTTGTGTCTGGTTCGTCCAGCATCATTCCGCAACTCTACCGCCCGGATGGCATGGTTGACTATGTGGAGCCCAAGCGCTCGGGTTTGAAATCCTTCGCCATGGCTTATGCTTACAGCGGTCTGGTCAACCACACACCACAGCAAAACAGTGCCTATTCGAAAGGCAACGTAGTGGTGGTGTTTGGTGGGATGAGTGGCAAGGACATCTATCAGGAAACTATCCACGTGGAGCCCAAGTGGCAGCTCTGGGTGGATGAAGAACAACCTGTCCGCTACAACCTCCAATCGCTCAGTTGGTACCAGCCGTTCCCAAGCATCAGTCCACCTGCGCGTTGGGCAGCGCACATGACGTATGATCCCAATCTGCGCGTAATGGTGTTGTTTGGCGGCTTTGACCGTAAGCACAGACCCTTGCGGGATGTCTGGGTTTACGATGGTCTGAACTGGACGGAGGTCCAGGGCTTTTCCACGGCTGAGCGGCCCCAACCCAGAGCGGGCGCCACGTTTGCCTTCTATGGTGGCCATGATTACGACCGTGGCTGGAATACGGTGGACCCGTATAATTCCGAAAGCCGAGACATCGTCCTATTCGGTGGCACCGACGGGAAAGTCTACTTCGACGATCTATGGACGTTGAAGATCAGCGCGTCATCCAATGGGTACACCGGCGCCTGGACCTTGAATCAACCGTGTGGCGAGCAACGCGAACCAAAGCCCTCGCCTCGCGCCTTTGCCAGCATGGTATGGGCGCAAAACGCGATCGAAGAGGTCTTCTGGCCACTTTATCGAAATGGACCTGCGGATGGCGCCATGTATCTCTTTGGCGGTCGATCCGGCCCGCTGCCTACCGGGCATGACACCGACATGGATATGGTGGACGATGGCACGGAGTATGAATTGGGTGGCCCCGAGGCGGGACGTGATCCCCGCGTCAACCGTCTGGTCGAACCGACCAAGACCAACGAAACCATTCCCTATGCCTTCCTGCGCATGGGCTCGGTCCCGGATGAACCCATTCTGCTGAATACCAACTTCTTCCCGAGTGGTGTGCGCGTTGATCGTCATGCCATCGCGAACATGGAGGCGGTGTCCTACGATTGCAGCTGGGGTTCCGCCGAACTCAGCACCATGATCACCCCGAACAAGATTCCATGGAATGGGTTCAGTCTCATTGATCCGGATCTGTTGTGCGAAAACGGAGTCCAATTCCCGACCCTTGATGCCCCGCCCTGGCGGGTGGGTGTTGAAGGTTATCGGTCGGATTTCTCTGATCTTTGGTATCATCAGTACAGCGTTGAGTTCCCGTTCGATACGCGCGATGAGTGGGAACTCGGACGGCCCAATGCCGACAATCTTGGCGCCAATGGCGCACCGCCCTATGCATACAGCGGGCGTTGGGTCTATGGCACCGACTTGGATGGCACCTATCCCAATAATGCCCAGATGGAACTGCTGTCGCCGCTGATGCACTTAACCATTCCGCCCTCCAATTCCACCGATACCAACTATGCCACCCGGTTTAATCTGGTGTTCCATGAGTGGCTGGACTTGGCGGACTCGAATGACATCGTACGAGTGGAGATGATTCGGCCCATCACAGGAAGCGAGATTGCCAAGCGCATCTCCAATCCGAACAAGCCGGTCATCACCCTGGTGCCCAATCGCAGTTCGGCCTATAATACCACCGGCCAGTGGCGGCGGGTGATTGTGCCCATCGAAGTCAGCGCCAACGAGACCAACGTCTTCTTCAAGTTCTTCTTCCGGTCGGATGCCTCGGGCAATGCCGGCGGGTGGTACATTGATGATGTGGCGGTCATTCAGGGCGGCGAGATCAACGGGACCTACACCAATGGCACCAACGCCCAGGTGGTCCTGTTGGGCACCAACTACAACGGCCACATTCAAGATCAGACGACCGCGTATGGAGCGGGTGACTTCCAGTTCGGCCTGCTGCCGGCTGGTAACTACATGGTGGGCGCCAATGGGGTGGTGACCAATATTGTGGTGGGACCGGGCTCCCCGTCGGTCTCCCTCGGCATTAATGATCTGCCTTCTGTCGCCTGGTCGTTGATCGCGCTGCCGCCGACGCTGGTGCAGTGGAACGCGGTGCCCGGGTTCGTCTATCGGGTGGAATACAGCACCGACTTCGGAGCCAATTGGTTTGAACTCGTTACCCAGCCGGCGACTGGGCTGATTGAGAGCTTCCTGGATACCTCGGGTGACCCCTTCCGCTGGTATCGGGTGATCCTGCTGGGTACCCCCTAAAGTTCAGAGTATTGTTTGACGGTCTGATGGTCGAAAGGTAGCATCGAAACTACAGGCAATTGCTTTTTAAGGAGCCGCGAAACATGCATCTAGCCAAGAACATTCCCGCTGTGTTGCTCGCCCTGGCCGTAACCGGTTTGGTGGGCTGCGACTGGTCCTCCAATAGCACGTCCCTCAATACATCCCAAGGCGCGGGCGTGAACATCAACTTCTCCGGCGTGTACGACGGGAATTTGGCCGGGGGCAAGGTGGTGTCCAAGCCTTCCAAGGGCAATATTGTCCGCCTGGTCATTTCGCAATCCGGGAACCGGGTGGAAGTGGTCGACAACCAGGGCTCACGCTATGAAGGCACCGTGGGTTCACCCGGCGTCGTTTCGCAGCCGGATAGCAGTGGCGCGTATCCGGTGGGCGCCGAACTGGTGCAGGCCCAGATCAGTTTCAGCGGCAAAGACGAAGTGGCTCAGCGCAACATTCAGTTCGTGGGCGTCATTCATGCTGTTGCCGTCGAGGACGTCAAGGGCGAGTCGAAAACCTCGACATCCACCGACACCGATGGCACCAACAATTCGGAGACCAAGACGTACAACTACACGTCCACCATCACCACCAATTTCAATGTGGTGAACGGAAGTACCATTACCACCACCGACCGTGGTTACGATGGGGATGGGAATCTGGTCTATCAGGTCGTTACCACGGAAACCATACTGCCCAGCGGTGACAAGATTACGGAAACCGAAACCGTGCTGGATACGCGTACCAAGACCTCCACCACGGATAACACCACCACCAAGACCACGACCTCCAGCTTCAAGATAACCGAAGCCAACAGCCAGTACCGCCTGGAAGGTAACTGGATTGAAGAAGCCGGCAACGCTTCCGGCGTGGACGCCATTTCGCCCGGCACCGCAGGCGTTATCACCACCACGACGGAGTCGGCGTCCGAGACGCCCACGCCCACCGCTACGGTGACGTTCTTCAATTAAAAGCAAGATCAGCTTGTACGGGAAAGGCGCTTGATTTACGTCAAGCGCCTTTCTTTTTCTTGTAACCGCTATGCGCTTGTTTTCGGGGGGGGTATGCCCTAAATAGAAACCTTCCAGAGATTTCCACAGGAGATTCATTCATGCGCGCTGTCAGCGTGGTTTTAGGTGGTGGTCAGGGATCCCGGCTCATGCCCCTTACGTTGGAGCGGTCCAAGCCGGCCGTGCCGATCGCGGGCAAATACCGCCTCATTGATATCCCGGTCAGTAATTGTATCAACAGCGGCATCCGCTCCATCTACGTGCTGACCCAGTTCAACAGCGAATCCCTGCATCGGCACATTTCCCATACCTATCAATTTGATCAGTTTTCCAAGGGCCATGTACGCATCCTGGCTGCCCAGCAGACGCCTGATTCCGAGAAGTGGTTCCAAGGCACGGCCGACGCGGTCCGCCAGAGCCTGCGCTATCTGGTGGAGGAGGAGCCGGATTATGTAGTCATCCTTTCCGGCGATCAGCTTTATCGCATGGACTTTCGCGAGGTGATGAAGCAGCACCAGGAGTCCGGGGCCGAAGTAACCATTTGTACCAAACCGGTGCCGCGCCGGGAGGCAGGTTCACTGGGCATCATGCAGGTTAATGAGTCGCTCCGCATTGTGAAGTTCGTGGAGAAGCCCGGCAATACCCCTCAGTTGGATGAGCTCCGCTCGCCGCTGGGAACGGAGGAAACCTATCTGGCCAGCATGGGCATCTATGTCTTTAATCGCGATGTCCTGCTGCAATTGCTCGACAACGATGAAAAGGATTTCGGCAAGAACATCATCCCGAACTCCATCGCCAACCGTAAAGTCTACAGCTACATCTACCACGGTTATTGGAAGGATATCGGTACCATCCACTCTTTCTGGGAGACCAACCTGTCCCTGACCGACACCGTGCCCGAATTCAACTTCTACGATCCGCGGGCGCCTATCTACACCAACATGCAGTACCTGCCGCCCTCCAAGATCAACTGTTGCGACCTGAATCGCTGCCTGCTCTCGGAAGGTTGCATCATCTCCGGACACCGCATTCTGCACTCCATCGTGGGCATACGTGCCACCGTGGGTGATGGGGCCGTCATCGAACATTCCGTGCTCATGGGCGCAGACTACTTTGAGAAAGAAACGCCCAAGGGCCTGCCCAAGATCGGGGTGGGGCGCGACTGCTACATCAAGAATGCCATCATTGACAAGAATGCCCGCATCGGAGACGGGGCCTATCTCTCGCCGGAAGGGCAGGCGGACTGCAGCAATGAGCACTACACCATCCGCGACGGCGTTATTGTGATTCCCAAGAATGCAGTCATCCCGGCCGGCTATCACGTGTAAAACCACAGTCCTGCCGGCTCCGGGACCACGCACGACTACTGCGGGATCAGGGTTCTTCGTGCCCGGCAGGAAAATCGCCGGGTCGCAACGGGCGGGTGTAGTACGGATAGCGGGCCGGATCTTCCCCGTCCGGCCGGATCTTCCACCGCTTGTACGTCCACAGCCAATAGGTCGGGTGCTGCCGGATCAGTTTTTCCAGCGCATGCGCGACGCGCTGCGTTAATTCAAGCACGGCTTCCGCTTCCGCATCCGGCAGTCCATCCTGACTGATATGGAGGACGGGCGGGGTGTGGTAGACGCCGTTGGCATCAGCCAGGCAAGTGCCGGCCAGCAGGGGTGCCCCGGTGCGTCGCGAAAGTTGGGCCGCGGCGGCGGAGAAGGGTGCCTTGAGTCCGAAAAAATCCACAAATACACCGCCGTGCACCGGCTTTACGTTCTGATCAAGGACCAGGGCAATTTTATCCCCGTTGCGCAGGGATTTAATCAACGCGCGCAGGGCGCCTTGTTTGGGAATGGGTCGTTGTCCAGTCAGCCCCCGCAATTCATTAAACAGTTGGTCAATCCAGGGATTCTTGATGGGGGCCGCCACGCTGGCCAACGGGTATCCGCGTTGCGAAACGGACAGGCCCAGCACCTCCCAGTTACCCATGTGGGCGGTCAGGCATATCTGGGCGCCTGGTTTCAGGATGGTGCGCTCAAACTCGGGGTCGAACTGAACCATGGCCTTGATGCGTGCGCTGGTATCACGGGCCAGCCAAAAGATGTCCAGCATGGCCAGGGAGAAACTTTGCAGGGATTTAATCAGGATGGCCCGGTGTTCGCTTCGCGATTTTTCCGGAAAGGCGAGCTGGAGATTGGCCATGGCAATCCGACGCTGGTGCGCACTCATGCCGAAGGCAAAATAGCCGAGGACGCGGGATAGGCGCAGGATGGTCCGACGCTTTAAGCGAGGGAGGACGGCCAGGGCCAAGCGGGCCGCCGCGTATTCAAACGGTCGCCTGAGGGTGCGCAACATGATGGAACACTGAGAGATCCAATGAATGGTGAGCCGGGCGGGGATCGAACCCGCGACCAACAGATTAAAAGTCTGCTGCTCTACCAGCTGAGCTACCGGCCCCCTTCGCTGGACGTGACCCGGTGAAGCTAGAGAAACGCGGTCGCTTTGTCAAAGCTCCGTGCAAAGCAGACGCATGAGTTCAATCTTGCACCGGGCCGGTGGGTGGTGGACTTTAGTGATATGAAAAAAATGAGCTGGATAATTGTGCTGCTCACGGCCGGTCTGGCGCGTGCAGAGGAATTTACTTTTACGGGTCAGGCCCGGGTTGACGAGCCGGTTTTAGCCTGGCTGGATGCCGCCCGACTAAGCCCGGTTGGAGATCGCGTCCGCGTGGCTTCCTACAACATCGAGCACTTTACGGACGGACAGGGTGACGACCCGGATCGCACCCAGGAGTGGGTCCAGAATCAGGCCCGCCGTGCCGCGGAATTCATCAATGAAATGAATCCCGACGTGCTGCTGCTGATGGAAACTGAAAATACCAATTCGCTGAACATTTTGAATGGCTTTCTCAAGCCTCCTTTTGCCACGGCCTATATCACGCGATTCGGGGATGGGACCGGGAACGAGGAGAAGCTCAATCTTGCCGTATTGTCCCGCCTTCCCGTCACCAGCGCGACCGAGGTGGATTTTGGCCCATTGAGCGGACCGGGACGTCCCACACGCGGTTTCTTGCGCGCGATCATGGACCTGGGCGACCAACATCGACTGGTGGTCTATGCCGTGCATTTGAAGTCCAACTTTGGGCATCGTCCGCGCAATATCGCCCAGCGGGTGCACACCATGGAGATGATCGCGGAAAATGCGAATGCTCTGGTGCAGAGTGAGCCCGGCGTGCAGTGGGAAATGTTGGTGGCAGGTGATACCAACGTGGACCCTGAGTTGCCGGAGTTTGCGGGTGACCCTTCGTTGAAGCCCCTAAATGATTGGAAAGACCTCTGGCGGGGGCGTCCGCTGGCGGAACGCACCACCTTGCCCACCCGCTATGGCGATCCCAAGCTGGAATTTCCTCCGGCCTGTTTTGACCGGTTGTTCGCCTCTTCCGCCCTTACCTCCACGCCCTGGCAGGTGGGCGAGCCCCAAGCCATCCCGAAAGGGGTGGATACGCGACAGGTGAATCGTCGTCCCGGGGACGGGGAGCACGTTTCAGATCACTATCCGATTTATGTCGATGTGATCCGCTGAGGGCCTACGGGGCTGGCGCGGATGAGAGGTGGCGGTGGCCCTGTTCGTCAAACCACTGGCGCAGGCTGGGTTCCTGATCCGCCAGCCACCAGTAGTAACGAAGTTTGAAGTCGGTAGGTGAGTGCCCGTCGGGTCGGAAAGTCCGTCCCGGGACCTGCAAGGCGGTTTCCACGGTTTTCGCTTTGAGCCCCGCCAGACGTGCTTGCGCAGCACTCCATTGGTTGCTCAATCCCGTGGCCATTTCATCGGCCCACGCATTGACGCGATCACCGGGAACTTTGTTTTCATTCAGGAAGTCCTGCGCTTGTTTCCATTGGTTGCGCGCAGCCAGACTGAACCACTTGGCGGCCGATTCGCGATGTTGTCCCACCGCCAGACCGCGGGCATACAACACCCCCATATTGTGCTGGGCGGCGGCCAGACCGCGCTGGGCGGCCTGCAGAATCAGGTAGAAACCAAGACCGGGATCCGATCCCGCTTCGCGGCTCAGGACCAGACGCATGCCCCATTCGTTCTGGGCCTTTATTTCTCCTGCTTCAACCGCGCTCTGCATGGTGGCGGCATCGTTGTAGGGCACGGCGGGGAAGGAGCCGAGGGTCTCCAGCTCCGCACGCGCCAGGGCCAGAGCCTGGAAGTTGACCACCTGGGCACGCAGGGCTGGATCAGCGCGCAGACGATCCCGCGCATCCAGTGCGGTAATAGCCAGTCGGTTGGTGAGTGAACCCTGTTCGATCACAACTTCCCCGGCATCCAGGGCCAGAATTTTCCCGCGCCCGATAACGCCGTTGAGTTGGCGCAGGGTGGCCTCATCGCCAACGGCCAGCAGCGGAG
Organism: uncultured Verrucomicrobiota bacterium; assembly: GCA_964441655.1. Classification (GTDB taxonomy): domain Bacteria; phylum Verrucomicrobiota; class Kiritimatiellia; order CAIVKH01; family CAIVKH01; genus CAYTVN01. Next base: position 4,635 of record CAYTVN010000009.1, on the reverse strand, counting down.
TAATCCGCGCCTGTTCCGCTTGTTCGACCGGAAGCAGGAAAGCGGCAAGGGCTTTCAGGTCAGCTACGGTGTATTCAGCCACCGTCTCCACGATCTGGGTTGAACTCAATTCCAGAAAGGGTTCCGCGGTTTTAACCGCACCGGCATCCGGGTTTGTTTCGGGCAAATCGGCCATTCGCGAAAACCCGAGGAATACCGCCAGGACCAGGAGGATGAACAATAGCATGCCGGCCAAGACACCTCCCGAACGGCGGTTATTCGTAATGCGGCTCACGGATGGCTGGTTATTCATGCTTCGACTCCGGATTAACCGTAGGATTTTCGGTAGCGAACCTTGTCATCACCTTCGGCCTTGGGTTCGGCCTTGGATCCGCTGTCGGTGATGATGGTTTCGGCCGGTTGGGCCGGTTCGGGAGCGGGCGCGGCGGCGCCGGGGGCCGGTTGGGCCTGGGCGGTTTCCACGAAATTCATCTGCAACATGCTGAGGGTTTGGGTGAGCCCGCGTTCTTCTTCGGCGGACAGGTTGCCTTTGGTCCGTTCCTGGAGCATTTCCAGCATGTCGATGGCCTGCTGAGCGGCCTCGAGATCCACCTCCGCCTTGCCGACCGCGGGGTGCACAATTTTTCCCATGCCCATCAGGGCGGATTGGGCGAGTGACATCAACAAGTGCCCGAACAATGCTTGATTCAATTGTTTGTCCATGAGGTTCTCCTGCTACTGAATCTAGTTCTTTTCCAAGGGCTTCACCACGGAAACCGCCTGCCGATCAGGGCCCAGCAGTTGGGCGGCCACCCGTTGCACATCCTGGGGGGTAAGACGCTCCAGGCGCTCGCGCTGTTCCAAACCATAGCGATAGCCCAAGCCATAGAGTTCATTGATTGCGCACCCGGTGGCAAGGTCGGCGTTGTTCTGCAGGCTCATGTCCTGACCCGCCACCAGCTGCTCCACCGCGCGGCGGAATTCCTCTTCGCGCAGGCCGTCCTTGGCCAGCCGCTGCGCTTGCTCGTTGATCAATTTCTCCACCTCGGGCAGGGCCGCCGCCTGCGTACCCGCGTAGAATGCAAAAAATCCGGGGTCCAGGGCCATCAGGGAGAAAGCACCAACAAAATAGACCAGCCCCCGCTTTTCGCGAATCTCAATGCCCAGGTCGGAGGACAGACCGCTCAGGGCTTTTTGCAGCACGGATAACGCGTCGTTGCGTGCATCGCGTGCGCCAAAGCTCGGATACGCCATGAGCAGGATGGCCTGTTCGCGTGGCTCTTGCTGCACTTTCCGGGCGGGCAGGATGGGGGGGGCGGCCTCGACGTGGGTGACCCGACCAACCCCTGCCGGCAGGCCCGCGAAGTGAGATTCCGCCAACGCCCGCGCGTCTTCAGCGCTGATGTCACCGAATATGGAGATGGCCAGATTTGAACTTCCCACATACTGGGCATGCAAGGCCACCATGTCCTCCCTGGTCAGGCGGCCCACCGAACTTTCCTGGCCCGCGGCATCCCATCGATAAGGATGATGGGGGAACAAGGTCTCCCGCAAGGCCCGCTGCGCGACATACATCGGCTGTTCCCGCTGCTGGCGCAGACCGGCCAACTGGAGTGTGCGCTGCTTTTCCAGTTCTTCCGCCGGAAAAGTCGGATGCAGCAGGCAGTCGGCCAGCAACTCCAGCAACCGATTGAGGTCGCTGGTCAGGGCCTGTCCTTGCAGGCCGAAGCTGCTGCGCCCGGAGAAACTGGACAATCCCGCACCTAGGCTTTCAATTTCGCTGGCCAGTTGCTCCGCGGTATGCGTGGTCGTGCCGCGCGTAAGCAGTTCGCTCATCAGCGCGAACGCTCCGTTGTTGGTTTCGGTTTCCGCCAGCAGCCCGCCGGTGAAGGCGGCCGTGACGTAGACGAAAGGCAGGCGTCGATCCTCCCGCACAATGAGCGGAACGCCGTTTGACAGCTCCAGCCGCTGCACATTCAGAGCCGGCTCGTTCGTGAGGCCCGCCGTATTGGCGGTGGCCGCTGATTCCGGGGCCAGTACGGCCAGGGACCGGTTGTCCAGAGTCAGGTATCGGGCGGCCACTTCGCGCAAGCGCTCCGGGGTGATGGCCTGCAGGCGCTGCAGGTAAATTTCGGAAAAGCGTGGATTGCCGGCATAGAATTCGCCGGAGGCGTAACTACTGGCCTGGCCGGATGCGGTTTGCAGCTGGGCGAGCTCCTGAACCAGGGTTTGCCGTCGCGCTTTGGCGATTTCCTCTTCCGCGAAGGGCTGGGTGAGCCAGTTGGCCAGCTGTTCGTCGAGCGCGGCCAGCACCTCCGTTTCCTTGTCGGGTTCGCAGGTGAAGCTGAGTCCGAACAGGCCGGGCTCCCGGGGCGTAAAGGACCAGGCGTCAATGCTATGGACAAGCCGGCGTCGCTCCTTCAGCTCAACCTCCAGACGTGCGCTGCGTCCCTGACCCACCACTGCGGCCAACACATCCAAAGCCGGGGCGTCGGGATGGCTAAGGTCCACCGTATGCCAGGCCAGTGTGCCCCGGGTGACCTCATACGCCCCGGTCTTGCGGCCTTCGCGGGGCGCCACCTGGGGCGGCTCCTGCGGGACCTGCACCGGTGCCCGCGTCCGGCGGGTGAAATTCCTAAATACCTCGCGCAGGTAGCTTTCGACCTCCGTTACCTCCACGTCGCCCACCACGGCCACGATCATGTTGTCCGGCACATAGTGACGGCGGAAAAACGCCAGCAGGTCATCGCGGGTGATGGTGCGGAATATTTCCTCGTAGCCGATGACGGGCAGCCGGTAGGGGTGGACCCGGAAGGCGGTGCTCCACAGCAACTTGTTCAGCTCCCGCTCCGGGCTGTCGTAGCCCATGGCGAACTCGCGCAGAATTACATCCTTTTCGCGTTGCCATTCTTCCTCCGGGAAGCTGGCGTTCATGACCGCATCGGATAACACGTCCACTCCGACCTTCCAGCTTTTGCTGGGCAAGTCGGCATGAAACACGGTGCGATCCTGCGCCGTATAGGCGTTGATTTCGCCCCCCGCCTCGTCAATGGTCCTGGTGATCTCAACCGGGCCGCGGGTGGGCGTTCCCTTGAAGATCATGTGCTCCATGTAGTGGGATAGCCCCGCCCCCAGATGATTTTCCTCGTGCACCGAACCGGTGCCCACCCAGATCTGTACCGCCACCACGGGCGCACTGGCGTCCCGCTTGATCAGACCGATCATGCCGTTATCCAACAGAATCCGATGCACCCCTTCGTTGGAGCGACGCAAAGCTTGCAGGGGATTGGACGCATCTTCGGCCGTGGCAGCGTGGATCATGGACAGCACCATACAGATTGAGAGACTAAACCAGCGGGACATGACGGCCTCCTAGGCGTGTGATCCCGATAGCGGGCCGGCCGGGGTGGCGCGCGCGCGGGGGCGAAAAGGCTTGCGAAAGGCGGTGTCGAAATCGTAACCGCCCGAAAAATGTTCCCGGCGGTCCTCGTCGGTTTTGCCCAGCAGGCCGTGTTGCACCATGTTGAACACGATCTCGCCGAAATCCTCGCAGCGGGTGACGCCCCAGGTGCGCAATACGGTCTGGGTCAGTGGGCCGTATTCCTTCAGGGCAAACTGGCGGATGCCCTCCAGCAGCTCGGCCGCACTGACATGCCGACCCTTGCCCTCATGCGGTTTGTCCAGCAGCTTGATGGTGAAGTCGAGGGCTTCGCGGAGAAAATGATAGGCGTGCTCATCGTAGCGATGATCTTCCGCCACTATCCGGTTCAAAGTCCCCTGAAAGTCGCCCTGCTTCATTAGACGTATACGGTATCACGTCCGCCGCGGTTCGGGAAGGCCAAGCTCACGCTTGGTAAAGGTTTGCCCGCTGGCAGAACTTAACTCTATCTTAACCCAGCACCACCAGCATCAGGATCACGGCTATGAAATGGATTCCCATCTTCCGACCGCGTTACGCCAGCAAGCTCTTTATCACCCACCTGGTGGCAGTATTTCTGGTGTCCGGCAGCGTGGGCACCTTCTTCTATGTCCGGGCCATGGACAACCTGATGCGCAGCCTGCGCTCGCGATTGCAGAATAGCGCCGCCCTGCTGAGCCAGAGCCTGGATGCGCGGGAGCTGGAGGACATTCGCGCTCCTGCAGATGTCAGCAAGGCCAACTACAAGGACAACCTGGAGAAAATGCGGCGGATCCGGCGCACCAACCCGGATGTGGCTTTTCTGTACCTGATGCGCAAGGACGAGGATGCGGTGCGGTTTGTCATGGACACCGACGAGACCGAGGCCCAGGCCCTGCCCGGCACCGTGTATGAAGAAGTGCCCGATCTCATGCGGCAGGGCTTCCATGAACCGTCGGTGGACGATGCGTTGACGGAGGACGAATGGGGCGTGTTTTTATCCGGCTATGCACCCATCCTTCATGGCGATGGCCGTTACCTGGTGGGCATTGATATGCGGGCGGATGAGGTGAAGCAAAAGCTGGCGGAGTTGAAGATAACCGGCATCGCCTCCCTCTTTGCCTCGGTTCTGTTGGCTCTGTTGTTCGCGCTGTTTTTATCCCGTGGGTTGACGCGGCGCATTGAAACCATGTCGCGCCAGTGCCGTGAACTTGCCGCCGGCCGTCTCGAGGAGCGCATCGTTGGTCGCGCCTTTGACG
>CAYTVN010000008.1:0-25789 GCA_964441655.1 uncultured Verrucomicrobiota bacterium | reverse complement strand
GCGTATGGAACCGACGCGTGAACGCATGAGCCGTCTGTCCCGCTGGGTGGATGGATTTAACGACGTCCTCGGCCATGCCATCCGCTGGCTGGTGCTGGCCGTGGTGTTGATCGCGGCGGGCAATGCGCTGGCCCGGTATGCGGGCAAATGGTTCGGCATGAACCTCACGTCCAACGGATGGCTGGAACTTCAATGGTACCTGTTCAGCCTGATCTTCCTGCTGGGCGGAGCCTACACCCTGCACCACAACGGGCATGTGCGGGTGGATGTGCTGTACACGCGACTGGGCCCGCGCGGTCGCGCATGGACGGGTTTGCTGGGCACGCTCCTTTTCCTCATCCCGTTCTGCCTGCTCATGATCCTTGCCTCGTGGCCGGCGGTGCGTAACTCGTGGGCCATCCACGAGCTGTCGCCCGACCCCGGCGGGCTGCCCCGCTATCCCATCAAAACCGTCATCCCCGTCGCCTTCACGCTGCTGCTGCTGCAAGGGTGCGCCGAGGTGGTGCATCATGTGCGCGCGCTGCGGGGACGCGAACCCGCGCCTCCGACGCCCGAATCGAAGGAGGGCCTGTGAGCGCGCCTGGCGAATGGCTGGCCCCGGTGATGTTCGTCACTGTGCTGGTGATGATTTTCTCCGGCTACCCGGTGGCGTTTTCCCTGGGCGGCACCGCGCTGGCTTTTGCCGGCCTCGCGGTGGGGCTGGGCTATTTCGACTGGCACCTGATGCTGGCCCTGCCCGAACGCATCTTCGGCTTCATGTCGAATTATGTCCTGCTGGCTGTGCCCTTTTTCATTTTCATGGGCACCCTGCTGGAAAAATGCCGGCTGGCGGAGGACCTGCTGAAAACCATCGGCCAGCTCTTCGGCCCCCTGCGCGGCGGGCTGGCTTTCGCGGTGGTGTTCGTCGGCACCTTGCTGGCCGCAGCCACCGGGGTGGTGGGCGCCTCCGTGGTGGCCATGGGCATGATTTCGCTGCCGGTCATGATGCGCTACGGCTACTCGCCGACCCTGGCCACCGGCATCATCGCCGCCGCGGGCACGCTGGGGCAGATCATTCCGCCCAGCGTGGTGCTGGTGGTGCTGGGCGACCAGATGGGCGTCTCGGTGGGCGACTTGTTTATGGGCGCGTTGATTCCCGGACTGCTGCTGTCCGCCAGCTATGCCGTGTATGCCGGGGCCGTGGCCTGGTTGCAGCCGCACCGCGCGCCTGCGCTGCCGGCGAGCGAGCGGGCCCTGCGGGGCGGTGCGCTGGCCCTCCAGGTCCTGCGGGCCCTGGTGCCTCCCCTGTTGTTGATCCTGATCGTGCTGGGCAGCATCTTCAGCGGCGTGGCCACCGCCACCGAGGCGGGCGCCCTGGGCGCCGTGGGCGCCATGGTGCTGGCCCTGGCCAACCGGCGGCTGACCCGGCAAGCCTTGCGCGACAGCATGGACAGCACGGTGCGCCTGACCTCGATGGTCATGATGCTGCTCATCGGTTCGGCGGTGTTCTCCCTCGTCTTCCGAGGCATCAATGGCGATATCTGGATCGAGGACATGCTGACCAACCTGCCCGGTGGCCGTATCGGCTTCCTGCTCATCGTCAACACGGTGATCTTCCTGCTCGGCTTCTTCATCGATTTCTTTGAGATCTGTTTCATCATCGTGCCCCTGATCCTGCCCGCGGCGCGCGTGCTGGGTATAGATCTGGTGTGGTTCGGGGTGCTGCTGGGCATGAACCTGCAGACGTCGTTCCTGACGCCGCCCTTTGGATTCGCGCTGTTCTACCTGCGCGGGGTTGCGCCATCGGAAATCAAAACCACCGACATCTATCGCGGGGCGATCCCGTTTATCATCATCCAAGTGCTGGCCCTGGTGGTACTGGTGCTGTTTCCCGGTCTGGTGACCGAGTCGCCCTGAGAGGTCAGTTCGCCGGCAGGTGGCCCTGGTCGGCCAGTTCCTTGAGCTTGGCGTTCAGTCGTTCAGCGATGGCCTGCAGGCCCGGTCCCTCGAAGTGAATGCCGTCTTTGGAAAAATACGTGTCGTATTCCGGACCGGCAAAATCGAGGGCCAGGTCGAGCACCGGCACCTGCAGCCGTTCGGCGACCGAGCGCGTTAGTTCCACGTATTGGTCGTGAACTTTCTCCGCCTCATCGGCGTCGTCCGCATGGCCGGATTTGACCAGGGATGAGGTCAACTCGCGGCGGGCGGCGGTGATGATGAGGGGCTGGGCGCCAATTTCGCGGACATAGGCCACCAATTGCCCGAGGTTATCCGCGTAATCGGCCGGCGGCACCCGGAAGTACCGGTCGTTTTTCCCGTGCGCCGTTTCGGCCGGGCGCGCCCGCTGGGTCAGCACGGTGAAGAGGCGCTTTTCCTGGAGGGCTTTGACGAGGGCGGCGCGGCTTGGGCTCAGGCGGGTGGCCAGCCGTTTGCGATCGGTTTTCTCGTACAGCCAATGATCGTTCCATCCATAATAAATGGTGACCACATCCGGCTGCAGTTCCGCACCCCGGGCCTTGAACTGCCGCAGACCCTGTTCGCTGGAATAACCGAAGACGCCCAGGTTGAACGCTTCCCATGGTTCCGGCGTAGGCGGCTGGGTCTGGAGCAGGGCGTGCAGGCGGTCGCTGTAGGGCGGTTCACCCTGGGCCGTGCAGGAATCGCCCAGGGCGACTACGCGACGGGTGCCCGGCGTTTTGGTGATGGTGAACGCGCGGGTGCGGAAGCCGTGCTCATTGATCCGGACGCCGCCCCAATGGACACCGGGGTTGAACCGCCACAGCAGTTCCGGGTCCATGATGACCTTGTTGTCACCCTTCTTGAGCTTGGTGTCCTGATCTTCCTCACCCCGGATCACGATGGGAACGCCCGCGGTTTTCTCCACGCCCAGGACGCCCAGCAGGGCCTCCGTACCGGCAAAAAAGCCGAAGGTCATCAGGCCGGCAAAGACCAGCTTTTTGAAAAGTCCGGCTTCAGCCAGTCCGCGCCGGGGGCAGGTCGGGGTGCTCAGCTTCTGTTTGACAAGGGTGCGCAGAATCAGCAGGCCCAGCGGAGCGAGCACCGGCTTCCAGCCCCAGCTCACCCGGCCCCACGCGCCCTGCCAGGGATCGAAAAACCAAGCCAGAGGGAGGACCACGAGGGCCAGCACCAGGAGCAGATCGAATACGATCAGCAGGGCGGAGCGAGTGGTCGGCGGAGTGGGATGGTTTGAGGTTGGCATCATATGTCCGGTTCGGAACCGGACCGCAACGTAAGAGATATTCCGGAAAAACCCAACTAGGATTTTACGTAAAAAGTCGGCCCGGCCTCACGCCTCGGGGAAGGCGAACGCCTGGTAAGCCAACTCCGCGGTGTTGAACCAGCGGAAGCTCTCCGTGCGGAACGCCTTCCAGTGCTCAAACACCTTGCGGTACAACGCATCCTGGCCGGCCCGCTCCTCCATGATGTCGAAGGCCACCTTGCGGGCCTCCGTCATCACGTCGTCGGTGAAGCGCCGGAGTTGCACGCCGTGGCCGAGCAGGCGGGTGAGGGCGGCCGGATTCTGGCGGTCGTAGGTGGACATCATGCCCAGTCCCGCCTCGATGCTCGCGGCTTCGAACGCGGCCTGATATTCCGCGGGCAGCTTTTCCCATTCGCCGCGGTTGGCGTAATGCGCAATGCTCGCGCCCGGCTCCCACCAGCCCGGGTAATAATAATTTTTCGCCACCTTGTAGAAGCCCAGCTTTTCATCGTCGCTGGGGCCCACCCATTCCGTGGCATCAATGGCCCCGCGCTCCAGGGCCATGTAGATGTCGGCGCCCGACAGCAGTTGCACGGTCGCGCCCATGCGGTTCATAATTTCGCCGCCCAGGCCGGGGATGCGTATTTTGAGGCCTTTGAGTGCGGACAGATCGGGCACCTGGTCGCGGAACCAGCCGCCCATCTGGGCCCCCGTGCCGCCGGCGTAGAAGGTGCGGATATTGAAGTCGGCCAGCACTTCGTTCATCAGGTCCAGGCCGCCCGCCTGGGTGAGCCAGGCTGTCTGCTGGCGCGCCGAGAGGCCGAACGGCACGGTGGTCTCAAAGGCCAGGGCGGGATTTTTGCCCGTGTAGTAATAGCCCGCGGTCTGGCCGCAGGCCACCGTGCCCTGCTGCACCGCATCCAGCACTTGCAGGCCGGGGACCAGTTCGCCGGCCGGGTAGGGGCGGATGGTGAAGTGGCCGTCGGTCAGCGCGGACACCCGTTGGCAGAAGAATTCTGCGGATCCGAACAGGGTGTCCAGGCTGCGGGGGAAGCTGGACACCATGCGCCAGCTTACGCGCGGGCGCGTGATCACCGCCGGTCCGCCCTCGGTTTTCCGCGAGCAACCCGCGACCCAGCCCCCCGCTAAAACTCCCGGTATCGCCTTTTGCAGAAAGTCGCGCCGTTTCATATGCTTCCCATGCCTCCTACTTCGTGAGCGCGAAGTTTCGGGGCGTTGTATGGCACACTCAAGCGCGAAATGGCCGGTCCTTCTCCTGGTGGCGGGCTTGTGGTCCGGCGGCGGGTACGCCGAGGCCGGGGTGTCGCCCTACAAGGTGCGCTTCCTACATGTGCCGGAACGCGCGTTGAAGCGGGACATGATCGATCGGTCGGAAGCAGTGGAGTTGCGGGACCGGCCGCCGCCCAACGATGAGATGCTGCTGGTCCGCGGCGAGCGTGATCGCGCCGGGTTGATCCAGTTGCTGCACAGCCGCGGCTATTATGCGGCCCGCCTCCAGGTCCGCCTGGCCGGATCGGAGGGCAAGCGTCGCCTGATTTTTGATGTGGAACCCGGCCCGCTCTATCGCATCGGCACGGTGCGCGTGCACGCCGGTGGCTTACGTCTTCCAACCCCCACCCAGCTGGGCTTGCGGCCCGGTCAGCCGGCACGCGCGGATCTGGCCCTGGAGGCGGAGCGCGCCGTCCTGCAGGCGGTGCGCGAGCGCGGCCATCCTTTTCCCTCCCTGGCGGACCGCGACTACCGGATCGATGCGACCCAGGCCTTGCTGCATGTTGAGCTCACCGTGGAGCCCGGGCGGGCGGCCCAGTTCGGGCCCACCACCATCACCGGGCTGACGCGCCTGGCGGAATCGTATGTGCTGGCGGAGCTGGACTGGAAGCCCGGCGACCCGTTTGACCCCCGTCTGCTGGAGGACACGCACACCGCGCTCAGTCGCTCCGGACTATTTTCCGCCCTGGCCATGGAGCTTCCGGATCGCGTGCCGGACGACGGCCAGCTTCCGCTGAACATCCGTTTGCGCGAGCGCCGCCGCCGCACCGTGTCCGCCACCGTGGGTTACAAAACGGACGAAGGCGCCGGGGCCGGCCTGCAATGGGAACATCGCAACCTGTTTGGCGAGGCGGAAGGCTTGCGGGTGAAAACCTTGTGGGCCGAGCAGGCGCAAAGCGGCGAGATTCTTTTCAGTATTCCACATGTGACCCATAGCGCGCAGGAGCTGGATCTGAGTCTGCGTGTGGCCGATGAGCAGCCCGATGCCTACGACAGCCGCAATGTGCGCCTGGCCGCCGCCCTGTCCCGCGATTGGAACCGCCAGTGGTCCAGCCGCATCGGGCCCTCCATCCGCCTGACCCGCATTGATCAGCTGGATGAGCAGGACGACTTCCTGCTCATCTCGCTGCCCGCCCGGGTGAAGTGGGACACCACCGACAATATTCTCGATGCGCGCCGCGGCTTTGTTCTGCAGGGGGATGAGGAGCCTTTTTACGATGCCCTGGCCGGCGATGTTTTCTTTCTCAAGAGCACGGGGCGGGGCCAGCTCTATAAATCGCTCACGCGCGATCGTTCCTGGGTCATGGCCGGGCGGCTGGTGGTGGGCGGGCTGGCGGGCGCCAGTCGCAGCACGCTGCCCGCCGATGAATTGTTTTACGCCGGCGGCGGCAGCTCCATCCGCGGCTATGCCTACCAGAGCGTGGGGCCGCTGGTGGAGGGCGAGCCGGTGGGCGGACGCTCCCTGTTTGAATCGTCGTTGGAACTGCGCTGGCAGATTTCCCGCAAGATGGGCCTGGTGTCGTTTCTGGATGGCGGGTCGGCGTTTGCCTCACCTGCGCCTGATTTCGATGAAACCCTGCGCTGGGGGACCGGGGCTGGCGTGCGCTTCTACACCCCGGTGGGTCCGCTCCGGGTGGACGTGGGCATCCCGCTGGACCGGCGTCCGGAACTGGACAAGTCCTATCAATTGTACGTGAGTCTGGGGCAGGCTTTTTGATGAAAGCGCGTGCTACACGAATCGGTTCCCGATGGCGGCGCGCCGGCGTAGCCATCCTCGCCCTTGTGTTGGGGGTGTGGCTTTTGTTCCGTACCGCGGCCGGGCCCGCGCTCGTGGTGCATCTGATCAACTCCGCTCTGCGCGGTCGCGTTCAGGTGGAAGGTCCCTCGGGGAACTGGCCCTTCCAGGGCAACGTGGCGCGGGTAACTTTGTCCGATGTCCGTGGTCCCTGGTTGGTGCTGTCCACTGTGTCGTGGCAGGTTGATGGCCGCGATGTTCTCCGTCCGCCGTTGGTCGTGCGGCAGGCGCGGGCGGAATCGGCGGACTGGTTGCGTATGCCGGTTGCGTCTTCCAACTCGTCCCGGCGCGCCCGTGTACCTGCGTTGTCGCTGCCGCATCTGGAGGTGTCGCATGTTCGGCCGGCGTCCAATCTGGTCGCCGGAGCTTCCCTGGATCTGCGCGTGCAGGCGGGCGTGGAGCATGGTGACGAGGGCTGGCTGGTGCTGCTGGAAGCGGGCGCGGTGGATGCGGCGTCCACACTGAGTGCGACCTTGCGCACGACCCCCTCGCTGGCCCTGGCGGTTCAGGTCCACGAGCCGCAAGGCGGCCAGCTCTCGCAACGGCTGCGCCTGGGCGACGCGGGCGTGCACCTGTCGTTGTGGGCCGAGCGGGCGACTGCGGGCTGGCAGGGATCGCTGCAGGTGCAAGCGTCCGACCGGCAGGCGCGCCTGGCCTGGGCCCATCCGGCGGACGGCAGCTGGGCGGCTGATGCGGTGGCCACGAACCTGAAGTGGGCCGTGGCCGGGAAAGATGTACGCGTGGAGTCGGCCCGTGTGCGGTGGCGGCCGGAGGAACGGCGCGGTCGGTTCCAGGTGACGGCCCGTTGCGACAACGAGCCTGTCTGGGCGGAGGGAGCGCTGGTCCGGCGTCCCACCGGGATCAGCTTGCCCAATCTCCTGATCACCGCTGACGGCCTGCGCGCCCGGTTGTATGTGCAGCGCGACGCGCGCTGGAGTGTGGACGCGCGCTACTCCTTCGCCGCGCACAGTGCGCTATCCCGCTGGCTGCCGGCGTCGTGTGATGCGGAAGGACGGGGCACGTTTACCTGGGGCGGGGACGGCTGGCACGCGCGCACCTTCTTGTCGCGGGTTGACGGGCCGGGCATCCAGTTGGACGCGATGGAAATCGTGGCGCAGCGCGCGGCCGATGGGGTGATACGGTTTGATGCCGGCGTGCAGGAATTGCGTCGTGGCGAGATCGCGTGGCTGAACGATATTCACGTGAAAGGCCAGGCGCAGGCCCGGTCACCCGGTTGGCGTGTGCAGGTGGACAGCGCCTCCGCGCAGCGCGGCGAAATCCCGCTGGCCTTGCGCGCGCCGTTTGAGCTGGGGTCGGCCACCCAGGGCGTGTTCTGGTCCCGTGCGTGTTGGTCGGTCGGGTCCGGCGAGGTGACCAGTGCAGGACGGTGGGGCTCCGAGTTGGACGCGGAGGTGACCTGGCGTGATCTCAGCCCGGCGTTGCTGCTGCCGAAACTTTCATCCGAAGTGTCCGGGCTCGCCCAAGGCCAGGTGGTCCTGCGCGGCACCGCGGAAGCGCCGCAGCTCGAGGCTATGCTCAAGGTTCAGGACCTGCGTTTCCAGCGCAGCGCCGCGTCCTTCGACCTGGCACCCGCGGCGGTGCAGGCGGAAATGAAGGTTGGTGACCACCGGGTGGTGTTCCGGGTGGAGGGCTCCGGCTGGACCGAGAAACCGTTGCTGCTCGAAGGTGAACTTCCGGTGCGCTGGACGGCACGCCCGTGGTCGCTGGTATTTCCGCGCGACGAACCCGGGCGGGGTTCGCTGCACGGCGTTTTCGATCTGTCCCGCGTGGAGCGTATCGTTGACCTGCATGGCGCGCGTGTGCGCGGCCAGCTGGAGGGCGAACTCAACGTGGCGGGCACGCGCGACACGCCCGTGGTGCAGGGCCGGGTGACCGTGAGGCACGGTTCCCTGGATCTGCCCGCATCCGGGACGTCGCTGCGTGACATTGAGGTGGTGCTCGAGGGCGACGAGCGGCGGCTCACCGTGCGCGAGGCGACCGCGCGTGACAGTGGTGCGGGCCGCCTGGAAGCAAGCGGCCACGCGGTGTTTGACCCCGAAAGAAAATTTCCCCTCGATCTAACGTTGAACCTGACCCAGGCGGAGCTGTGGCGGCAGGGGCGCAGTCGCGCCGTGATCAATGGGGAGCTGGCGGTGCGGGGCGATCTTTCGCGGATGGACCTGACGGGCCAGGTCATGGCACCGGTGGTGGAAATTCAACTGGCGGCGCCGCGTCCATCCGTGCAGGTATTGCCGGTCCGTGGGCGACCCGCGGAAGCGCAACCGGTGGACAAACCCGCTCCGACTTCCCGTTGGGCAGACCGGGTGCATTTGGGGGTGGACCTCAAGGCGCGGCCGGGCGCGGTGGTACGCGGGCGCGGTCTGGATTCGCTGTGGCGGGTGGATCTCCGGGCGAACGGCACCGTGGCGCATCCGGAAATTTCGGGCGGGATCCAATCGCGGCGGGGGTATTTCCTTTTTATGGGTCGCCGGTTTGATCTGGAGAGTGGACTGCTGACGTTGGACGGACGTCACCCGCCGCAGCCCAACCTGGACCTTGTCGCCACCAGTCGGGCCAGTGATCTTCAGGCGCGTTTGCAGGTCAGTGGCTCGGTCCGCGAGCCGGTGCTGGCCCTCACCTCGGACCCGCCGTATCCGACGGATGAAATCCTGTCCCGTCTGTTGTTTGGGAAAAGTGCGGACAGCATCTCCGCGTTCCAGGCCATCAGTCTGGCGCACGGCCTCAATACACTGCGCGGCAAGGGGAGCACGCTGGATGTGTTGAACCGTGGCCAGGCGTTGCTCAAGGTGGATCAGATTGATCTGCGCCAGGATCAGGAGCAGGGCACCATCTCATCCGTTGCGGTGGGAAAATACATCGGCCGTAATGTCTTTGTGCAGGGCGCGACCGCGCTTGACGGCAGCGGGGATGTCATCAGTGTCGATGTGGACCTGGCCCCATCGTTGACCCTGCAAACCGAAACCAGCCCCGGCATCCGGGAAGGCATCGGCCTCCGCTGGCGCCGCGATTACTGATCCACAGAAAGACGGCGGGGTCGAGTCTTGACATTAGACAAATATTCGCAAGCGCAATTGCTGTAAATAGTTCCAACGATTGGAACAATGCATTTTATGGATTTCCAACGATTGGAAATCGGGCGCATGGATTAGCCCAGGCCAAAGGGGACCATTGAGTCCGACGGCCTCCGGGCACCAAGGCAAGGCGCGGGTCGTGGTGTTTACTGGCCGTACAGGACCAGACCCTTGACCTCATCGAAGAAGGCGTCGCGCACGCGCAGGTAGCCTGCGTCGTTGGGGTGGTTGGCGGTGTAGGGGTCTATCAGGGAATTCTGCCAGCCGCGCACGGAGGTGATCCGTTCGTAGACCCGGGCCACGCGGGAGCCGGTGGCGGAGGCGATGGTGCTGATGCGCGGATTGAAGGCGCGGATGCGGTCGTGTTGCGCCTGGCGGTTGCGGTATTTGGAGACGATGACCGGCGGAATGGTGGCGATGATGGTATCCATGCCGCGGCCCCTGGCGTTCAGCAGCATGCTGCGCAAGTTGGGTTCCGTTTCCGTGAACAGCCAGTCGTACAGGGCGTCGTTGGTGCCTTCCATCAGAAGCAGGCCGTCCCCGGACGGGGCGGCGTCCAGCACGGTGACGATGCGGGTCACGCCGCTGCGCGTGTTGTCCTTGGATTTACCGCGATTGAGGCAGGTGAACTGTCCCCCGAAATAAATATCGAGCTTCCGTTCCAGCAGGGCGGGATAGGCGGTGGCGGGGCCTTCGGAGGAACTGCTTTCTCCGTAGGTGATGCTGTCGCCAAAACAGACCAGGGTGCGTCCTTCGGCGCCGCGATGGGCATATAGCTGGGATGGGGTGGATTGATTGGGAATGCCCCAGTTCTTGGAGAAGGCAAGCGCCTCACCGTTTATCGTGCGGATGAACCAGTTGCCGGTCATCCGGTGGTAGACGGCCAGATCGGCCACGCCGTCGCCGTTGTAATCCCCGGGCACGGGCGTGGTCTCGTTCCATCCCCAGTTCTGATTCAGCAGGACGGGCACGTGATTCGAGTAATCCAGAATGGACCAGTTGCCGGTGGTGCGCTCATACACCGCGAGATCGGCCACGCCATCGCCCGTGTAGTCGCCCACCACCGGCCAGGCATCCTTGTTGCCCCAGTTCTGGGCGTAGGACAGCACCTGATCGTCTAGGGTCTTGATGAACCAGAGTCCGGTGTGCCGCTGGTACACGGCCAGATCAGCCTTGCCATCGCCGTTGTAGTCCGCGGGAACCGGCGTCATGTCCGGCCCGCCCCAGTTTTTTCCGAAAGCCAGGGCGCGGTTGTCGAGGGTTTTGATAAACCAGTTCCCGGTGGAGGGCTGATAAAGTCCCTGGTCGGTTTTCCCGTCGCCATCAAAGTCCGCGGGCACGCTGATCATGGTGGCGTCGCCCCAGCGCTGCGCGAAGGCCAGCAATTGCTTGTTGCCCATGGTGCGGATGAACCAGGCTCCGGTGGCCCGTTCGTAGACGGCCAGTTCGGCCCTGCCGTCGCCGTTGTAGTCGCCCGGCGCGGGATTGGCCTGGTTCCAGCCCCAGTTCTCCGCGAACGCCATCAGCTGGCCGTTGAGGCCCAGGATAAACCAGTTGCCGGTGTTCGGATCGTACACCGACAGGTCGTCGCGGTTTTTAAGGTCGGGGTCGGCGCCGTTGAAGTTGCCGGACGTGGCGCCCGCCCGGGCCCGGTCCGCGGAACAAAAAAGAAGCACGGTCAGCAGGCAGAACTTAAAAAATATTTTCATGAATTAATTTAGGTGGGAATGCCCTGTTTGCGAGAAGTCTTGTGACTTCGTAAGGTGCGGGCTTATATCACACCGGTGAAACTTTCAACCCTAGTTTTTATGATGACCACCCTGGCCGTCCGCCCGGCCCTGGCCCAACTCGCGTCGGGTCCGGTGGATACGCCCGCCCGGGAACCCACCTCCCGCGTGTATCGCGTGTCGGCCCTGATTCAGGGCGCCCGGGGCTATCTGGTCGGCTTTGTGGATGCCGCCAACGCGCAATCATTTTATGTCCCGGAGCACGGCACCGGGCGCGGCATCACGGTGGAGCAGGTGGATTACGAGGCGGAACGCATTCTGCTGACCATCGGCGGCGAAACGCGCGAGCTCTATCTGGCCGATGCACCGGAAACCCGCCTCGTGCAGGTGCAGGCAACCGCGGCGGATGAGCCGTACCTGGATCCCGGCCCGGACGACCCCGCGGATGAGGTTCCCGAAGTGACGCCGGGCCCGTCGGACGGCCTCAAGGCCATGATGGCGCAATTCCCGGATGCGGTGCCCACCAATTTCCTGAACCAGCCCAACGCCATCCAGGCCTATCTGGAGCAACATCCGGAGCTGGCGGAAAAAATGAATCCGCCCGCCGGCGGCTACGGTCCGGGGATCGAGGCCATGATGAAGTTGTATCCCGCGCTCAGCAATCAAGTGGAGCGGACGCCTGCCCCCTGAGGGCAGTGCGCGGACTATCGGACGGCCAGCTGGTTTTCAGCCAGTCGCTCGCGCAGGACGGAGGCTAGTGATTCCACATTGGGCGACTCGAAGAATCCGCCGTGGGCGCCGTCGATGAAATCAACCGAATAGCCGGCAGGGAAGCAGCGACGAAACGCAAGGTCCGGATCAGCGCCGGGCGTGCGATACGGATTGAGATGACTTTCCCGCCCGAAAATCAAGGCGACGCGCCCGGGGTAGGACGTTTGCTCCTGGCCGAATTCCATGCGGATCAAGAGGCGGACCTCGCGCCCGCGGGCGATCAATCGCTCGGCCACGCCTTGCATGACCAGGCCGCCCTGGCAATTGCCACCCAGCAGTAACGGATGCTCCGGTTGCAGGGCGTGAATTTCGTCGGCATAGATTTGCGTGAGCGCGTCCACGATGTCGCGCTTTTGGTAGTCCATCAACAGGTACCCGGACCGCATGCCGTGGACGGGCTGCCGGGGACCCAGATGGCGGGCCAGCTGGCTGAGTTCGCGGAAACCTTGCAGGCACCAGAACAGGCCGGGGAGTGGGCCGTCCGCATTCAGGGTCACCACGAGGGCATCGGCCCGGCGGCGCACGCCTGTCCAGGAGGCGACATACTGGCGTTGCCGGGCCAGCATCTCCGGCGGGGTGGCGGGAAAAGGGGCGGGGGTGGGCACGGTGACGCCGGAGTCGCGGTGGCGGCGAAACAGGTTGCGCAGCGTGGTTTGCCAGCGGGCTCGTGCTGCACCCGGGGGACGGAGGGTGCGGTCGATGACGAGTGCGAGTTCGTGCAGGGTCGGAGCATTGAATACGGCGCGCGCCGGCAGCTCCACGCCGAATTTCGCTTCCACCTGACAGAGCATGCGCACCGCGGCCAGGGAATCGCCACCGCTGGCGAAAAAATGCGCATTGCGGTCCGGCTCCGGCATGTGGAGGACATCCTGCCAGATGCGGGCCAGGGTGCGTTCGGTTCCGGTCCGGTCAGGCTGCATGCCCGGTTCGTGGGCTACATCGCTGACCGGTCGGGCGCGCAAGGCGGCGCGGTCGATTTTTCCCGCGGGTGTCAAAGGCAGGGTCGAGCAGATGACATACCGTGAGGGTTGCAGGGACTCGGGGAGGTGCTGCGCGAGTTCATCGCGCAGGCCGCGCGCGGTAAGGGTGGCCCCGGGGGCGGGCACCACGGCGGCGAGGATGGAGCGCGAGCCCGAGGGCGCGTCAAACCAGGTGATGGCCGCCTGGCGCACTCCGGCGTTGCGCAGCAGGGCCGCTTCGATTTCACCCGGTTCGATGCGGTGTCCCCGGATCTTCAGCTGGTCGTCCAGACGTCCGTGGTACAGCAGGTTGCCGTCGTCCGACCACGCGACCAGATCGCCGGTCCGGTAGAAGCGCCGGCCCTCCGTGCCGATGTCGGTGAACCGGGCGGCGGTCAGGGCGGGCTGGTTGCGATAGCCGCGGGCCAGGCCCAGCCCGCCGATGCAAAGTTCACCCGCCGTGCCCGGTGGCACCGGCTGACCGGCCTCGTTGATGATACACACGTCCGTATTGGCCAGGGGATGGCCGATGGAGACCGATGATGCGGTGTGCTGGTGGTGGGCCAGGGTTTCCCGGCTCATCCGGAAGCCGGTGGACCACACCGTGGTTTCGGTCGGGCCGTACAGGTTCCAGGCGGACTCGCCGCAGTCCACCAGACGCCGGGCCAGGTCGGGGTGGATGGCCTCGGCCGTGCTGATGACCACGCGCACCTTCGGGAATTCCGGCAGCTCGGCGAGCAGCATGGCCCAGGTGGAGGGACCGGTTTGCACCACGGTCACCCCGTACTCCAGGATTTCGCGGGCCAGGATCCGGGGGGTCAGCCAGCAGGCCCGGTCGCGCAGCAGGATGCGCCCCCCCGTGATCAGGGGCAGAAACAATTCCACGATGGAAATGTCGAAGCCGATGGTGGCCGCGGCCAGGCAGCAGTCCTGGGCGGTAAAATCAAACAGGCCGCGGCAAGCGTGCAGCAGATTCACCACACTGCGGTGTTCAATTTCCACGCCCTTGGGGTCCCCCGTGCTGCCGGAGGTGAACAACACGTAGGCCAGGCGATTTCCGCCGGGTGCGCATGCGATGGGCGGATGGTGCAGCCCGCGCGAGATGGCCGAAATATCCACGCACATACGCGCATCAAACGGCTGGCCTCCCTCGGACAGCGTGGCGTGGATGGCGGCCTGGATGGCGGGCCGGGTGATGAGCAGGCGGGCCCCGGCCGTGGCAAGAATGCGCTGCTGGCGCAGCGGCGGATCGTCGGGATCCACGGGCACGTAGGCGCAACCTGCCTTCAGAATACCCAGGAGGGTGGCGATCATCTCCGCGGTGCGGGGCAGGATAATCCCAACCAGTTCATCGGGCTGGCATCCGCGGGCGCGCAGGAAGGCACACACGTCGTCGGCGCGCGCCATCAGTTCCCGGTAGGTGACCGAAGATTCGCGGCCCTCAATCACCGCGATGGCGTCCGGGGTCAAGCCGGCCTGCGTCTGCACCAAGGCGGCCACATTTTGGTCGAGCATCATGGACGTGGGGTGATTCTATCGTATGCGCACGGAAAAGTGAATGGAGGGTTCCCAGTGGTAGGCGCCGCGAATGGGCTCGCCGTCGGCCTGTTTATCCACCACGGAACACTGCGACAGGGCGCGCAGGTAGGCAATGCCCATGAGCACGGAAAATTCGGAGAAGGGGCAGTGATGGTGGTCGAGTCCGAAGGGCGAAAAGGCGCGTCCATCGGGCGGGGCGCGCAGGAAGCGGTCCGGATCGAACCGGAACGGCTCGGGAAAGGCATCCTCATCCTTGTGTGATTCCCACAGGCAGAGCCGAACGGTGGCGCCGTGTGGAATATGGTAGCCCTCGAAGGTCAGGTTGGATTCCGCCCGGCGCACCAGGCGCTCACTCTGGTCCATACGCAGCGTTTCGAGGACAAAGGCGCGGGCGAAGTCGGTTGACTTTGTGGCGAAGGATTCCGCTCGAATCCGATCCAGATATTCACGGTGCTCGCTGGCGTACTTGGTCAGCCAGCGCAGCAGGCCATGGGTGTCGTAGCGGCCCATCTCGACCATGTAGATGAGATTGCCGAGCATGGTGTCGTCCAGTGCTTGCGCGCGCTGAATGCGGCCGAGGATACGGCCGTTCTCCGGGTTTTGCGCACGTTGGCGCAGCATCGTCTGCAACGACTGGCAGGCCTCTGCTTGCCGCGGACCTGGATGCCAGATCAACCCGTGCGGGCCCAGCTGGTGATAGCCGGCGAGCAGGCGTTCCAGGTCCGGTGTGTCGGGCAACGCGCCAAAGACGATGGACAGCAACATGGTGGTGGTAATGCGGGTCAGGGCTTCGTCCAGCGCCCGCGGGGTATCGGTTTGGGCGCGGGCCAGAGCGGCGAGTTCGCGGGCGGCCACCTGTTCGAGCGCGGGCAAAACATCGGCGGCGTTTTCGCCCCGGATGCCCTGGAGCAGGGCCCGGCGATAATGGCGATGCTCGTCGCCGCTCATCTGGCGCAGAAATCCGCGGGGAACGATGTTCCTAATGTCCAGGGTCACCGGTTGCAGGTGTTCCCGGTTTTCCTGAAGAAAGCGGGTGGCGCGGTCGAGGCCCAGCATGCACACCCACAGTTCGTCCCAGGCCAGCACCTTGAAGATGGGGCCATGATGCTCGAAGCAGCGCATCAGAAATTGGCGATCCGCCTTCTCTTCCTGCTCAAGATTCAGCAGGCGACCCGGCGGCAACGTCCGTCGGCAGAGCCGAGCCCCGGCCACGCTGGCGTAGGCCATCAGGCGTGACCATGGTTTCCGGTGAGCGAACACGAGATGGTTCGGACCGCGCTAGAAGGCCCAGTTCACGATGGGGAGCACGGGCAGGACGCGGGAATTTGCGGCGTAGTTGACCAGGCCGACCTGCAATCCGTCCAGTTGCTGGGCCCAATTGATGAGGCCGAATTGAAAGCCCTTAACTTCACGGCCCACGTTCAGCGCGCCCAGCTGGAGGCCGTCCACGTTTGCGGCGTAGCTGAACAGACCCAGCTGCGTATTCACTTCGACCTTGGTGAGGTTGACGATGCCGAACTGGTGGGTGGCCGCATAGGCCCAGTTGA
Source organism: uncultured Verrucomicrobiota bacterium (assembly GCA_964441655.1). GTDB lineage: Bacteria > Verrucomicrobiota > Kiritimatiellia > CAIVKH01 > CAIVKH01 > CAYTVN01. The sequence goes on along the minus strand of CAYTVN010000008.1, from coordinate 9,870 downwards.
GGAGTCCCGCCTGGGTGCCGGTGACATGTTCGCCGGCGTAATTCACGTAGCCGCCCTGCCCGCCGCGGACCTGGCCTTGGGCGACATTAACCACGCCGTATTGCCAGCCGGTCAGGTCCATATTCTCCAGGTTCAGGGCGCCGATCTGACTGCCTTCGGTCTCGCCGCCGGCGTAGTTTACCAGGCCCAGCTGGAGCCCCCGCTGGTTCCCTTCGACCACGTTGCCGATACCGATCATGGCGCCGTGCCGGTCGCCGGTGACCGCATTCACCAACCCCACGTCCAGGCCGGTGACCTGCTTGTTTTCACCGTACAGAAGATTCAGGCGCAGACCGCTCACGTTTTCCTCGGGCGCGACCAGTTGAATGGGAGTGAGCAGTGAAATCTGAAACGGGTAGGCATCGGGTGCGCTGGCCACGACGGCCGCCGGGGCTGGTTCTCCCGCCGCCGCAGGTTCCTCGGCCCAACTCCCATGCACGCACGCCAGCACAGCCAGAGCGGTCATCCACTTTTTCATGTGTATCCTCTTGGTTGTTACCAATACATCCCCCAAGCTTCCACGATGAACACCATGCGTGAAAAATGCGGGGAAGGCAAGTGCGCCTGCCGGGCCGCTGGAACGGGTCCGCGGTGTTTATGGAGTGCCGGCTTCCGGCTTGAGTCGGTAGCAGGCCAGCTGGCGGGAGGTCAGGTAAAACTCAACCTGCCCGTCCTGTTCCAAATCCATCACATCGAGCTGGTCCGAGTGGGAAATGGCTTGTTGAACCAGAATCGTGCCGTCGTTTTTGTACAGGGTGAAGCGGTTGTAATCGCTGGCCAGCAGCAGGTCCTGTCCCGGCTGGAGGGGGAGGGTGGCCAGCTCACTCATCCCCTGCGCCGCTTCGGCGGACCAGGCTTCCGTGCCATCGAGCCGAAACGCTCGCACGCGGGAATCGGTCAGCCGGAATGAATTTTCCTCTCCGGTGGGTTCGCGGTTTGCCGTCACACAAACCACCCGCCCGCCATCGGGCGACTCCAGATACACCCAGCGGCTGACCATCTGGGTTTCGGAACCAGCGGTGACGGCCGGGCGCGGAAGCTGGGCGAGGGTGGAGCCGTCGGTCGTGCGGATCACGTGCAGGTTCTGTTCGTTGTCGATCACGGTGTGCCGGACGGGCAGGCGCACGGAGATGGCCGGATGGTAGAAGGGGGAGGGGGTGGTGGTGCGTTCGGGCAGGTTGGTGGACCAGAGCAGGGTAAAGAACCTGGTGTCCATGCGGGTGGCGGGGCTGCGCAGGGTCCGGGTGCGGGTGTTTCGCTGCTTCCGAATTTCCAGCTCCGTGTCTGACAGCGGCTGTGCGCTGGGCAGGGATTCGCCGGCCAGCAATTTTTCGATCTGGCCTGATAATTCCTGCACGAGCTCCGAGGAGAATCCGATGTGGCGGCCCTGCACGGTGCCATCGCGGCCGATCAGGATCAGGTTGGGAATGGCGCGCACAAAGTAATCGTCATTCACCGCGTTGGTGGCCACGCCGATCGGGTAGGTGAGCTTCATCTTTTCCACCAGCTTGGCCACGGCGTCTTTCTTGGCCACGCCATCCGAGCTCACGCCCACCACCACCACGCCGCGCTCGCGGAACAGATCATACAACTTTTGCATGGACGGCATGGCCTTCACGCACGGGCCGCACCAGGTGGCCCAGAAGTCAATCAGCACGACCTGGCCGGTGTGGTCGGCCAGCCGAAATTCGGTGCCGTCCAGCAGCGGCAGACGGAAGTCCGGCGCAGGTTTTCCGGAGAGTTCGAACCGGCTGTGGTCCTCCGGTTCGGGTTGGATCTCGCGCAGGCTAGCGATGCGCCGCGCGCCTTCCGGAGTCTGCCAGATGAAAGCTTCGGCGGGGGGCGTCGAGGTGGTGTCCAGCCGGGTGGTGAGATGTTCGATGAGGTAACGCTTGGGCGGCTCCTCGCCATCCTCGCTGGCCAGGGTCATTTCCATGGCGCGGCGCAGGATGATGCCGCTGTTGGTGCTGATGTGGAGGGTGGCCGATCCCGAGATGTTGCCGGGCATGGAGGTGGTGGAGAGGACCCAGCAGGGCTGGCCGTCCAGAGATTCATCCGGCTTCTGTTCCCACGATCCCATGCGCAAAGCCCGCCGCAATTCCTGTATGGGTTCCCGGGAGCTGAGGGCCCGGATTTCCTCGAAGAGGAGCCGCCCCGAAAAGTTGGCCAGCTCGAGGGCGCTGCCGAGGTCAGGCGCCGGCGCCACCAGATAGGCGTCCTCCGAAGGCATGTCGCGAAATACATTGGTGCCGTCGTAGACCACGTTTTCCTGGCCGTAGCGATAGGCCAGCCGGTCGGGCTGCCAGACGACCTCGGAAACCATGGGCGTGCCGGGCGACTTTCCCGCCATGCTGGTCTGAATACTGCGTTCCAACGTGAGCTGCGGAAGCGAGGTCAACGCCTTGCTCCATTGTTTCAGCACCTCCATCACGGAGGGTGAGAACGAAGTACCGCCCCGCTGGCGCGCGGCGGCTTGTTCCTGCTCGTTGGGGCTGCGACGCGGCGCGGTGGCCAGGGTTGCGGCGGGGAATCGTTGGATGAGGTCGAGATAGGGCGGGCCGGGCTGGGTGTTGCCGCCGATGACGAAGACCTCGGTCCCGTCAAAAACAACGTCGTTGTGCCGGGAGGCCTCGTAGGGCAGGTCCAGGATGGACCAAGTGCCGGCGTCCACGTCGAGCGCGGTGACCATGTTCAGGGCGTGGTAATTGCCGAAGGTGTACAGGGAGCGACCGACCAGGGCCAGGTGATGCGCACTCACGGGCAGCGGCAGGTCGGGTTGCTGGGTCCAGGTGTCGGTGGCCGGATCGTAGGACTCGACCACCTTCACCGAGGTGTCGCCGTCGTAGCCGCCCGGCACCACGATGCGGCCCTCCACCAGCTCGGCATCGCATTCGCGCGCGCTGGGCATGGGCGCACCGTTGGTCCAGGTGTCGGTGGCCATATCGTAGATTTCCACCTGGCCGGTGCGCCGGTCCTGCTTGTCAACGCCGCCGATGGCGTACAGTTTGTGATCCAGATAGAGGAGGCTGACCCGGGAGCGCGGGGTGGGCAGCGGCTTCAGGGCGCGCGGCGCCGCGGTGCCGGGCGTCCATACTTCGAGGAGGTCGGACGTGCCATCGTTGTACAGGCCGCCTGCGAGGTAAATGTTGGTGCCGTCGGTGGCTGCGCCGACCCAGTAGCGGGGCGTGAATTTCGGTTCCAACAACTCCACCCGGCTGCGGTCGGCCGGGATGTGTTCGATGGAGCCCAGCAGATCGGTGTCGCTGTATCCGGCCATGACGTAAATGTCGCGGCCGACCAGCACGGCCCCATGGCCGAAGCGTCCCTGGTTCAGATGCAGGGTGTTGGTTTCGGCGGCCGCCACCGTGGCCAGCACCAGTCCGCATAGAACGGCCTTCACAAACATCTTCATGGACGTCTCCTTCGTTCTGTATCGCACGCGTCAGGCGGCGGATTATTCGAGGCTGGCTTCTTCGATTTCAAGCCGCTTCTGGCGTTGCTGTGACATCAGGTTGATGGTGGGAGGCGTGGCGTTGGAAACCGTGAAGGATTGGGGCGGCGGAATCTGCTTGATGGCGATGTCCACATTCCAGCGGTAGCCGGATCGCACCAGCAGATTGCTTTCGTTGATCATGGTATAGGTGTAGCGCACTTCGAAGCGGCGGTCGCCGAACTGCTGCACATTCCAGCGCGGCAGCATGATCTGTCCCGGCGTTTCCAGACGCTTCCGGTCGATCCAATCCAGGACGGTGCCGAATCCGTCGGGGGCCGGACTTTTCTGAATCATGGCCAGCGCTTCAGTGTCCGAGACGTTGCCGACGATGGTATTCTTGAGCTCGAGTTTCTGCTGCCGCTCCGCTTCCCGGCCCTCGAAATAGGCGCGCTCGGATTCCGACTGATATCCACAGCCCACCAATCCCAGTACGACCAGCAGCAGACAGGTGTGAGCCTGCAGGCCCGACGCACGCGCCGGTCGATTGAAGGGTTGACCCTGTTGGCGTGAAGTCATGCTGGTTACGAAATCAAGGCTCCGCCTGTCGCGTGTGTCCGCAAGCGCTGCGCCCAGTGTTGAACCTGACAAAAAGCTGAGCCTGCGGCAAGAACGATCCCCGGCCGCCGGGGCCTCGGGTCCGTATGGTATGTGCCCGTTGAAAACGTCGCTAGGTGGCGGTAATGGTGAAGCCGATGACCACGGCGCTGGCAGGCCCGGTGGCGGGGGCGAGACGGATGCGGTGGATACGTTCGTCGGTACCCTGGTGGCCGCGGTAGGGGATGGTTTCGAGGGCGGAGATGCACGCGCCCTCGGTCGGGGTCACGCGGAGGTTGGCCTTTGAGGTCGTGATGAGCGCGGTGTCGCCATCGCGTGTGACCGCCGACTCGGTGATGAGCAGGGTCTCGGCGAGGCCGGGTGGGTCGAGGGCGAAGCGGTCGGTCACGGTGAGGCGACCGGCGGATTTTTCGAAGACGAAGGTCCGGTGCAACGAGCGGAGCCTGGCCGCAGGCGGGTAGGCCCTGGTCAGATCGATGACGAATTCCACGCGGTCTCCGCCACTTTCGGCCCGGAGCACGGTGGAGGTGAAGGCAGGGCCGGCGGCTTGCTCGCAGCCATTGACCAGCGGCACCGAGTGACCGAGGGAACGGGCGGCGATGTTGTCGTAGCGTTGTTCGCCGAAGTAGGCGCGGGTGTATTCGGGGGCGCCGATTTCCACCAGGGCGGGGGCCCCGGCGACGTTGAGGACAAAACTGCCGCAGTCGTTGTGGTTGTGGTGTTCGTGGTTGTGGCCGGCCTTGGCGGCAAACTCCCAACGCTGGCCGCGAGTGTCTTTTCCGCGGGCGACCAGGGCTCCGTAGTCCGGAAAATACGCGTCGGGCTGGATGATTTCCCGCGTGTGTTCCAGCGTCGCCGCAGCCGGTATGCGGAGAACGAGGCGAGTGAGTTGAAAGAAATCGCATCGCAGTTCATCGAACGGGATGCCGGTCTTGGACAGGCGATGGTAGAGGGCCGCGCCCTGGGCGGAGAGGACGGGTGCGGCGAGACGCCCGCCGAGGTAGACGAGGAGGGACGGGCTGAGGTAGCCGGTGCGACTGCCGTCGGAGAAGTTGACCAGATGGCCTTCGGACAGGGTCATTAGCGGGGCGAAGCGGGCGATGACGGCGACCTTGGTGTCGCCTTCGAAGAGGGATAGTCGGCCGCGCGTGCGGTGTTCGAGCTGGGCGTTGAGTTCGCTGAACCAGCCAAAGCCGTACGACCAGTAGCCGGGGCCTTCGGAGGTGGAGCCGTCGTTGCCGAAACCGCTGAGAAAAACGGGCAGGCGTCCGGCGGCGAGCTTCAGCATGCGGGCGACGAGCGCGTGGTCTTCTTCAATGGCAAGCGCCGCGCCGAGCACGCCCTGGTGGCAGACGGCGTTCCAGTTGTTGGTGATCTGGAGCCAGGTGAAGGCGGCGCGCGGGGCCACGTAGTTTTCGAAGATCTGATCATGCAGGCGGGTTTTAATGCGGTGTGCAAGATCGGCGGGAATGACGGCGGCGAAAACCACCAGAAGGTCGGCGAGCTGGTTGGCCGTCTCCGCGGCAAAGAGATCAATCATCCAGGGATTCTTGCCGGTGGGCTCGGTCCAGACGTGGGCGGGCAGCGCCCAGGATTCCTCGTCAGCGATGGACGCTAATTTTTCGAGGAACGAGGACAGGAGGCGTGGCCGGTCGGTGTCATCGCCGATAAGCAGTCCCATGGCGACGCGACCGAGTCGGCGGCGTCGTTCGAAATAGAGTTCTTCGAAGGGGAGTCGGTTGCCGGTCTTGAAAAAGTCGGCGTAGAGTTCCGGGGTGAGGACGGGCATCGGTTCGGCGATATCGCGATCGACGCGGGCGAGGATGGGTTCAACCCAGGCATCAACCGCGGGGTGAGCGCGGGCGGCGGCCCACGCGGGATCGCCGAGCTGCGGCAGGGCGGAGTGGCCTGCCGTGTTGGCGAGGATGGCGGCGATCTCGGATTCGGAAGGGCTGGCGTGGAGCAGGTTGATCATGACTCGATCCCGTAGCGCGACATCCGTTTCACTAGGCCCCGACACAGCGGCGAATGGTATCCACCACGTGACCCGTCAAGGGCCCACCCATGCGTTGCTTGACGACGGCGACCGCCAGGGCGTAACGAACGTCGGCAAAGCCGGTGGATCCGCCATAGCCATCGTGGCCAAACACGACGCCTGGCGCATGATCCGGCCCTTGCAGGCTATATCCCATCCCCCAGCGACCATCGCCCGGTACGGCGGCATCGACAAGTGCATCCCACCGGGTCGCCGCCGCGACGGTTGCATCCGCAAGCAACCGCACACCGTCCACACCCGTGCCGATCAAGGCGGCGTAGTGGCGGGCCAGGGCGCGTGCGTTTCCAAACCCGTTCGACGACGGAAGGCAGGCTCGCCGGATATCGTTGCGATTGATCCAGTTTTCCAGCGGACCAATCCAGAGGGGAATTGCGCGTTGAGCTACCGGATCTGGAGGCGGGGGCGGGCTGGTTGTGGCAGGCGGTGGTGAGGTGGGCGAGGCTATCTTCGCATTCACGCACAACGGAAGCAGGGCGTCGGGCAGGCCAAAAAAAAGAGATTCAATCCCGTGGGGTCGACAGACTTCATCGTTGATGATACGTCCGAAGTCCCGGCCATCGGCGCGCCTTGCCGTCTCGCCGAGCAGCCAGGAATACGTGATGGCGTGGTAGTGGCGTCGTGCGCCCGGCGGATGCAAGGGTGCGGAGTCGGCGAGAAAGGCGCACATGGTTTCCCAGTCGCACACCTGGGCCGGGTGGCCCTGGTCGGGCATCATGGGAAGGCCGGCGGTGTGGTTCAGTACGTGGCGCAGCGTGATGCCACCTTTGCCCTTGGCTGCGAATTCCGGCCAGTGCTGCGCGATGGGCTCGTCCCAGGACAGGGTGCCGCGCTCCACCAGGCGGTGGACCGCTGTGGCGGCGATGCCCTTGCCGGTCGAGAAGATTGGGAACAGGCTGTATCCATCCACGGGTCGCGCTGCGGGCGCAGACCAGGCATCGACGATAAGTTCCCCGTTCAGGTAGGCGGCAACCTGGACCGCGTCCTCGGATCCGTCCAAGATGGCACAATCGAGAACGCGTTGGACTTCGCTCTGGACTGCCGCGACTTTGCTATGCATGTTTACCCTGCGCGAAGATGCGCGGGCTGTTCAACCCGGCAGGTTTGTTACTCGGCGGCGGCGGGCGGGGTCAGCTCGAGTTTGGCCAGGCCGTCCAGCTGCTCCATCTTGCCTTCCACTTTGAGCAGGCGCTTCTGGGCCTCCTCGTACTTCTTGAGTGCATTTTCCATGTGGTCGCCCACCAGGCGGAAGGATTCGGAAAAGCGGTCAAACTCCTGATTCAGGCGGGCCAGATGGTTGATGATTTCCCGCGCGCTTTCCTCCACCCGCAGGCCCTTGAGCCCGAGCAGGATGGTTTGCAGGTAGGCGTAGAAGCTGTTGGGCGAAACCGGTATCACCCGGCGGGCCAGGGCGTAGCTGAAGAGCGCGCCGTCCGCGCCCAGTTCGTCGTCCTTGATGATGGTCTCGTAATAGACGTTTTCGGCCGGGATATACATGAGGGCGAAGTCAAAGGTGCCTTCGTCGGTGCGGATGTACTTGGTCGCGATGGCATCCACGTGTTTCTTCACGTCCTGCAGGAACGCGCGGCGCAGGGCTTTCTTTTCCTCCGGGGCCTCCGTCTTCACCAGGCGCTGGAAATTCTCCAGCGGGAACTTGGCGTCCACCGGGACCAGCCCCGCCTGCAGGCGGATGACCGCGTCCACCTTGCCGCCGTCCTGAAACGTGTATTGGAGCTGATAATGCTCGGGCGGGAGGATCTGGCTCAGCAGGTCGCCCAGGAACAGTTCACCCATGTTGCCGCGCAGCTTGGGCGAACGCAGGATGTCCTGCAGGCTGGAGATGTCTTTGCCGATGTCGGATAGTTGCTGGGTTTTTTCGCTCAACTGACCGAGCTGGCGGCTGACTTCCTTGATGACGGTTGCGGCGCCGTCCAGCCGGGTGTCCATGGCTTTGCGGGTGTCCCCCAAACTCTGTGTGACCTGGCTTTGCAGTAGGGCCACCTGCTGGGTTACCCCGTTGAGCTGGCCGCGTAGTTCACCCAGCGCCTGCTGGTCCTCCGGGCGGGGGACGAGCGAGCGCAGGGCGGCACGAAGCCACAGGATCAGTCCGATCAGGATGACCAGGACCAGGCCGAGCGCGATGATGATGAGGGGATCTGACATCGGCGATAGATTGAACCACCCGGGGCGGGGAGGTCACGTTTTAAAGTGATCCGTGATCCGTAAACCGTTATCCGTTCGGACGGCGGAATACGGATGACGGATCACGGTCCGCCCCTCATCTGACGAGCAGCAGCGGGCCATGTGCGCGGGCCACGAGGTTTTGCGTCGTACTGCCGAGGATCATTTCGCGGATGCGGCTGTGGCCGTAGGCGCCCACCACGATGAGGTCGCAGGCAAGCTCCTCGGCCTGGGTCAGGATAACCTGATCGGGGCGTCCTTCCACCACCAGTTGGGCGGCCGCGCATTCGTGGGCGCGCACCAGGCGCATGCCATCTTCCACCACGGCGCGCGCCTGCTCGTGGCCTTCGTTTTCCGCCACGGTGAGCAGGACCAGGGGGACGGTCAGGGCCATGGCCAGTTCGATGGCTTCGTGCAGGGCCTTGCTGGAGACGTCGCTACCGTCGTAGGCGGCCAGGATGCGGCGGATGGGGCGGGCCACCCCGGGGGTGATCAGGCAGGGCTTGAGGGTGTGCCGGATCACCCGCTCCACGGTGGTGCCGATCATTTCGCCCGTCTGCTCCGCGTGTTCGCCACGCTGGCCGAGGATGATGAGTTCCGCGTGGGCTTCCTCGTCCAGGATGACGCGGGCGGGCAGGCCGGTGCGCAGCAGGGCGTCGGCATCCATCCCGTTGGCGGCGCAATCCTGGGTGAACGCCTCGAGGATGGCCTGGCCGCGCTGTTCGAGCAGGGTGCGGAATTGCGCCACCTGGGCGCCGTAAGGCTGGGCGCCCAGCCAGCCGGACAGATCGGCCAGCAGCGGTCCTTCCAGGGTGCGGGTGTCCAGGATGTGGCAGCCGGAGATGCGCGCCTTCAGGTCGCGGGCCAGTTGTATGGCATAGGTGATCGCGGCCGCGGCGTGGTCAGAACCATCGGTAAACACCATCAGACTTTTGATCATGCGTGGGTCTCCAAGCTTCGCCTTACAAGGCCAGTGTAGCAGCCGGAGCGGGTTGAAGGAAACCTAAAAAGGATGGGCCCGGCTGGCGCAAATTCATGTGAACGCGTTTCTTGCCCGCGGGGCGGTGCGGTTGCTATGGTGATGAGATGGCTGTGAAAAAAGAAATTGCCCGGACCGGCTGGCAGGAAATCAGCGGTATCGCCCTGCTTGCGGTATGTGTATTGAGCGTGTTGAGCCTGTTTTCCTACGACGCCGGTGACATCGGCTTCCTGCACGATCCGCCCAACGATCCCCCGCGTAACTTCATCGGTCCGGTGGGGGCGTGGTTTTCCTTCCTGAATTACATGGGGCTGGGCGTGGCCGGCTACATTTTGCCCGCGATTTTTTCCTACCTGGGCCTGATCTGCCTGTTCAAGCGGGAGGGCCGTCTGTGGCCCAAGTTCGCCTGGGCGGGCGTGTTGCTGCTGGCCTCCGCGTCCCTCATGGAGCTGAACAGCGTGGTGTGGGAAGGCGTGCGCGACCGCCTCAATGTGGGCAGCGCGGGCGGCCTGTTGGGTGAGTTGCTGACCGACCGTTGCTTGGTTCCTTTGCTGGGCCGGGTGGGGGCGG
>CAYTVN010000007.1:0-28905 GCA_964441655.1 uncultured Verrucomicrobiota bacterium | reverse complement strand
CCACGTAATTCAGCAGAACTTTTCCGTGTCCTACTCCTTCCCGGTGGTCTTCACCCGCGGGGTCTTTGATTCCAGTAACCGGACGCTGATTCAGATGCTGACCCGCCTCGGCGAATCCGGTCCGCATCGCGTACTGGCCTATGTGGACGCCGGGGTGGTGAAGGCGTTCCCGGGCCTGGCGGAGCAGGTTTCCAATTACGCGCAGGCCCACGAGCCGATCATCGAACTGCTGGCCCCGCCGCATGTGGTGGCCGGCGGGGAGGCCATCAAAAACGACCTGCCCGGATTCGTGGGGCGGCTCGACGAGCTGGTGGATCAGCGCATGTGCCGCCATTCCGTGGTGCTGGCGGTGGGCGGCGGCGCGGTGTTGGACGCCATCGGGCTGGCGGCCGCGCTGGTGCATCGCGGCCTTCGCCTGATTCGTATTCCCACCACCGTGCTGGCCCAGAACGACAGCGGGGTGGGGGTCAAGAATGCCATCAATTATCGCAACACCAAGAATCTGCTGGGCGCCTTTGCCCCGCCGTTCGCGGTGATCAATGATCTCAACTTCCTGCGCAGCCTGCCCGATGCGGAATGGACGGATGGCATTGCCGAGGCTTTTAAGGTGGCCCTGATCAAGGACAAGCCGTTTTTCGATTGGCTGTGCGCCCATGCCTCCGCCCTGCGCGCCCGCGACGAATCGGCCATGGCCTACCTGGTGCAGCGGTGCGCGGAATTGCATCTCGACCACATTCGCAACGGCGGCGATCCCTTTGAATTCGGGCAGGCTCGCCCGCTCGATTTCGGTCACTGGTCGGCCCACCGGCTGGAAAGCCTTTCGCAGTATGCGCTGAGCCATGGTCGTGCGGTGGCCATCGGACTGGTCCTGGACGCGTGGTATGCCGTGCTGAATCGCTGGCTGGATGTGGCGTCCTTCGAGGCGCTTTACACGGGTTTGAGCGAGGTGGGTTTTGACCTGTGGCACGACGCGCTGGAGCAGGTGGGCGAGGAGGGCAGCCTGTTGCTGCTGGAAGGTCTGCGCGAGTTCCGTGAGCACCTGGGCGGGCACCTGTGCATTACCATGCCGCGCGGCATCGGGGCGAAGTTCGAAGTTAACGAAATGAACCACGACCAGATCCTGGCCGCCGTCCGCAAGCTGAAGGACAAAGCCGTCGCCCGCCTGGAGCGGAGCTGAGCCGCCATGCGGGTACGTCCGGATGCGCGCCAGCAGCTGACCTATTGCCTCAACATCCACCGGGGTGAATCATGGGCCGAGTGTTTTGCCGCCCTGCGTGGTCCGGCCCTGTCGGTGGCGCAACGGGTGGCCGGGGGGGCGTGTTTTGGCCTGGGCCTGCGCCTGAGCGCGCGCGCGGCGTCGGAGCTGATGGAGCCGGGTCCGCTGGAAGATCTGCGCGAATTTCTGCACCGCCACAACCTGATGGCGTTCACCATCAACGGATTTCCCTACGGTCGGTTTCATGGCGCGCCGGTCAAAACGCGGGTATATGAGCCGGACTGGGCGACCGGGGAACGCGTGGAGTACACCTGTCGGCTGGCCGACCTGCTGGCCGGACTTCTGCCCGAGGGCCAGGACGGCAGCATCAGTACCGTGCCGGTGGGCTTCGGCGCCAACCTGAATGACCCCGCCCGCCAGTCCGCCGCGGTGACGAATCTTATCCAGACCGTGCGGCACCTCGCGCAGCTGGAAGCGGAGACGGGCCGGGAAATCCATCTCGGCCTGGAGCCGGAACCTTCCTGTCATCTGGAAACCAGCGCTGAGTTCATCGCTTTTTACGAGCGCGTGCTGGGCGCCGCGGATGCGCAGGAGCAGGCCTGGGTGCGGCGTCATCTCGGGGTTTGTTTCGACACCTGTCACGTCGCCCTGGCTTTTGAGGATCTCGCTGCGGCGTGGGATCGGTACCTCGCGGCCGGGGTAAGGATATCCAAGGTGCAGCTGAGCGCCGCCTTGCAGGCAGAGCCCACCGAAGAGGCCCGCCGAGCCCTGCGCGCCTTCGATGAGCCGACCTATCTCCACCAGGTCCGGGCGCGCGCGGGCGACGGGGCGGTGCGCGCCTGGCTCGATCTGCCGGATGCGCTGGCCGCGTGGCCGGGTGACGTCGAAAGCCTGCGCATCCATTTTCACGTGCCGCTGTTCTGGACCGCCGCGGGTCCGTTGTCGTCCACCGCGGCCACCCTGGACGAGGCGTTCTGGCGCCGGGTCCGGGCGGAGGCGGCGCTGCACCTCGAGGTGGAGACGTATACTTTCGATGTTTTACCCCCGGCGTTGCAGCGGGGCGATGTGGTCGCTAGCATAGCGGCGGAGTTGAGCTGGGCGCGCGCGCGCCTGACGGGGGAGTCATCATGAGTTATCTGGACGGACATTTAATGGACGGCGAGGAGGTTGTATACCGCACCCGCCTGCATCCGGTTGTATTTCTGGGTCCGCTGCTGGGCCTGCTGATCGGCGGCTACCTGGCCCTGCACGGCAACCAGCTGCTGCAGGATCATGTTTTCAGCAAGATCCCGCGCGACGTGATGCGCCAGTTGCCGGCCGACACCCTGCGCTGGCTGCGCGAAGGCTGGAACGGCTACAACGTGGTCGGCCTGTTCATCCTGGTATTTCAGGGCGTGCTGCCCTTCGTGTCCAGGGTGGTCAATGTGACCAGTTCTGAATTCGGGGTCAGCACCAAGCGGGTGCTCATGAAGACCGGTTTCATCTCGCGCCACTCCCTGGAAACCCTGCTCAGCAAGGTGGAGAGCATCAGCGTTTACCAGGGCGTGCTGGGCCGCCTCTTCGGTTACGGCAGCATCATCATCAGCGGCACCGGCGGCTCGAAGGAGTTTTTCTTCGGCATCCGCGATCCCATGGAATTCCGCCGCGTGGTGCAGGAACAGATCGTGAAATCGGAACAACGTTCCTGAGGTACGCCATGCTTTTTGCCCTGCGCAGCCGACGCGTTGTGTTTCCCGATGGCACCCGGCCGGCCGCCGTGCTGGTGGAGGACGGGAAAATTGCCGCGCTCCATCCGTACGATCACATTCCGGTGAGCTGTCGGGTGGAGGATGTGGGGGATCGGGTGGTGATGCCGGGCCTGGTGGACACCCACGTGCATCTCAATGAGCCGGGCCGCACCGCGTGGGAGGGGTTCGCCACCGGCACCCAGGCCGCCGCCGCTGGCGGGGTGACTTCGCTGGTGGACATGCCGCTCAACAGCAGCCCGGTCACCACATCGGTGGATGCCTTTCAACAGAAGCTACGCGCGGCCGGGGGCCAGCTGTGGGTGGATGTCGGGTTTCACGCCGGTGTCGTGCCGGGGGCCACCGACCAGCTGGAAGGATTGATCCAGGCGGGCGTGCTGGGGGCCAAGGCCTTCCTGGTGCATTCCGGCATTGATGATTTTCCCGCCGCCGACGAGGCCACCCTGCGCGCCGCGCTGCCCATCCTGGCCCGCCACGGGGTGCCGCTGCTGGCCCACGCTGAACTCGAGTCCGTTTCGCCGCCTCCGCGTGGCGCGGCGAATTCGTATGCCGCCTGGCTGGCCTCGCGTCCGCGCGCGTGGGAAAACGACGCTATCGCGCTGTTGATCCAGCTCTGCCGTGAGTACCGCGCGCCGGTTCACATCGTGCACCTGTCGAGCTCGGACGCTGTCCCCATGTTGATCCGGGCGAAGGTGGAGGGGCTGCCGCTCACGGTGGAGACCTGCCCGCACTACCTGTTTTTTCATGCCGGCGAAATTCAGGACGGGGCGACCGCCTTCAAGTGCGCGCCGCCCATTCGCGAGCAGACTAACAACGAGATGCTGTGGGGCGCGTTGTTGCAGGGCACGATTGACATGGTGTGCACCGACCACTCTCCGTGCCCGCCGGATATGAAACGCATGGCCGAGGGCGACTTCTTCCGGGCCTGGGGCGGCATCGCCTCCCTGCAATGGAGCCTGCCCGCGGTGTGGACGGCGACCCGTGGCAGCCAGCCCGCGTTTCATACGCTGGCACAGTGGATGTGTGCGCGGCCGGCCCGGCTGGCTGGGTTGGCGGGTCGCAAGGGCAGCATTGCCGTCGGGCAGGACGCCGATCTGGTGGTGTGGGAACCCGAGGCGTCCTTCGTGGTGCAGCCGGAGGCCACCTATCACCGCCACAAGGTTTCACCCTATGTCGGACGCACGCTTTACGGGGTGGTGGAAAGAACGTATCTTCGCGGGACACTGGTGGCCGAGCGGGGCGTGGTTAAAGCCGGTCCGACGGGCCAGCCGCTGTTGGGTCGGGCTTGATAGACAACTGATGCCGATATCATGAGAGCGATCATTGATCTTGATAAAGAGATGGACCGTGCCTTGAAGCTGCTGGCCCGGGCGCGGGGCGCATCGCGTTCGCAGGTGGTTCGGGAGGCCATCGCACATTATCTCAAGGGGCGGCAGGTCCCGCCGCCAGCTGCGGCCTTCGGGGCGTGGGGCGCGAGGCGCACCGACGGGGTGGCCTATCAACGACGCCTGCGGAAAGAGTGGACGGATTCGTGAAGGCGCTTCCGGACGCCATCATTCTGGCCAGTGCGCAACGCGAGGAGTGTCTGCTGGTGACGCGGAATACGGAGGATTTTTCCAGTGATTGGCCGGAAATTCGTGTACCTTATCGCAGATGATGAACCTGGGGATTGAATCATGGCTACTGCTTTGCCGTTGAGCGCGTCGTTTGCGGGGTTGATTGATCTGGCGGCCGAGCGCATCGGCGGGCGGGCGCTGTCCGCCAGCGACGAATTTTTTGCCGAGAAGGAAAACCTGCTCAAGCCGGGGCGCGGTGTGTTCATTGACGACAAGTACACCGAGCGCGGCAAATGGATGGACGGCTGGGAGACCCGGCGCAAGCGCGTGCCCGGCCACGACTGGTGCATCCTGCAACTCGGGTTGCCGGGCGTGATCCACGGCGTGGATGTGGACACCAACCATTTTCTGGGCAATGCGCCGTCCTTTGTTTCGCTGGAAGCCGCCACCTCGGCGGAGGGGCCGTGGACGGAAATCCTGACCCGCTCGCCGGTGAATCCCGGCTCGCAGAACCTGTTCGCGGTGACCGGACGCCAGACCTGGACCCACCTGAAGCTGCATATTTATCCGGACGGCGGCGTGGCCCGCTTCCGCGTGTACGGCGAGGTGACGCCGAACCCGGCGGTGTTCAAACCCGGCGCGTTGGTGGACCTTGCTGCGCTGGAGAACGGCGGGCGCGCGGTGGGCTGCAGCGACGCCTTCTTCAGTTCGATGAACAACCTGCTCATGCCCGGCCGCTCCGCCAACATGGGCGATGGCTGGGAAACCCGACGTCGCCGCGGACCTGGCCACGACTGGGTCATCATCCGCTTGGGCCGCCCGGGCACGGTGTCCAAGCTGGAAATTGACACCAATCACTTCAAGGGCAACTTCCCCGACACCTGCTCGCTGGACGGCTGTTACGCGCCCGACCAGGCGGTGGATGCGTTGACGTGGCCGGATTTCACCTGGAAGGAAATCCTGCCCCGCTACAAATTGCAGGCCCACCACCAGCATTATGTGGAGAAAGAGTTGCTGAATAGCGGCCCCGTTTCCCACGTGCGACTCAACATTTATCCCGACGGTGGCATCAGCCGGCTCCGGGTGTTGGGCCTCCTGAAACTTGAAACCTGAAACTTGGAACCCGGAACTGCTCCCACCATGCGCCTGGATCAATTTAACGCCCTGACCTACGACGAGGCCCTCAAGGACCTGCAACGCTGTTGTGGAGCCCGCCGCTGGACGACGCAGATGGTGGCGCGTCGGCCGTTCCGCTCCGTGGATGAGGTGTTTGCGGCCGCCGACCAACTGTGGGCGGGCTGCAATCGCGAGGACGTGCTGGAAGCCTTTCGGCATCATCCGAAGATCGGCGACGTGGCCAGCCTGCGCTCGCGCTTTGCCACCACCAAGCAGTGGGCGGAGGGCGAGCAGGCGGGGGTGCGCGCCGCCGCCGAGGATGTGTTGAAAAAACTGGCCGCGGGCAACGAGGCCTATGAAGCGAAATACGGCTTCATCTTCATTGTGTGTGCCACCGGCAAGACGGCGGAGGAAATGCTGGCTCTGCTGGAGGAGCGTTTGCAGAATCCGCCCGCCGTGGAACTGAAAATCGCCGCGGGCGAACAGGCCAAGATCACCCGCATTCGGCTGGGCAAATTACTGCAGGAGGAAACCTGATCATGAAATCCACCTTTACCCCCGCCCTCATCCAGTCCGTGGTCCAGGACCTCGCCGAGGCCAACGCGCGCTTCGCCCGCCAGTACCCGGGCGACTCGCCGGAACGCCAGCCGGTGCAAACCGTGTATGGCGGCGCGCAGATTTTCAAGGCTGACACCGCGGCCAAGCTCGGGGTGGTGGCCCTGCGCGCGTTGCAGGAAAATGCACCGGATGCCGCCTCCTTCGCCCGGGCCATGGGCTGGAAGGCGGCGGGTTCCGGCAAGCTGCACAAAATCATTTACGATCGCGTGGTGGAGAAGCTGAAGCGGGAGCCGGTGGAGGATTTCCGCATTGATTTCGAAGACGGCTACGGCAATCGGCCGGACGCGGAGGAGGACGGGCACGCCGAATTCACCGCCTGCGAGGTGGCGCGCGGCATGAAGGAAGGCTCCCTGCCGCCGTTCATCGGCATCCGCACCAAGCCGTTCACCCAGGAGCTCAAACACCGCGCCATCCGTACCCTGGATGTCTTCATCACCACCCTGGTGGGGGAGACCAGGGGTGCGCTGCCGGCCAACTTTGTGATCACCATTCCCAAGCCGGTGATCCCCGAGCAGGTCAGCGCGCTGGCCCGGCTTTGCGACCTGTTGGAGAAAAAACTCGGCCTGGCCAAGGGCGCGTTGAAGATCGAGCTGATGATCGAGACCCCGCAGTCCATCATCGGTCCGCGCGGCGAGACGAACATCGCGCGCCTGGTGGAGGCCGCGAATGGACGCTGCATCGGCGCGCATTTCGGCGTGTACGACTACACCGCGTCCAACAGCATCACGGCGGCCTATCAGAGCATGACGCATACCGTGTGTGATTTTGCGCGCGAAGTGCAGCGGGTTTCGCTGATGGGCACCGGCCTGTGGATCTCCGACGGCGCCACCAACATCATGCCGGTGGGGCCGCATCGCGCCGCCGCGGGCAAGGCCCTGTCGCCCGCCCAGAAGAAGGCCAACCGGGAGACCGTGCACCGGGCGTGGCGGATCATGCACGAGCATGTGTCTCACTCGTTGTACACCGGCTATTACCAGGGCTGGGATCTGCATCCGGCGCAGTTCCCGGTGCGCTATGCCACCGTGTACAAGTTTTTCCTGGAGGGATTGGAGGCCGCATCCCTGCGCTTGAAGACCTTCATTGAGAAGGCGGCTCAGGCCACCCTGATTGGCGACGTGTTTGATGATGCGGCCACCGGGCAGGGCCTGCTGAACTACTTCCTGCGCGGCATCAACTGCGGAGCCATCACCGAACAGGAGGCCACCGCCACCGGGCTGACCCTGGCGGAAATCCGCGCCCGTTCGTTTGTGAAAATCCTGGAAGCGCGGCGGGCCTCATGAGCGCGCGCAGCCCCATTACCACCCATGTGCTCGATACCGCCCGCGGTCGGCCGGTGGACGGCCTGGTGGTGGTGCTTGAATTCTGGGAGCACGGCGAGAACTGGAAGCAGCTCGCCCGTGGCAAGACGGACCAGGATGGACGGATTGGCAACCTGCTCCCGCCCACCCACGCGCTGGTGCCCGGGGTGTATCGCCTGATGTTTGACACTGGCACCTATTTCCACAACTGCGACGTGCCGTATTTTTATCCCTGCGTTCCGGTCATGTTTGAAATCAAGGACCCGATGCAGCATTATCATGTTCCGCTGCTGTTGAATCCGTTCGGCTATGGGACGTACCGCGGCAGCTAGGGATGTTAAGTGGGGAAAGCAACCAACCAGGAGAAGACAGATGCATATGTGGATCAAAGTGTCGGTGATGATGATGGCGGCGGCGTTGATGACGGCGGGCTGCGGCAAGAAGGAAGCGGCGCCCAGCGCCCTCCAGCAGAAAGCCGAAGAAGCTATGCAGAAGGCCTCCGAAGCCTCCGCGGCGGCCATGGAAGCGGCGAAAGCGGCCACCGAAGAGGGTATGAAGGCGGCGTCCGAAGCGGCCGCCAAGGCCCAGGAAGCGGCGTCCGCGGCAGCGGCGACGGCGGGTGAAGCCGCCAGTGCCGCGGTGGAGCAAGTCAAGGAAGCCAGCGCCGTGGCGGCCGAGAAGGCCGGCGAAGTCGCGGTGCAGGCCAAGGAGATGACCGGCGCTGCGTTGGAAAAATCCGGCGAAGCCATGCAACAGGCGGGCGAGGCGCTGAGCCAGTCCGCGGAGCAGGCCGCGGCGGCCGCGGCGGATGCCGCAGCCAAGGCCACCGAAGCAGCGGCTGGTGCGGCGCAAGCAGTAACGCCCCCGCCCGCGCAATAAGCTGGCGTTTGGCATGTGATGAAAAGGCCGTCCCTCCGGGGACGGCCTTTTCTTCTTCGATCGGGGCCGCGTGAACAGCGGCCGCACGTTAAGCGCGACCAACGGTTGCGGCTACAGCCAGGCGTCGTAGATTTAGAAAATCACGCCCACCCGGAACGACCACGCATTGCCTTCGGACGCAGGCTGAAAGATTTCGAAGGGGGGCAGGGGTTCTGGTTCCGATCGACCGAACTCAAAATTTTCGTAGGCGAGTCCCACGCTCCAGGTTTCCCGGCGCAGGGTCAGGGTGGCTTCGGTGGTGATTTCCCGGCCCGGCTCCACCGTCACATTGCCCTCGCCATCCGCGCCGGTGAGGCTGTAACGAGCGCTGTTGTACAGGGGCACACGCAGGGCCGCCTCCGCCTCCCAGCTCCAACCGCCCGGCCGCCGACCTTCCGCGAACCAGCCGGTGCGCGCGTAGATCATCCACCAGCCTTCGTCGTACCCGTTGCTGTTGCGATTGCTGTTGTCGAGTCGGCGCAGCCAGCCCCGGGTGGAGATGCCTCCCAGCGGTCCGGTGTCGAAGGCCGCGGGTTTCGCCAGGTCCCAGCGCAGGTCGGTTTCCCCCTTCATGCCGTAGTAGGCGGTGGTGGTGCGCACAGGCGCGCCCAGTACCGTGGTGCCGTCGTAGTCCACTTCGCCCAGAAAACCCTCGACCCGGCTTCGCCACGTGAGATCGCCGTCCAGGCGGGACGAGCCGACCAGGCCCAGGCCATACAGGGGTCCCTCTTCCTCCAGCAGCAGTTGGTCGTTTTGATCGCGCTCCTCCCACGTGAACTGCTGGACCTGGACATACAGTTCGAGCGCGGGCGCGGAGGTCGCGGACCACAGCACCAGCAGGCCGGCCAAAAGTTCCAACGATTGGAAAAACGGCTTTTTCATAGTTCCAACGATTGGAAAAAATCAGGACCCCGGCCCCGTGCCGGGGTCGGGCAGTTCTTTGAAGTCGCCTTTTTGCCGCCGGGAAAGTTCCCACAGTTTTGCGTATTTCATGAAGACACCGAAGGAACTGATGGAGGCGATGATGAGGCCGTGCCAGCCGTCGAGAAAGCCGCGCTTGAGCAGGTAGCCCTTGAGAAAGCGCAGCGGCGGGCGGGTCAGTAGATCCATGCGGTGAAAGCGTGGGTTCTGCACAAATTTCTGCCGGGCCGAGATGGTGGAGAAGCGGTCCAGGGTGTCCATCTGGTCGCGCAAGTCGTCGTAGGTATAGTGCCAGAGCGGATTGCGCAGCCGCTGCACCGTGCCGTTCACCACCACCTTGTCGTGCGGTTCCTCGCCTTCGGAGCGGCCGTAATCGCGGTGGAACAGGCGCAGCTTGATGTCGGGGTACCACTCGCCGTGGTTGATCCAGCGTCCGAGATAAAACACCTGACGCGGGAACTCATAGCCGCGGTAGGCGGGCGGGCCGTAGGCGAAGGCTTCCTCGATTTCGTGGCGCAGACCGGGCGACACCTCCTCGTCGGAATCGATGTTGAGGATCCATGGATGCCGGGCCAGTTCGCGCACCTTGTTGCGCTGGCCGACGTAGCCCATCCAGACGTGCTGAAAAATCCGGTCGGTGTATTCCTGGCAGATGGCCACCGTCTTGTCCGTGCTGAAGCTGTCCAGCACCACGATTTCATCGCACCAGGTAAGACTCTCCAGGCAGCGCCGGATTTTGCGCTCCTCGTTGAACACGATCACGCAGGCGGATATTTTTTCGCGGGGTGGCACAGGGTTCAGGGGGTGGCGGCCGCTTGCGGGGACGGCAGGCCGGCCAGGGACTTGGGCATGGCGGCTTCATCCTGCAACCGGCCGCGGTAGAACACGCGCACCCGGTAGCCGTGGAATACGCGGTTGCGCGCCTCCGCCCGCTGGGCCGCGCGCAGGTCGGTGGGCACCAGGTAGGTGGCGGAGACAAGTTTCTCCGTGTCGCGGCCCCAGGCGGCGGTGGGTTCGGTGGTTTCCTGGGACACCTTGGCCTCCGTGGGTTCCACCGCACCGGTATCGGGGTCGCGATCGTAGAAGATGACTTCGACCTGCACGGCGTCGCGATCCATGCGCACACCCGGTTGGGCCGGGCTGAGGCCGATGTTGAGCACACGCATTTCATCGTAGTCGTCGCTGGCCTGAAAACGAGTCTGCTGCATCTGGGCTATCTTCAGCACCGGCACATCCGGCGCGGGTTCCGGTGCGGCGGCCTCGCTCAGGCGGATGCGCTCGGCCACGGCCTTCTGATACAGGGGCGACTCGATGCTGCGGCGCAGGACTTCCGACCATTGGGCGGCCGACTCCCCGCGCCGTCCCATTTTTTCCAGCACGGCGGCCCGCTCTTCGTACGCGGAGAGAAAATCCGGATTCAATTGCTGGGTGCGGGCGAGCAGGGCGTCCGCTTCCGGCAGCTTGCCGCCCTGGTGGGCCGCCTGGGCGGCTTCGAACAGGGCCGCGACTTCGTCGTGGGCGGCGCTGGGCGCGGGCGGTGGCGCGGGTGGGGTCTCGGCAGGCGACCGCGCGGCCATCTGTTTGACGGTTTGTTGGATGGCCAGGATCTCGTCCTTCAGTCCGCGCAAATCTTCACTGACCCGCGCGGTTTCCACCGTGGCCTCGGGGGCGGATGCCGCAGCAGGAAGGGCTGCCGCCAGGGGTTCGGGGGCCAGGGCGGGCGTCGCGATGTTGGCCTCATCGTCACCGCGGGGCACATAGCGTGCGGACAGCACGAGCACGATGCCGAGCAGCAGGGTGGCGGCTACCGCCCAGGCGGCGCGGTAGCGGCGGCGGTGACTGGTGGCGGAGCCTTCGACTTCGGCCTGCACCAGGGCCTGCACGACCAGACGGGTCCGGCCCAGCTCGATTTCATCGCCATGTTTGAGGCGCGTCTCGTGCACCTCGCGTTTGTTGACCAGGATGCGGTTCATGGAACCGAGGTCGCGGATGTAGAGCTCGGCATCCTTCTGCTCAATGACCGCATGCTGGCGCGCCATTTCCTGGTCCGGCACGGGCACGGTGCAGTCGGCGGCGCGGCCCACGGTCATGGGCTCTTCGGACACGGTGATGCGTTCGCCGGTCCGGGGTCCGCACAGAAATATCAGCCGGTAGAGCATGATTATGTAGTCCGCGCCTCGCAGCGTGACATCCTACACCATGTCAACGAGCGCACAAGAAGGGACCGGAGGAAGGGACAAAGGCACAGAGGGACAAAGGGACGAAGGGGAAACAAAATTGGCAATTGCAAATTGGCCATCCGCAATTCTTCCCTCACTCCAGACGCCAGCGGCGGTCTTCGCTGCGGTAGCTTTCGCCGGCGAGCGGGTGGCCGGGGATGCGGATTCGCAGGACGAAGTTGCTGGTGGTGGCTTGGTAGGTGTCGTGGCGGTTCAGCAGGCGCGAGCGTTCGGCGGAGGGCATCACGTCATCCAGCAGGGCCGGATAGGCCCCGGTGCGGGTTTTATAGGCATCCAGCAGCCGGGCCAGATTTTCGGCTTCGACGCGGGTCGCGGCCAGGTCGGCCTTGATCTGGCGATGCACGAGGGGCAGGCCCGCGGTGGTGGCGCAGAAAAATACGATGCCGACCAGCAGGGAGCGCAGGGTCAGGCGGACGTGGTCCGTCATCTGGCGCTTGCTGAAGCCGTAAATCGCCGCGCCCAGCACGGCCAGCAGGAAGGCCAGCAGCCAGCCGCCCACCACCACGAGGCCCAGCGGCACAAAGGTGTGGCGACCCCACCAGACGAACAGGAGGTTGGAGGCCAAGGCGGCCAGCAGGCAAAGCAGGGTGGTGCGCATGGCGGGAGTGTAGCAGGGTTGCTACTCGTTTAGAACACGCACGCGGTAGAGGCGCATCAGATTGGTGGCCGGTGATGGGGTCAACGAGAGGTCATCCACAAACGACATGACCGAGGTGACGCCGTCGTCCGCGGCATCCATGGCCTCGTGCAGAGGTTGCGGAATGAGTTGGAAAGGAGCGTTCTCCAGGCCGGAGCTGACTTCCAGCGCGTAGCGGGTACCGCCGGTGGAATTCCAGCGCAGGGCATACCAGCCCGAGGTTTGCTCCAGACTGAGGAGGCGCAGCACGGAATTGCTGTCCTGCGGATTGGTGTGCGCCCAATATTCCGCTTGGTTATCCGCGCCATCGCCGTCCGTGTCCTCGCCGGTCAGGGACTCATTCAGGTTGGTGAAGTACATTTCTTCCCAGGTGTCGGGCAGGCCGTTGGTGTTGGTGTCGGCGGGTGGCGCGATGACGATGGATACGGCGGCGGGCCCGCTGGTGGCCAGGCCGTCCGAGGCCACAAAAGCAAACGAATCCGTGCCGTGAAAGCCGTACACCGGTCGGTAGCGACTCAGTCCGTTGCTGGGGATGAGCACGGATAGCAGGCCGTGGCCGGGCGGGGTGTGGGGTATAAACTGCACGGGTTGTCCATCCGGGTCGCTGCCCTGCAAATGAAAGTTGGTGGACAAGCCCGCAGCGAGAAAGAGGTTGGTGCCGATGATTTCCGGGGGGCGATTGCTGAAGGTGGTGCAGTCCAGTGTGTTTTGTTCGTAGACGGCGCGCACCCCCCAGCACAAGGCGGTGCCCGCATTGTTCGCGAAGCCGTCCAAGAGGCGCAGCCGCCAGGTGCCGTTCAGCGGTTTGCCGTTGAAGGTGGCCAGGCTGCCCTCGGGACGATACGAGCCCGCGAAGGGCGCGGTGCCGTTGCGGATGGCGGTGGCGGCGCTCTGATCAAACACGGTGTAGGTCACGGTGCCGCACGTTCCGGTGCCGCTGCCATAGTTGTCGCCGCTGCCGCCGCGTCGGCTGGCCAGGATGACTTCCGATCCATCGGGATGCTGGAGGGCCAGGGTCAGATCGCGGTCGTAGGTGTGATTCAGGCGCACCTGCACGCGCAGATCGCGGATGGTATGGTTGCCGGGCTCGTTGAGGGCCAGGGTTGAGTAGGTGGTGGTGAGGTCCGGCATGGGCTTGGGTACATCGCTGCTGAGGAAGACGTTGGTGACGGATGGCAGCTGGAGGGAGCGACCGACCACCTGGTCCAGCACGCTGGTCAGGGATTGCCCGTTGAAGGTCGTGACGAGGCGGAAGGCCAGCACGCTGCCGCACGTCTGGGTGGGCGCAATCTGGTATTCGAACCAGGTGGTGTTGGTGCCGATGGCATCAGGCGCCAGCACGGGGTAGGCGGAATCGCCCTGGAGCATGGTGACGCCGGGGGTGTCGCACACCAGGTGGGCCTGGAGGTTGGTGGCCGCGAATTGTGATTTGTTCAGCAGCACGATGCGGGAGCGGATGGTTTCGCCGGGGTCGAGGGTGCCGTCGTTGTTGCCGGCTGGCTGGTCCACGTTGTTCTGGGCCAGCAGCACCAAGCCGCTGCGCGGGGTGCGGGAAAAAATCAGCGCGCTGTAGGGGGCCACGTTGACGAGGCCCACGGGGGGCGTGCCGGCGGCGGCCACCTCGGTGCTGCCGTAGTAGCTGTAGTCGGAGGCGTAGTTGGTGGCGTCGCTGTTGAACAGGGCATACCAAGTGCCCGCTTCGGGAAAAGGCAGGGCATAGCCGGCTCGCGTGGCGTTGGCGAAGTTCGCCACCACGACCACCGTGTCCCCGGTGCTGTCGGTGCGGCTGTAGGCCACAAGCTTGTTCACGTTATCCACGTGGTAGACACTGGCCGCCTCGCCGCGCAGCCCGCCCGAAACACCGTCCAGGTTGCGGCGCAGGCGGATCAGATCCCGGTACAACCGCCGCGTACCGGCCTGGCTGTTGGTCCGGGACCAGTCCATGCCGCGGGTATCGCTGAACTGATTGGTTTCCAGCAGTTCCTGGCCCTGCAGGATCATGGGGGTGCCGGGCGATGTCATCACCAGCACCGCGCCGAGGGCCGAGCGTTTGCGCGCGTAATAGCCCGCCGGGTCCGCGCTGTGAATGGCGGTGGTCAGCCGCACCCCCTGGTTGAGGTCGCCCGCCGTATCGTGTGATTCGGTGTAGATGATGCGGGCCGCGAGGCCGCCCACGTTGCGAGCCACCGTGGGCATGTCGCGGAAATTGTCATCGGACTGGGTCAGCACGCTCTTGATTTCCGAATGAAACGTAAAATCCCAGAAGTAATTGAATCCGCTGATCTCCTTGGTGTCCTCCGCGATGTTCCACGTGCCGGGATAGTTGGTGGCCATGAAGGCGAGGGCGTTGGTGATCATGAGCATCCCGTCCGGGATGTAGATTTCGTTGGTGGTATAGATGCTGTGGCGCGGGGCATCCCAGCGAAAGCCGCTGATGTGGTACTCGTCCAGCCACATGCGGAAGGTGTCGTTGATGTACTCCCGAACCTCGGCGCGGCTGTAGTCGGGGCGCGGTCCCCACGACGTCAGCGCATAGGGCGCGTTCGGATAGAAATAGGGGCCGGGCGTGCTGCCGTCGAATTGCCACAGCGATGAACCGCCGTCCCAGTGGTTGTGCACCACATCAATCAGGGTCAACAGGTCGCGCTGATGCGCCTGCTGGACCAGGCTTTTCAGGCTGTCGGGCGCGCCGTAATCGCTTTCCACCGCGAACGGGTAGGCCGGGTTGTAGCCCCAGCTGGTGGCGGAGGGAAATTCATTGATGGGCATGAACTCCAGGGCGCTCACCCCGAGGTCGTTCAGGTAATCCAGGCGGTTGGTGAAGCTGTTGAACGTGCCGCCCGGCCCCGTGAAGACGCCCACGTGGGCTTCGTAGATCACCAGGTCGCTGGCGTTGGTGATGCTGTAGTGATCGCCGTTCCATGTGAATGTGTTGGTTCCGGAGATGATGGAGTTGTTGTTGTCGGCTCCGTTGATGATGCGGCTGCGCGGATCGCTGCGCCATTGGGCGCCGTTGATGACGTATTTGTAGCTGTGATTGATGCGTGCGCTGGTGACGTCGCGCGACCACACCCCGGTGTTCGTACTTTCCAGCTGCAGCGGGTGCGCGGTGCTGTTCCAGCTGTTGAACGTGCCGGCCACGGTTACGTTGGTTGCCTGGGGGGCCCAGACCCGGAAGGTAACCCCGGTGACGCCGCCTGCGACATAAGGTGTGGCACCCCAGCCGGGCCGGCTGGATTGAGCGCGGGATTGCATCGCAAGGCTCAACACGCCCACTGCGGCCAGTCGTATCAAATGGGGGATACCACGAAACATGGCGACCACCATACCCTGTTGCAGCTGGAAAATCGCATCTGAAACCTGAATTCCTCTTTAGATATGCTACGCTCCGATCACATGAAAACCGTGATCACCAGCCAGCCCGATCGCGCGGCGGCCGCCGTCATCACCGGCGGGGTGTGCGCGTTTCCCACGGAGACGGTCTATGGGTTGGGCGCCTGCGTATTTGACGAAGACGCGGTGCAGCTTATTTTCCAAGCCAAGGGACGGCCGGGCGACAATCCGCTCATCGTGCATGTGGCGGACCAGCGCCAGATTCGGGAAGTGGCGCGACGGATTACGCCGTCCGCGCGGCGATTGATCCAGGCGTTTTTTCCCGGCCCCCTCACCGTGGTGTTGCCCAAGCGGCCGGAGGTGCCCGACGTGGTGACGGCCGGGCTCGACACGGTGGGCGTGCGGATGCCGACCCATCCGGTGGCGCGTGAATTTCTGCGCGTGTGCGGCTTTCCGGTGGCGGCGCCGTCGGCCAATCGATCGGGCCGGCCCAGTCCGACCACGTGGCAGGCGGTGTTGCGGGATCTGGATGGACGCATCACCTGTTTGCTCAAGGGGCCGCGCGCCACCGTGGGATTGGAATCCACCGTGGTGGACTGTACGGGACGTGTGCCCGTGGTGCTGCGGCCGGGCGCGATCACCTTGGAACAATTGCGCAAGGTGGTTCCGGGAACACGCGCGGCCACCGCGCGCGATGTGAAGCGGGGCCGCAGTCCCGGCCTGCGTCACCGGCATTATGCGCCGGAAGCAGGGATAGTGATCCGTGATCCGTGGTCAGTGATCAGTGAAGATGCGCAGGAGGCGGCTTACATCGGTTTGCATCCGCCGCGCGGTGTGAAATGGAAAATGAAGAAACGCTGTCGCGACGTGGAAGCGTACGCGCGTGAATTGTTTCATTTCTTCCGGCAATGTGACCAGACGAGCGTGAAAACCATCGTATGCGAGGCCGTGCCGGAACAGGGATTGGGCGTGGCGTTGATGGATCGTATCCGCCGAGCGGCGGAGTAGAGTTCCAAGTCCAAAGTCCCACGTCCAAAGTCTGGGTACACTGCGACGTGGAACCTGGAACTTGGGACTTGGAACTCTACTTCGCTGCGAGTCGTGCGGTGAGCGCGATATAGAGTTCGCGGCTGACCCAGGCGTCGGTGGCGGCGTAGGTGATCTGCGAGGGGGTGAGCTGCGGGCGCGCCCAGTTGGAACGCTGCTCGCGCTTGGATACGCGGTAGCCGAGGATCAGTCCGGCCAGGCTGCGCAAACCGGTCTGCGTGATGCCGAGCTTGCGGGCTAGGTCGCCGACCTCGCTGAATCCGGCCGCGGTGAAGGTGCGCACCTCCTGGAGCTTTTTCAGATCGTCGGCCAGGGCGATGCCCGCCTTGATGATGCGCGGGTTGGTGAATATTTTCAGCAACCCGTCCAGGTGCTTGATCTTCTGCAGTTGAAAAATGTAGGCGCGGTGTTCGCCCGCCAGTTGCACCAGCGCGGGTGGATGGGAGATGCCGGGTTTGAAGACCGGTTTGGTTTCGGTGTCGAATCCCAGCAGGGATTCTTTTTCCAGTTCGGCAATGGCCGCTGGCACAGCCTCATCCGTATCAATCACTTCCACCGGCCCCTGAAAGCTTTGGATGGGCAGCAGGATCAACGCGTCGCGTGAAATGGAGTTCGCCTGAGCCGGTGGCGCAGCCTCTTCGTTCTCAATGGGGAGCGGTATCTGTTCGTGCTTGGGCGTCATGGCTCGTGTAGACCATATAAAATGGTTTACTTTAGACCCCACCGCAAGGGCCTTGTTGATCCATTTGTGAATTATCCCAGCCGAACCTCCCCCTTCATGTAAGTGACTGCATACCCCGCCAGCAATACTCTAGCATCCCTATCGGTGCAGTAGATATCTCCGCCTCGCGTAGAGGCCTGGTGCGCGATTAACTCTTTCTTGGCCAATCGCTTAGACCAGTATGGTACAAGTGTACAGTGGGCTGAACCGGTTACCGGATCTTCGGCGATTCCGGCCCTGGGAGCAAAGAACCGGGAGACGAAATCGGAGGCTTGGGCGGGGGCGGATACAATGATGCCCAGCGTGTCGATTTTTGCCAGCAGGTCAAACCGCGGTTGCAGGGCGCGGACCTCTTCCTCGGTGTCATAAATGCACATATAGTCGCGCGCCTTGAGGATTTCCCGGGGAGGTCGGCCCAATCCATCCGCCAAATGGGCAGGTGTGGCGGAGGGTGTGGCCGGAAGCGCGGGGAAGTCCATGACCATCAGGTCGCCGGATCGGCGCACGGTCAGGGCACCGCTGCGGGTCTCGAAGACCACGACCGATGACTTGGGATTCAGTTCGGTAAACACCACATGCGCGCTGGCCAGGGTGGCGTGTCCACACAGGTCCACTTCGATGCTGGGCGTGAACCAGCGCAGTTGATAACCCTCGCGTGTCGGAACCAGAAAGGCGGTTTCGGACAGCTGATGTTCCATGGCCATTTTTTGCAGCCGCATATCTTCCGGCCAGGATTCCAGCAGGCATACGCCCGCCGGATTACCGGCAAACAGATGGTGCGTGAAAGCGTCCACATGGAAATAACGAGCGAGTTTCATGGCCGCAGTATGGGACGGCGGCTGGCCGCTGGCAAGCCGGCCGAGGGATGAATCCGCCCATGTGGTCAGGGGAGAACGCCGATTCGGTAGATGCCGGAGGCTCCGTTGGCCGACTGATCGGTGTACACATTCTGGGTGGGCGTGGCGGGCAGATTGGTGGCCAGCGCGACAAAATCGCCGGCCATCAGGTCCACGGCGCGGGACAGCTGGTAGAGCTTGCCGGGTTCGCTGGCCCAGCGGATCACCACGCCGGACCCCTGGCTGGCGGTTGCCTCGGCGGTGATGAGCAGCAGAGATTGGTCATTCGTCGGACTGGTGCCGGCCAGGAATTCATGCGCATCAATAAACCCATCGAGATCGGTATCGCTGCTTTCGTTGGCATTGGTCAGGGATGGAAAGTTGACCAATTCCCAGGCATCCGGAAGCCCGTCGCCATCGCTGTCATCCAGGTCGCCGGTGATGGTGATGACGCCTTCGTTGGTAACGGCCGTTGCGCCCGCCCCGGCTATGGCACGCCAGGCATACACGCCGGGCTGGGTGTAGACGTGGCAATCGTTGGCCAGCGCACTATTCGCGCTGTCGCCAAAGCTCCACTGAATGGTTACCGGATTGGAGCAGGCCCCCACCGTGGGCACCGCCCAGAAGGGCACAGCCAGGCCGGCGGGCGCGGTCATCGGGGTGGTGGTCTGCAGGCTTAACACACAGGCGCTTTGCCCCACCGCCACGCGTGCGGTGGCGAGGTTGGAGTCGGTCCAGCCATCGTAGGCGGCGAAGGTGAAGGTATCGGTGCCGACAAAGCGCGCGTCTGGAAAATAGATGGCCACATTGCTGCTCAAGGCGACCGTGCCGTGAGGCGGTTGGGACACAATGCGGAAGGTCAGGGCGTTGCCATTGGCATCGGAGCCGGCGAGTCGCACATCCACCGCCAGGTCAGCCAGGGTGGAGGTGCTGGTGTTGCTGACCACGGCCTGCACATTGGTCGGGGTTTGCGAGGAGTTGGGACCGTTGTGGCAGCTGTAGCAGCCCACCTGATAACCCTTCCAGAACCGCTTGGTGCCAAAATCGGTGCTGAAGGTGCGGTTGCCGAATGTGCGGGACAGCACGGTGCCGCGGTAATCCGTGCCGTGGCAACGTCGGCATTGCGTCTCGCTTTCGCCCGGGCTCTTGTGATTTTCCAGCCAGTTGCTGTCCACTGGATGCATGCCGTGTGGCCCGCCGCTGACCGTGACCGGCGGCGTGCCGTGGCAGGCCGCGCATTCGCCCAGCGTGCCGCGATGGCCTTGAATCTGCTCGCTCTGAACATTGTCGTTGCGATGTATGCTAGGATATTCGGCGTGGGTGGAACCGTGGCAGGCTTCGCAGGCCAGGCCGCCGTGCCCCTTGGAGAATCGGTACAGGGACAGACCTGCGGCCGGTGCGTTGGAGGATGTGGCGAAGGTGCGATCCGTGGGCACCCGCCAGGTGTTGGACACAGTAAGGGCCGACAGGAATCGGATCACTCCCAGCGAGTTGGTGGCCGTGCCCACATGGCAGGCCTGACACGTCGGTTCCTGCAGCCAGCCCTCGCGGTTGGTGACGGCTACCTGGGCCATGCCCCCGTGGCATTGCTGGCAATTCACCGCCATGGTGCCGTCGGCCGCAATGGAGGCTCCCATGGCGCCGCGCAGGCATTTGGTTTCCGAGCCGGGATGGCAGCGATAGCAGGAGGCCCGGTTGACAGCGGCGTCCAGGGTGGCGCCAGTCAGCGGATCCACCACGTTGGCGTGCCGACCGTGCATGGCATGGGTGAAATGATGCACCCCGGGGAAGCCGGTGGTGCCCAGGGCGTTTGACTTGTGACACTTCGCGCACAGCACCGGCGTGGCGTTGCTGACCACACTGGCGTAGAGACCGGGCTGATAACCTGCCCAGGTCAGCGCGTTGCTATACAAGGCGGTACCCTCATGCCGTTCATCGTGCAGGCGCAGGATGTTCAGTTTTACATCGCGCTCGGAGCCGCACGACCAGGCCCAACCCACCGCTGGTCGCGCCGCATCGCCCGCGCCGGAGCGATGACAGGTCCGGCAATCCATCTCGTCCGACACCGGCAGCACGATATCCGTGGTGGCCAGCAGGGTGCCGTTGGAGCGCGCCACCAGCCGCATCATGGGATAGTAATTCTTGTTGGTGACGTCGTCGTACGGCGTGATGGGCACGCCCTCGGCCGCCCACAGGGACCCGTTGAAGTGCATGGCTTGAGGGGTGTTGCCCGACCCAGGCATGGCGAAACCGGCCAACCCCATGTCGCCCGCCGGGCTGGCGCCGAAAAGCTGCCCCGCGTACTGCCAGAAGTTGATTTTATCCTGCGAGGTCGAGTTGAACGAGCCGTCCGGGTCGGCCATGGCTTCGTAGGTTACGCTGAACCCGGTGGCGTTGGTGATCAACTTGCCGCGGTAGATGAGCTGGGCCTGGAAGGTGTTGAAGGGCGGCAGCACCGAGAATAGCGAGTAATCACTGCCATCCATGCAGTGCATGCCCAGATCGTTCCAGCCGATCAGCGTCCAGCCGTTGGTCCCCGCGTGCAGCGGATGGAGGCCGACGCTGAAACCGATGAGCAAAACCGCGGTGCGAAGGGTGGATCTGTTGTGCATGGCACCAGCATGTATACGCAGGAGTGTTCTCGGAGGGTGCTGTGGAATTCATAATTCTTCTTAAGGAATCGCCATCTTGATGCAGCGCAAGGGGAGGGAAACGGGTAGATTATGGACATGAGGCGTGCGCTGTTGTGGATGTGGATGGTCGGGCTGGCGGGTGGCGAATGGGCGTGGGCGGGCGGGGGACCGCTCAACACCCTGGTCATCGTCAATGACAACAGCCCGGTTTCCCAGGAGATCGGGCAGTATTATCAGGATATGCGCGGTCTTCCCGAGCGCCACGTCTTCCACGTTCGCACCACCACCGGTACCTACACGGATCTTTCCGCCTTCACCAACGAAGTGGTGCTGCCGGTGCAGGCCTATCTCGCCGCGGCCGGACTCACCAACCAGATTGACTGCCTGGTGTTGACGCGCGATCTGCCGTACCGGGTCATTCAAGGCGGGACGCAGAACGGGTCCAGCTCGATTCTGTTTTATGACTTTCATGCGGATGGCCCGCCGTGCTCGCTGAGTCCCGCCGCGCGCAGCGATTACTATCAGGCGGAATCAGCCTTTGCCCACGCCGGTGCGCCCAGTTCCAACCGCTACTACCTCAGTACGATACTGAGCGGAAATACCCTGGACGAAGTCCGGCGTACGCTGGACCGCGCCCGCCTGGCCGACGGGTCTGAGCCAACCGGTCGCGTGGTGTTGCTGCATACCACGGATTACGATCGCACCGTCCGCTGGAGCCAGTTTGATGACGCGCTCTTCACCGCGAGTTTTCACACCAATGGCGTGACGTGGGAGGCGCTGGACTCGGATGGATTGAGCGGGGCCAGCAACCTGGTCGGTTACCTGACCGGGCGGACGTCGGAACCCAATCTGGCCACCCTCGGCTTTGTGCCCGGCGCACTGGCTGATCACCTGACCTCGTATGGCGGTTTTCTGGTGGACCCGGTGGGACAAATGTCCATTTTGCAGTGGCTGGCCGCAGGCGCCGCCGGATCGTATGGCACCGTGGTGGAGCCCTGCAATTATACGCAGAAATTCCCGCACACCCTCGTTCACTTCTGGTATGGCCGCGGCTTCAGCCTGGCCGAGAGCTACGCCATGGCCGTGCAATATCCCTACATGGGCGTGATGGTGGGTGATCCATTGGCCGCGCCATATGCGGTCCCGCCCCAGGTGACCATCACGGGCCTGGTGGCGGATGCGGTGGTGACCGGCGAGGTGGTGCTGGCGATTCGCGCCACTACCAGCGCGACCGTGGGCCGGGTCGGCCGGATCGAGGTTTGGGTGGATGGCTGCCCGGTTGGAACGGCCACCAACCTGGCCCCCACCACCAGTAACATTGTTTCTGCCACGGTGGGCGGAAGCACACGATCCTATGCGGTGAAACCGGGGGAAACACTGGAGCAGGTGACGGCGGGCCTGGCCGCCCGCATCAACGCCGCGCCGCCCATTCCTTATACCGCCGAAGCCCTGGGCGACCGCATCCAACTTGTGCAGGATACGCTGGGGAACAGCGGGGCGTGGGTTAATGTATCAGCCGACTCGGCTCCCGGCACGGCGGCGGTGTTAACCGTATTTGCGCGGTCCGTGTTTACCAACTTCATGGAATCGCCCGTGCCCGCTCGTGAAGGGTTGCTGTTGGCCGGCAACCCGGTGTCCGGCGATGTGGTGCGCGTGGTGGTGACGCGGTTGGATGGCGCGGTCATTACCAATCAGGTGGTGGCCACCGCGGGCGATTCATCCGATACGCTCATGAACCAACTGGTGAACAACATCAATGCCGACACCAACCTGGCGGGCTGGCAGGGCTGTCGGGCTGCCTGGCTGAGTCAGTCGGACACCAACGTGGAAGCCTGGCTGGTCGCGCGGACCAATGGCTGGCGCGGGCACCAGTTGGCCGTCACCTACAGCATACTGACCAACGTCGGAAGTTCGCTGAACACTCCCTATGCCTTCAGCGACAACTTTAATGACAATGCCGAAGCGCTGGGGGCACGGGCCGTCCTGTTTCTCAGTGAAGGTGGCACCAATGTGCAGGTGAATTGGAAGCTGTCGGTGACCAATCTGCCCGATGGGCCGCACGCCGTGGAGGTCGTGGCGTATGAAGGTTCCGCCGTGCGCGTGCAGGGTCGGGCTCGTGTTCCATTTGTGGTGGACCGCCACAACCTCACCTGCGCCATCACGAATATGGTCAATGGCCGCTATGTTTTGCGCGGGGGCGCGATCACGACCGCGGTGGGATCCGTTTCGCCCGGCGCGGTGACCCAGGTGGTGCTGCGCGTGGAAGGCAAGGAGGCCGCGCTCGCCACTTCTCCGCCGTACCAATTCGTCTGGCCGACGACAAATTACGGCGCGGGTGTGCTCGGCCTGCAGGCCCAGGCCTGGGATGATACCGGAAATTCTACTGTGAGCGCGGAGGTCCATATCCAGCTCTACACGGATGATGATGCCGATGGCCTGCCCGACCAGTGGGAATACCGCACCCTGGGCAGCGCGACGAATGGGACGGCCGGCGGCAATCCGGATGGTGACGGCGCGGACAACATGGCTGAATTCCTGGCCGACACAGATCCGCAGGACGACACGAGCGAGCCGGAGTTGCGCTCGATCGAGCTTGGGAGCGGGCCCACGCTCGGGATACCCGTCAGCTCAAATCGCAGCTTCGCGGTGGAGATCAACGACGCATCGCTGGTGAATTCGGCGTGGAATACGGCGACCAATTTGCCGCCGGGTACCGGATTGGTTTACTGGGTGGACAACCCAACCAACGAGGTTCGCTTCTATCGTGTGCGCGCGGGCCTGCCGTAATCGGCAGGCGCGTTTTCACAGACTAAGTTGAGCTATACCGTCCGACCTCTCCGTCTGCGAACCCGCGTCCGCGCAGGTGAGCAGTACGAGAGCAGGCCGTTGTTGGGAGTCTCTATAGTTTCTTCTGCAGTGCCAGAGCAGTACGGTTGATCTCCTTCAGGATTTCCTGCCTCTTCTCGGAAGGAGCATCGACATACGCGGCGACCAATTCACCCAAGGAAGAAAGCATCCCGGTTCGAGTCTCTGGCGACGGCGTCCATACCTTCCCGCTGGCGATACCGTGTTCGGGAATTGACATTGAAAAGTGGTAGGTCACGCCATCGCATCCGAGAGTGGATTGCTCGGGGTGGCGTGCAGACAGAAGCATCTTGGACCAGACGTTGGCAAGCAGTCGTGCCGTTTCCGCGTCGATGGATTCCGACTTCTCGGTCACCTTGATCTGTCGGAAGTCCTGTGGCACTTCGCGCTTGAGTTTCACGATCGTGTTCGTAGCTATCCGGGACTCCACCTCGCCTTTCTCGTTCTCCACGAGTTCTCTGATCTGACCGCTCTCATACATAGGGATAAGTTCAGTTTTCCATATGTGTTTCTCCGGTCGAAGAACGAAGGCCGAATGTGTCTCTCCCGTCTCGCGAATGCCAACCAGCCATTCGGGTGTGAACGATGGGATGCAGACCATTCGAAAGACCACATCGCGTTCGTACGCCTTCGTGAACAGCGTACGAACCTTGACGTCGTAGGAATCATACTCGGCGAGAACCCCTGGCTCCGGTTCGAGGTTCTGCTGGGCATCAAGCCATGCGCGTTCGTACGCCGTTCGGCACCCGACCATGCCGCCACAGGCAAGGAGTACGAGTAATCTGATTGTGGTTCTTTTCATCGTCTTTCACTCCCAGCTTAATTTCGCCTATGTGCTGTCGCGGCTTGTTCTCGCGGTGAACGAAGCGAATTGTGGACGGCCCGCGGCGGAGCGCGGGCCCTATCCAGTCAGCATTCGGGTAGGGACGGCGCTCCGTCGCCGTCCGTGGCTCGCTGTCCCTGCCCAAGTGCAACCACGTTCCCGCTCACAGCCATTCGCGGGCGAAATGTTGCGCCTGGTCGCGCAGCAACTGCGGCGCGAGTTTGATGGCCTCGTCGGTGGACAGGTGGGAGGAGGCCAGCGGGGCGGCGTAGCTCAGGCCCGCTTGCGTCCATTCCTCCGGGCTCAATTTGATGCGACCCGCCAGCACGGCCGTCCGGGCGCCCGCGGCCCGTGCGCAGCGCAGGACCCCGGAAACCACCTTTCCCTGCAGCGAGGTCGGATCCAGACAGCCTTCGCCCGTGATGATCCAGTCGGCGCCGCTGATGCTGGTTTCGAAATCCACCTCGCGCAGCACCGTCTCGATGCCCGACACGACACGCGCCTGGAAAAACGCCACCGCGCCGGCGCCCAACCCACCCGCGGCTCCCGCCCCCGGCACGTCGGCCACATTCAATCCGAGGTCCTGCTGGATGCGATCCGCCAGATTACGAAGGCCGGCCTCCAGGCTGCGCACCGCAGTGGGTGAGGCGCCCTTTTGGGGGCCAAATACGCGGGCCGCCCCGCGTTCGCCCAGCAGGGGGTTGTCCACATCCGCCAGCAGGTCCATCGCGGGCAGCGCCGTTTCGGCGGCCGGGCGCACGATGCGGGCGATCCGTTCCAGATTTTGTCCACACGGCGCCAGTTCATGGCCTGCGAGGTCGAGAAAGCGCCAGCCCAGCGCGTGCGCGGCTCCCATGCCGCCATCTACGGTGGCGCTGCCGCCCGCGGCGAGCAGGATGCGCCGCGCGCCGTAGTCGGTCGCCGCACGCAGGAGTTCCCCGGTGCCATGAGTGGAGGTGAACAGGGGATTGCGTTGATCGGCGCGCAGCAGGGTGAGCCCGCTGGCCGATGCGGTTTCCACCAGGGCCGTTTTGTCGAACGGAAACCACGCGAACCCGGCATCCACGCACAGGGAGGCGAGGGGGCCGGTGGCGGGTGCGGAGATCCATTCCCCCGGACGATAGGCCATCAGTGCGGCCGCAGTTCCCTCGCCGCCGTCAGCCAGAGGGATCAACACCAGTTCGATATCCGACCGCAGTTCAGACAACGCGTCGGCGGTGATCCGGCACGCATCGGCAGCACTCAGACTGCCCTTGAATGAATCGAAAGCCAGCACGACTTTCATATAGTCAGCTTAACCACAGAAGACCCGGAGGGTCACGGAGGAAGGGTACTAATCTTCACCCGCGTTGATCACGTCATCGAACGAGCGGACGACGCGGGGGCAGGCGGGGGCGGGGGCGGCGCTGTAGTAGGAGGGCAAATCGCGGGCTCGAGTCAGGATCATCTCGAAGTCGGGACGCCCGGCTGCCAGTTCGACCGCCTTCCGCAAGGTGATCAACCGATAACCGGTCTGGCTCTCCACCTCGTCCTCGGCCAGGTCACCCTTCACCAGGGTCAGCCCATCCGGCGTATCGCAGCTCTTTCTGAACGAGCGCGGCACCATGAGTACCACAGGTCCGGCCTGGCGCGGCAACGCCCCGTGAATCTGGAGCGCCGTTTCGCCCGCCACCACGCCTTGAGGGATTCCCTCGCGATCCCGTGACCATAGCGACCAAATGATCAGCTCTGGCCAATCAACTTTAGGAAACATACTCAGCCTGTAGATGCCGCGCGTCACCTTTTCCCAGTGGCCTTCCCGGGTGTGGTACACGTGCAGGCTGTCTGGATAGCCTGCCGCCGTGGCCTGAGCTGCGGTAAAGAAGCCCGCCTGCCGGTTGACGACTAATTCGAGCTGTTCGGCGGGTGTCATGTAGGAAACGTGTTAATATCGAAAGCTGCTCTTTCCGATAAATTCACGCAACAGGGACGTCGGCGGCACCAGGTCGGGTGGGATACTCAGGAAACTGGACAGAAATTCCTGCATACGGCGTGCTTCCACGTATTGGGGATGGACCGGCTTAATTTCGGCCAACAAAGGCTCTACGAATGGTTTAAGCACGGCCAGTTCATAGTCGAGGGCGGAGTTGAACGCGATATCCGCTTCTTTCTGGAAGGGGAATATCCAGTTTTTCTCACCGCGCCGGACGCTGGGCCACATGTTCATGGTGACCAGGGCCGAGTGGCCGCGGAACTGGTGATCGCGGACCAATCTGCGCACTAACCTGTTGTCAGTGGTTGAGATACGATTATTTCTGTCCAGATTGAGCTGGGTTAGTGCGCTGATATAAATACGGAACTTGCGCTCTTTGGGCAGGACTTCGGTCAGGCGTGGGTTAAGGCAATGGATGCCTTCCAGGATGGCGATCTGGTTGGGCATCAACTTGAGTTTGTTGCCCTTAAACTCCTGTCGCCCCAGCTGGAAATTAAAGGTGGGCAGGTCCACTTCCTCGCCCGCATCCAACCGCTTCAGGTGATCGTTGAAGAGCTTCAGGTCGATGGCCTCGATATGCTCGTAGTCGTTTTCGCCCTTGCTGTCTTTGGGTGTGTGTTCGCGGTCCACGAAGTAGTTGTCCACCGACACGGTAACCGGCTGGAGCCCGTTGACCCGCAGCTGCACGGCCAGCCGCTTGGCGAACGTGGTCTTGCCGGACGAAGACGGACCGGCGATCAGCAGCCAGCGGATGCTGTCCTTGTTGGCGAAAACATGGTCGGCGATTTTCGCGATTTTCTTTTCGTGGAAGGCCTCGGCGATGCGGATGAAGTCGGAGCTTTCGTTGGTGGCGATGATTTCGTTGAGGCGGCCCACGGTGTTGACGTTCAGGATGCGGCCCCACTTCTTGTGTTCCTGGAAGATTTTGAACAGCTGGGGCTCCTGGCGCAAAACCGGGATGCGGGGCGGTATGCTGCGGTCCGGGAACTGGATGACAAATCCCGGCTCCTGGCGGATCAGGCCGAAATGGCTGATGGCACCCGTGGAGGCGGCCATGGGGCCCTGGGGCAGGTCGGCAAAGCCGTCGCAGGTGAAAATCACCACCTTGGGCGGATTGCGGTAGCGCAGCAGGTTCACCTTGTCGGCCAAGCCCTGCTGTTCAAACAGGGAAACCGCCTCCTCGTAGCGTACCTTGCGCCGCTCGATGGGCAGGTCCTGCGCAATCAAGTCGCGCATGCGGGCTTCGATGGAGGCCAGTTGCGCATCGGTGATGCCTTCCGCGCCGTTCTGTTCAAAATAGCAGTAGAATCCCGTGCCCAGGGAGTGCTCGATGGAGAACTTGGCGTCGGGATACAATTCCTTCACCACCTTGGCCAGCAGGAAGGAGGCGGTGCTGCGGTAGATGCGCCAGCCCAGCGGGTCGGCAAAGGTCAGAAATCGAACCGTGCTGTCCACCTCCAGGCGGAACACCAGGGTGACCACCTGGTTGTTGACCACGGCACCTAAATAGTGGCGGCCCTGTTCGTCGGTACGGTTGCGCAACAGTTGCTCCACCGGGGTGTCGGCCGGACACGTTACGGCGCTGGCGCCTTCGATGGTGCAGGTGATGGTGGCTGGCTTGATCATGGGAACTCCTGGTCGAACATGGCGCCCACCCAAAAGGACGCCGGGTACTTTTTTCCAATCGTTGGAAATCACTTTAGCGGGTTTTTCCAATCGTTGGAACTTTTTCCGCCGCCCCCCGCCTGGAAATCCCGCCCGGTCCGGTCCCCGGCCGCTCGAAACTAGCCCTGCCCTCCACCCCATATCGGTTTGACACACCCGCACTTACCGCCTAGCTTGGTCCCCTTTTGGAGGAATAGAACGTATGAAGCGGACCTATCAACCGTCGAAGATCAAGCGTAAGCGAGCCCATGGTTTCCGGAAACGGATGGCGACCAAGGATGGACGTCAGGTGCTCAAGCGCCGTCGCCAGAGCGGCCGCAAGGTATTGACCCGCGTCTGAGGACGCCATGCCGGACCGGCCGGATCAGGGATTGGCGCGTCACCAGCGGCTGACCCGGTCGAGCCAGTTCCGCGAGGCGTACGACGGGGGCCAAAAACACGTCAGCCGCCTGATGGTGCTGTACGTCCGCCGCGGCGAAGGTGCGGCCCTCCGTCTGGGCGTGGTTACCAGCCGCAAGGTCGGGAACGCGGTGGCCCGGGCCCGGGCGCGCCGCCTGTTGCGGGAGGCGTATCGCCGGCAACGCCACCTGCTCAGCGGTAACGTGGATGTGGTATTGGTGGCCCGCGCTGCCCTGCTGGACGCCGAATGGCCGGCTGTGATGGCCGACCTCGAAGCTCTGGTGAAACGAGCGGGTTTATATGAATAGTCTCAAGTTCCAAGTCCCACGCCCCAGGTCGTACGACG
>CAYTVN010000006.1:0-28967 GCA_964441655.1 uncultured Verrucomicrobiota bacterium | reverse complement strand
CGGAGAATCAGCATGACGCCTTCACGCAGAATTCGTACGACTGCCACGGTGTTGATGGTATTGGCCGCAGGCCTGTCTGGCGAGGCGAAAAGCGGTTGGGCGGGAGCGCCCCTGGCGCGCGACGGCAAGGAGGGTGTTCAACCCTGCGACTGGCTTGAATTCCATGCTGCGGTCAGCCCCCAGGGGCTGCGCATGGCCTATCGCTGCGCACGTCCCATCGATTTCAACCGCGGCGCGGCCTATTGCGTCTATTTTGACACCGACGGGGACCGGGGAACCGGCTTCCGGGGCGGTGAGGATTCCTTCCCTCTGGGGGCTGACTTTCTGCTGCAGGGCTTGACCCTCTACCGCTATGTCGGCGATGAAGGCGGGCAGCGCGGGTTGACCTGGGCCTGGAGTCAGGTGGGCGAAGTACCCGCCCAGGTGACCGATGATTGGGCGGAGTTCACCCTGTCCCCCGATCAATTCAATATCGCCGCCTCCACCGTGCTGGTCTTCCTGATGGGCGACAACACTGCCGATGGCGTGGGCGGCGACCAGGCCGACATAATGCCGGACGGTGCGCTTCAACCGGGCGGGGGCGGAAAATGCATCCGCATCAAGACCAAGGGCTGACACGTCGGCAACCGAAGCGCCCCACCCCACGCGCACTTACGGCAGCAACTCGACCGCCGCCCGATAAAATGCGCCCGCGGGCGGATTGGTATCCACCAGATCCAGTGGAAGGCCGGTGCCGGGCACGTCCACCGGCAGGGCGCTCCAGGCGCCGGCCAACAACGCGGTGGAACGCCACAACCGGTACCGGCGGTTGGTGATACTCTGCACCCGCACTCCGGGCTGTTCACCGGCATACGCATCCGTGATTCCGAAAAAGGACCAGCGGTTGGTCGGCTGTGTGCCGCCGATATAATGCTCCAGATTCGACTGACCGTCGCCGTCGTCATCTACGGTGGCGGTGGCGTTGGTGGGATGGCCAAAATGCA
This sequence comes from uncultured Verrucomicrobiota bacterium, assembly GCA_964441655.1. GTDB lineage: Bacteria > Verrucomicrobiota > Kiritimatiellia > CAIVKH01 > CAIVKH01 > CAYTVN01. Next base: position 27,984 of record CAYTVN010000006.1, on the reverse strand, counting down.
CCAGTTCCCAGCCATCCGGCAAGCCGTCGCCATCGCTATCCATCGCCCACGCATCCTGCAGTGAAATGGTCCCAACCACGATCCGCCCGCGGGCGTCCTCCCCGGTCGACTGGATGTGTACGCCGGGTTCGCCGGTGCGGGGGTCCAGAATGCCAACCCGAAGTGAATAGATGCCGGTGGACAGATTGCCCGGAGCCAGGGCTGCCGACCACTCCGCGTGCAAACCCGGGATCAGTTCGCGCAGGTTGTTGGTCAGTGCGAAGCGCCACAACGGTGCGCCATCCGCCGCGCATAACGCTATCTCCACCTGAAAAGGGTGATAGCAGGGCGCGGCCCCACTGTTCGTGAGTGCCAGAGTGACGGGGATGGCCACGCCCAAGGCCGCGGTGTCCGGCCAATCCACACGCACCAGATGATAGTTGTAACCCAGCAACCGCTTCATGGGATTCAGCCTGGCCTGGCGGCCGTTCGCCTCATGGCCGCCCGCCGGGCCGAGAAAGGAAAAGTGATAATCGCGCAGGACCGTCATCACGTCGTCCCAGTCACTGGTCCACGCCCGCTTCTGGCTGCCGAGCGGGCTCTCACCGGAAACCGGATTGACCCTCCAGTTGGTGGCAGCCGCTGGGTTTACGTGCTGGAAGCCATAGGAAAGATTCCAGTCGCCGGAAGCATCACAGGAAGGGAATCCATAGATGCAGGGGGCGGTGAAGGACGGGAAATAATCCTCGTGAAAACCGAAAGACACGCCGATGGAATCCGGATCGCGCGCATACCGGGTCTGCAACGGTGTGTTGGTAAACGCGGCGACATAGGCGTCGCGGACCGCAATTTTTACGGTATTGGAGGGTGCGCGCGCATCGCACCCGGACTGGTGCCATTCGCCCCACAGCCCGAGCAGGCCGACCTGCACAGCAGTGATGCGGGGATCGCCATCATAGCGCGCCCCGAAGGCCTGCACAAATTGCACGAGTTGGGTGATCATGGCGGGCCGATTCCAATCCGGTGTCATACCCGGTCCATCTCCGTCGCAACTCGTATAGGGATAGGCCGGAATGGAAAGCGGTGTGTTGGTCAGGAAGGCCGGAAAATCGCGGGTCAATTCGCCCCCCGAATAAAACAGGGTGATGCCGCTGTTCTGTCCGTCGGGATAATCGGCGACGGGACGTACTACAAACGTCGCGTTGCTGTGGGCAGCGAGGATCGGCAGCAGATGGTTGGTTTCGAACCGGCCCCAATCGAACACCTGATCGGCGGTTTCGATTTCCCGCCACGGCGCGTAGACGTGATAGATGGTGGACCCGTAGTGGTTGTTCGGCGCGCCTGCCGCGTAGTCGGTGCCCCACAGCATGAAGCCCTTGTGCGGATTGTTCAGATCATTGGTGGTGGGCGCGGGGCTAAAGGTGGCCGCCTCCACCCCGCACGCGCAGGTCAGCAGAAACGCCCACGCGAACCCACGTTTCATGTCGGCACCGGGGGCACGGTCATCATCCTCCCCTTGCGCAAGGATGCGGTGGCGGCGCAGCCCACGGCGACGCTCATCCGTCCGTCCTCCGGCGAGGTGTTCGGCGGCACCCCGTCCCGCAGGTAGCGCAGGAAGCCGGCGGCGATCTGTTCATCCGCCCCCCCGTGACCCTGGTCGCCCGCCTTGACGCCCGCCAGGGGGATGGCTTCGCGGGGCGGCGGGGTCGGCCAATCGCGGGTCTTGGCGGGCCGGGGATAGAGCCAGATTTCGTTGCGCTCGAGATAGAATTCGAGGCGCCCTTCGGTGCCCACCACGGTATAGTTCCGCACGTATTCGGGCGTGAAATGGCACTGCGTGTAGGACGCCTTCACCCCGTTGGCCAGTTGCAGGATCACCACCTGGTTGTCCTCCACATCCACGGCGGACCGGAACACACACTGCTGGCGCGGGTTCTCCGGCGCCTGCTCCTCGCGACAGCCCACCCGGTCGGCGCAGGTCCCGCAGACAAGGTCATGGGGGCGCGTGCCGCCGAAATAATCGAGCCCGCCAAAGGCGGCCACCCTCACCCCGTAGGCCCCGCCCAACCAGTGGATCACATCCAGATCGTGGGAGGCCTTCTGCAGCAGCAGAGAGTGGACACCGGCGCGGCTGGCGTGCCAGTCGTGGTAGTAAAAATCACCGCCCGCCCCCACGAAGTGACGAACCCAGATGGCCTTCACGGTACCGATGCGGCCGGCCAGAATGGCCGCGCGGGCAGCCAGTACGACCGGATGATAGCGTAAATTGAATCCCATCATGAACGGCGTGCCCGCCTTCCGCCGGGCCGCCAGAATGCGGTCGCAGGCCGCAGTGGACAGGGCCATGGGTTTTTCCAAGTAGAGCGCCTTGCCCGCCGCCAACACGGCCAGGGCGTGCTTCTCATGGAAGCGGTCCGGGGTGAACACGGCGACGGCGTCCAGATCGGGGCGGGCCAGCAGTTCACGATAGTCCTTCGTGGTGCTCGCGCCGGGCGCCCAGGCGCGGAAATCGGCCAGCGATTTTTCAGAGACATCGGCCGCCACCACCACCTCCGCGGCGTCGGTTTTCGGAGCGTGCCAATGCTGGGCCAGGATGGCGCGGCCCGAAGCACCGATGAGTCCAATACGTGTTTTATTCATGAATGACTTCCCGGAGGCACCCATCAGGGACGGGGCGCAATTTTTCGGACCGACCCGTCGCCCAATACGGCGAGCGAACCCGGTTCACTCAGACTCTGCTCCACATCGCGTGGCGCATGATATTGCCAGTCCTGCATATAGCCCTGCCAATATTCCTTGTCCCGAAAATGATCGGTCAAGATAACCATCTGGCCAATATCCTTGTTCCAGTCCTGAGTATTCCATACATTCTCCACATCCTCAGGATAAACGCGCTCGATCCCGCTGTCCCCGCTTTTCCAGGCCCAATAGAAATATCCGATGCGGGAGGCCGCCACCTCGGTCGCCATGTTCAACTGCTCTGCTTTCACCGAGCGCGGACAAAACAGTACCTTGGTATTGCCCTTCATTTGGGGCAGCAGGACATCCAGCAGGGGTTGCTGGGAACCAAAGTAACTCTGGCTGAGATCCTGGGCGGGCGGATAGCCCCGGTTGAGCTGGTCGTAGCTGAAGAGGGCTACGGACATCTGGCGCAGATTATTCATGCAGGCCGCTTCCCGCGCCCGGACGATGCTGTCCCCCAAAGCACTGAACATCAACGCGCCCAGTATGGCGATGATGGCGATGACCACCAGTAATTCGATGAGCGTAAACCCGCGGGCCTTTCGCCCGGTTATGGAATCGCAACCATTCATCACACCAGTTCGGCGCGGAAGCGATCCACCCGGCGCACCACTTCCATGCTCATCTCCACTTCCTGCTGTTCCATGGACTCCACCAGTTTCATCTGGGTCCGGCACCGGTCCACATTATGACCCGGCCGCGCGGTTTTAAAATACACATCACCGGACAGGTAGTCGGTCAGGAAACGCATGCCGGTTTCCAGCGTGATCAATTTACCGGCGAACGAAAGATGGTCCACCTCGGCCGTGGTCAACACCGGCCCCGCCCCCTCCATGAACCCTTCCAGCAAGGCGCGGAACAGGGGCATGTGCATGCCCACCCGGCTCAGATCCTTTTCGTCCTCGGCAGCCGGACTGGTGGCCGTGCGCACCATATCGCCGAAGTCGTAGAGGGACAGGCCGGGCATCACGGTGTCGAGGTCGATCACGCAAATCCCCTCCCCGGTCTGGTCGTCCAGCATGACGTTATTGACCTTGCAGTCGTTGTGGGTGACGCGCAGGGGGAGCCTTCCCGCTTCGTACAGTTTGCGCAGGCAATGGGCATCCGCTTCGCGCTGAAGATAGAAAGCGATTTCCTGCTTAACCAAGACGGCCCGGTTGTGCGCATCGGCCGCCACCGCCTCCTGCAGGGCCGCCAGTCGGCGGGGCGTGTGGTGAAAGAACGGAATGGTCTCGTGCAGCTCCTGGGCCGGAAAATGCTCAAGGTGCCGGATGAAGTGACCGAAGGCCCGGGCTGCGGCTTCCGCCCGCTCCGGCCGGTCGATGATGTCATAGGTGCGCGCTTTTTCGATGAAGAGATAGATGCGCCAGTAGTCCCCTTCCGTGTCCCGGCACAGGGCCTGGCCGCCGCGCGTGGGCACCACGGTCAACACGCGCCGGGCCGCGTCGTAATGCCCCTTCATCTGGCCCGCCACATGCGCGGTGACCCGCTGGATGTTTTCCATCAGGCGCACCGGATCCTTGAAGATGCGATGGTTGATGCGCTGCAGAATGTAGCGGATGGGCGCGCCCGCCTGATCCATCATCAGCATCAGGGTGTCGTTGATGTGGCCGCTGCCGTAGGGCTCCGCCGAGACCAGGGCGGCCCGCAGATCATACTCCGCCAACACAGCTTCCACCCGATTACGCGGTATTGCCTGCTTTGCCATGATACACCTCGCTGCGCCATGGTTCCCATCGCGCAACCGGAATCTACCGACATATATTTGATGCGTCAAATATAAACTCAGGTGCGTCCGCTCAGGGACTCCGGGGTGCGCAGCAACAGGCTGTAATCATCCTGGTGGGTGCACAGGCGCCGGGCCAGCCGGTGGGCTCCCCGCTGGAAGCGCTCCTCGCGGGCCGGGCTGACCTGGATGTGCAGCTGCTTGATTTCGTCCTGGCTGAGAATGTGGGCCAGGCCCTGGGTGAAGGAAGACGCGACCTCTTCAAACACCGGGGCCATGGGACCGCACACCCGGATGTGGTCGGTGCGCATCAATTGCAGGGGCCAGGCCAGATGACGGCCCAGCGTCTCCGCCGCCCCGTGGGCCAGCCGCAGGGCCTCCGGATCACCGTGTTGCACGAGACGAATGTAGTCACCCAGCCGGGACGCCGTCTTTCGCCGCAGCATGTCCATCAGGGCCCAGCCGCCGGTATAGGCCTCCAAACATCCCTTGCGTCCGCACTGACACAGGCGGCCGCCTTTCTCGATGCGGATGTGGCCGAGTTCGGGCAGGGTCGGCGCGCCGTCCTCCGGGCTCACACCCAGCGAGCTCAGGCGGTCGCCATGGCCGAATACCACCCCCACACCCAAATCCCAGTAGATCACCATGGTGTTGGCATGGGCGGGCAGAAACTCGCTTTCCCCCGTGTAGAACGGCAGGCCCAGCGGCGCGCTCAGGCAGGACGCCCCGGTTGGCTCGGCTAATATGCGCCGGAAATCCATGCCCTCGAGCAATGGAAAGTTGGCCGCCTTGCGCACCACCCCGCTGACCGGGTCCAGCAAGCCGGGCAGATAAATCATCGTTTGCCGAATGTGGGCACCGCGCTGCAGGGCCAGGGTCCGGGCCCGGACGGCAAATTCATGCACAATGGCCTGCAACTCGTCGCGCGAGGTCAATCCAGATAGATCGCGCGCTTCGCGCAACACGGCATTCAAGCCGAAATCCGCGATGCTGGCGTGCAGGAACGGCACATCGAACACTAGGGACAGGGTCAGGTTGAGCGGCTCATCCCAACCCCAGATCACGGTGGGCCGACCAGCCCCCCGGCGGCGTGATTCATAGCGGCGGATGTACTGCTCATGCTCCAGCCGTTGCAGATGCAGGTTGCTGGTGCCGCGGGACAGCTGCAGGGCGGAGGCCACCTGGGACAGGGTGACCCGCCCGTGGTCGGCGATGTACTGAAGAATGGGACGCGAACTATCGAGGCTCTTGAGATTAATCCGATGGGCGATGTAGCGAGCCAGTTGCTTGCGCGGTTTTTTCATGATCGCTGGACAGCGTTGTATCATGCCGTCCGTCGCGGAGGAAATAACGAACTCGGGTGTCGTCTCTTGCCGCGCAGACAACCAGCCCCCCAGCTCAACGCTCTGCGCCTGCGCTCCGCGTGGCATAGTCCAGGAGCAGGCGCAAACCGGCCGGCAGGGCGAAGGTGGGACGATACCCCAGCCGCACCGCAGCCTTCGAAATGTCGGCCGCAGAATGGCGGATATCCCCCGCCCGCGCCGGAGCGAACTCCGGAACAAGCGGCCGGCCGGCCAGTTCCCCCAGCACCTGCAACAGGCCCAGCAACGTAGTCACCCGGCCCGAGGCGACGTTAAACGCCGGTTCCACCCCTTCGCAGGAACAGGTGAGCGCCGCCACGTTGGCCTGCACCACGTCCTGAACATAGACGAAGTCGCGCGATTGCTGCCCATCCCCGCACACGGTGGGCGCCACGCCCTGCTGCAGGCATTGCACGAACTTCGAGATGACGCCGGAATAGGGCGAGGCGGCGCTTTGACGCGGGCCGTAGACATTAAAATAGCGCAAGGCCACGTTCTGCATGCCGTACAGTTGACTGTACACCTGAAGGTAGTGCTCGCCCGTAAGCTTGGCTATCGCATAGGGCGAGGCGGGCGACGGCCGCATGGATTCCTGCTTGGGCAAGGCCGGATCATTACCGTAAATGGCGGCCGAACTGGCCATGATCACCCGCGGCACCCCGTGCTGCCGCGCCGCTTCCAAAACATTCAAGGTACCGGTGATGTTGATGTCATGATTGTCCCGCGGCCGCGTCACCGAATCCACCACCGAGACCAGGGCCGCCTCATGAAAGACCGCCTCCATGCCCCGGCAGGCTTCGCTCACTACGTCGGCCGCCCGCACATCGCCCACCCTGATCTCCACCTGATCCGCCACCGCGGCCAGATTCATCCGCCGTCCGGTGCTCAGGTTATCCAGCACCCGCACCTGATGCCCGGCCTGCACCAGGGCTTCACTCAGATGAGAACCTATAAAACCACACCCGCCGGTCACTAGAATACGCACGTCTGTCTCCCTGGTTGAATTCCCACCGAGTGGGTTTGTTGGGGGCAATTAATTTGCATACTCAAATTTACTTGTCAAGCCGGGCCGTTTCGCGCAGGATCATGCGCATGAAAACCAGTCTTTCTCCGCTCGACCCGCCGGCGCAGGCGGCCTGTCCGCAGCCGCCACTCGACCCTGGGTTCCAGCCTTTGCTGGATCATTTGCTGGCTTACGACCGATCGGCGCAGCGCGATCCCGGCCGCATCACGGTGGACCTCGCCCTGCAGCGCACGGACGGAACGGTGTCCCGCTGGGCCGTGAACCTGACCGGCCGCGACGCGGCGGATGCCACTCATCCCCTGCCCCAGCTCATGAGCACCATCAAGTTTCTGCTCTGGTCACGCGGGGGCGCCTCCCTGCTTGTGCACGGGCCGGACAGCGTGGTCCAGCGCATCCGCCAGGCCCTGGGTCCCGCGGGAATCCTGCATTTCGATGCCGGCCTCATGGAACGCGCCTACGGCTGCCCGGTTACCGTGGCCGCCTGCGCCCCAGCCGAATTACCGCCCGCCCAGGAAGGCGGCCCGCCGCTGGGGGGTCACTGGAAGGGTTGCCGACTCGGTTTCGATCTGGGGGCCAGCGATTTCAAAATTGCGGCCGTGCGCGACGGGGACGTGGTGTTCAGCGCGGAGCATCCGTGGCAGCCGGTGACCCAGCCCGACCCCGCCTATCACTACGACCGCCTGATGGCTGGCCTGAAAGAAGCCGCCACGCACCTGCCCCGGGTGGATGCCATCGGCGGAAGTTCGGCCGGCATCCTGGTCAACAATCAGATCCGGGTGGCCTCCCTGTTCCGCGCCGTACCGCCGGCCCTTTTCGCGGCCCAGGTAAGCACGTTCTTTTTGCGCATGCAGCAGGAGTGGAACGTTCCGCTGGCTGTGGTCAATGATGGCGACGTCACCGCGCTGGCGGGCGCCCTGGCGCTCCAGCAATCAGCCATTCTGGGTATCGCCATGGGTTCCAGCGAGGCGGCCGGCTTCCTCGATGAACAGGGCCGCATCCTGGGCTGGCTGAACGAACTGGCCTTTGCGCCGGTGGACGCCCGCACCGATGCCCCGCGCGATGAGTGGTCGGGGGCGGCCGGGGTCGGCGCCCAGTATTTCTCCCAACAGGCGGTCCATCGCCTGCTGAAGCCGGCCGGTATCGCATTGCCGGACGCCATGCCGCTGCCGGAAAAACTCTGCGCCGCCCAGGCCCTGGTCCAACAAGGCGATCCGCGGGCCGAACGCATATTCGAAACCATCGGCGTCTACCTTGGCCACACCCTGCCCCTGTACCATCACTTCTACGCCTTCCGCCATTCCCTCATCCTGGGCCGGGTCACCTCCGGCCGCGGAGGCGAGGTATTGCTCGATCAGGCCCGCCGGACCCTGGCCGCGCGGTATGCCGGCAAGGAGGCGCCGTTCAACCTCCAGGTGCCGGACGAAAAATCACGCCGCGTCGGCCAGGCCGTGGCGGCGGCCAGCCTGCCCCCGTGGCCCGGAGCAACCGCATGAACTTGTACCACCCACACGCCTCCGTTTATGTCCCGGATCAACGGCCGCTGACGGCCGCCCTGGAACACATCACTCATCTCGGCATCGGAGCCCATCAGGATGATCTGGAAATCATGGCCTTCCACGGCATTCAAACCTGCCGGCACCAAACCGGACTCAGCTTCGGCGGCATCACCTGCACCGACGGCGGAGGCAGCGCGCGCGGCGGCCGCTACGCCGGTTACAGCGACGAAGCCATGCGGCAGGTGCGCATCGCGGAGCAAAACCAGGCCGCCGCCATCGGCGGCTATGGAGTGATGATTCAACTGGGCCATCCCAGCGCGGAGGTAAAATCGCCACACCACACCGGTCTGCGCACCGATTTGATCACCCTGCTGAACGCCATGCAACCGCGCGTCATCTACACCCACAACCCGGCGGACAAACACGACACCCACATTGGCGTGATGGTCGCCGTGGTGGAAGCGGTGCGTGCGCTGCCGCCCGCGCGCCGTCCGGAGCAACTGCTGGGCTGCGAAGTGTGGCGGGGCCTGGACTGGATGGTGGACGAGGATAAACAACTCCTGCCCGTGGGGGGCCAGGATCATCTGTTCCAGTCTCTGGTGGGCCTGTTCGATTCACAGATCGCCGGCGGCAAACGCTACGATTTGGCCACCCTGGGCCGGGCCCGGGCCAACGCCACCTACCATCAATCCCACCAGGTGGACGCCTCCGACCTGTTGTGGTTCGCCATGGACCTGACCCCGCTCATTCGCGAGGATTCGTTGGACCTCGAGACCTACGTGAACGGTTATCTGGAACGATTTGTGTCTGATGTGCGCGCGCGGTTGGCCCGGAGACTCGGAAACTAGCCATGGAAGTTATTCTCCAACCAGATGCAGATGCCTTGGGCCGCTATGCGGCGCGGGTAGTAGCCCGCGTGATGCGCAACCGACCCGCCCCCGTGCTGGGCCTGGCCACCGGCACCACCCCGCTCCCTCTGTATCGGGAACTGATTCGTCTGCACCGCGAAGAGGGGCTGGATTTCAGCACCTGCTCCACCTTCAACCTGGACGAGTATGTCGGCCTGCCCGCCCATCATGCCCAGTCGTATCGCAGTTTTATGCAGGAACATCTGCACGCCCACCTCAACGTGGCCCCCGCGCGGGTGCATATCCCGGACGGAATGGCGGAAGATATCGCCGCCGCCTGCGCCGACTATGAGGCGGCCATCCGGGACGCAGGCGGCATTGATGTGCAGGTGTTGGGTATCGGGACCAGCGGACACATTGGCTTCAATGAGCCGACCTCCTCCCTGCGCTCGCGCACCCGCATCAAAACCCTGACCGACCGGACCCGCCGCGACAACGCGCGGTTCTTCGAGACTGAAGCGGAGGTCCCCCATCACGTCATCACCATGGGCATCGGAACCATCCTGGATAGTCGTCGTTGCCTGATGCTGGCCACCGGAGCAGGCAAGGCCCCGGCGGTGGCGGCCATGATTGAGGGACCGCTCACCGCCATGTGCCCGGCCTCGGCGCTGCAAATGCATCCGCACGTGACCGTGGTGTTGGACGAAGCGGCCGCGCGCGACTTGAAACACACGTCCTATTACCGGTGGGTTTACGAAAACAAGCCGGACTGGCAGCGCGACTGAGATTCCGCCCCGCGGTGACGGACCTAGAGCGTATTAAATTACAATGAAGCCATAGCCTCTCGCAGAGGTCGCAGGGGTAGAATTTCTAAAGTGCCTCGATAACTTTTTTGTTCTTCTCGCCAAGTCGCGAAGAACGCCAAGTATATTGGTGGGGGTTGGCATCCAAACTTTGCGTCTTGGCGCCTTTGCGAGATGAAAAATACCGGCTACAGATCAGTTTAATCTGCTCTAGTGCCCGAAAAGCGCCACCATATAATCACGGCCAACCCATTTGGTGCGGACGGCGGCGAACCGGTATTTGAGGTCCACTAATTTTTCGACCGCCTCGCGAAACTCCGGGGTGGAGCTGTCCATCATCTTTTCTTTTTTGACCGTCTTGGGATTGGACGCCCATTTCAGCGCAATCTGGCTGTCGCCCGTGACGTCCACTTCCACAGCCCCCACGTCGTCGTGCAGGGCAGCCACCGCGCGCAGGGCGTCGGTCACGGTCATAATTTCGCCCAGGTTGGCGGAGCCCCGCACCCCGAACTGGCGGCGCACAATGGCCCCGCCGTCGATGCGATAACTGCCGTACACTTCCCCGAAGCCCAGGCGCGGAATGTTGCAGGTGGAGCCGCCGTCGAATTCGATGGTATGCCGGTGCCGGGCGGGCGGGGGCGCATCCGTAAACAAGGATAACTGTGTGGTCATGCCATCACCCTTCGCCGGTCGGCGGCGCTGCTTTCAGCTGAACCTGGCGACGGCGCTGCAGGGCTTCGCGCACGAAACCCAGTTCCGGCGCGCGCAGCAGAGCGGCCGTGACGAAGTAGGCGAGGATGCCGAGGACGATGGCGACCAGCACACTGCCCATCTGCACCAGCTTGTCGGGGGCACCCGCCTGCTGCAACGCCCGTTCCAAGGCCGGGCGCGCCACGAGCAGGCTGGCCGCCATCACCGCCGACGCAAACAGGGCCCGCGCGATGCCGAGGAAAATGCCCGCCCAGCCCGGCGAACCAAGCCGCCGGTGCAACAGGCACCCCAGCATCAGCCCGTTTACGCCTTCGGAAATCACCGTGGCGAAGGCCAGGCCGGCGTGGCGGATATCCTCCGGCCAGGTCAACACAAACAGCACGTTGAGGGTGAAGTTGATCCCGACCGCCAGCAGGCCCAGCCGGAACGGCGTCCGGGTGTCCTGCAGCGCGTAGAACGCGGGGACAAAAACCTTGGCCAGGCAGAACACCATCAGGCCGGGCGCATAGAACTGGACCGCGATGGCGGTATGGCCCACCGCGGCCGCATCAAAAACGCCCCAGCCGAAAATCAGGCGCGTGATGGGGCCGGCCAGGGTGAGCAGTCCCACCGAGGCCGGGATCATCACGAACAACAGGGTACGCAGCCCGTGGTTGATGGTGGCCCGCATCTGCGCGTGATCGCCCTTGGCGGCGTGGCCGGACAGGACGGGCAGCAGGACCGTACTGAGCGCGGTGGCCAGCAGGCCCTGCGGAAAGTACAACAGCCGCTCGGCAAAAAAGAGCGAGGCCGGCGCCCACGGAGCGGCCCAGCGGGCCAGCAGGGTATTTACCATCACGTTGACCTGGGTGACGGACTGGCCGAGCGCCGTCGGTCCCATCAGCGCAAACACGCGCCGCACGCGGGCATCCGCGATATCCCACGTAAAGCCGGGCTTGAAGCCGCGCTTCATGAGGGCCGGCACCTGCACCCCGAGTTGGATCACGCCCGCAACCACCACGGCCCAGGCCACGCCGTAGATCTGTTGCTCCTGGGTGGCCCCGAGGTGCGGACAGATGAACAGAACGGTGAGGATCCAGGTGATGTTCAGCAGGCTGGGTGTAAAGGCGGGCAGCGAAAACTGGTGACAGGCATTGAGCATGGCCATGAGCAGGCCGGCCAGGCAGATGAGCAGCACATACGGCATCATGATGCGCATCAGCGGCAGCAAGTGCGGGGCCCGCGCGGCCAGGTCGGGCCGCAGCTGCTCGAGGAGCCACAACCCACCGATCGCCACCGCCACCAGCGCGGCCAGAAAGACCGCCACCACGGACACGGTCTTGCGCGCGACCAGCCACGCCGCGTCCTCGCCGTCCTGCCGGCGGGTGGCCATGAACACAGGCACGAAGGCGGACGACAGCGCGCCCTCCCCGAATAGCGCGCGAAATAAATTGGGCAGGCGGAAGGCCACCACGAAATCCGACATGGCCGGGCTGATCCCGAACGCGCTGGCGGTGAGGGTATCGCGGATCAAACCCAGAAAGCGGCTGAGCAGGGTGAAGCTGCCCACCTTGGCGGCGGAGCGTATGACGCGATGTTGTTCCATGACTGAGGGGCTAGATTGACGGCTTACCCGTCGATTGAAAAGTCCCCAGCGAGGGTTTCAAACTTATTTCCCATCGGCTATACTCGACACTTTATGGCCCATCGCGACCACACCCTCCGCCATTTTTTCAGACGCCCGGCTCTGCTCCTGGCGCTCGTGCTGCCTTTGTTGTTGAGCGGACTGCACAAGGGTGACTGCCTCTATCACATGGAGGTGCGCGCCCTCGCCTCCTCGCAGGAAACGTGGCTGCGCCAGCACAGCGATCCCCAGGCCTGGCTGCTTCCGTCGTGGAACGGGGCGCCGCGCATAAACAAACCGCCGCTCGTGGTCTGGGTGAACATGCTGGCCTGGAGCGGACTGCCCACCGATGCTTCCGTGGATGTGCTGGTCTACCGGGCGCGCCTGGTGGGCGTGGGCCTGGCCCTGCTGACCTTGTTGTGCACGGTGTGGGCCGGCTTCACGCTGGGCAGTCGGCAACTCGGTTGGATCGCTGCCACCGTCACGGGGACAAGCCTGTTTTTCATCCGGCAAATGCGGATGGCCACCTACGACACCTACCTGGTGGCCTTCTGCGCACTCGCGGTGGCTTCCGCGCTATGGGCCATGCAGCCGGCCCAGCCGCTGGCACGAAACGCACGGCATCGCATCGGCTGGGTGTGGGCGGGCCTGGCCCTGGGTCTGGCCATACTGGCCAAGGGTCCCCTCGCCCTGCTGATCTGCGGGTTGCCGGTGTTGCTGGTCGGTCTTGGACTACCCCGCCGGCGCCGCCTATTCCTGGCCGGGCTCATCATGCTGGCCGTGGCCGCGGTGATCGCGCTGCCCTGGTATGTCTTCATTCTCAAGACCGTGCCCCACGCGACCGATTTGCTGCGCACGGAATTCGAGGCCAATCGCGAGCGCCGCGCGGCGCCGTGGTATTATTTTAACATTCTGGGTCTGATCCTGCCCTGGTGTCTGTGGTTGATGGCCGGACTGTGGACCGCACACCGGCCCCGACCCGATGAGTCCACCCGCCTGCGCTCCGCCCTGTTGTGGTTCGGGGCTATTTTTATTCTCCTCTCCCTGCACACCGCCAAACAACAGCGCTACCTGGCCCCCATTCTGCCCGCCGCCGGATTGCTGACCGCCGGCGCCCTGCTGTTCCCGGCCTTCCGGTCGGCGAACACCGCGGCTTTGCTGGTGCGCCTGCACGCGGGTTTCTTGATAATCCTCTCCCTGGCGTATGGCGGGTTCGGCGGCGCCCAGTCCTGGTTGCTGGACCGGGGTTGGCTGAAACGGCCCGAACTGGTAGGCCTCCCCGCCTGGGTGTTTGTCGCCGTGACACCCGCCCTCATCCTGCTGGCTGTCGCAATCTGGCGGCGCACCCGGGCGGAACACCGGGAAACGGTGGCCTGGCTGACCGCGGCCTGGATGACCCTGACTGCGACCCCGGCCCTGTGGGCCTACAGCCAGTCCTATCACGGCAATTACGAGCATCGCGCGGTGGTGGAACGGGTGGAAGCCCTGACCCGGGGTCAGCCGTTCTATCATCTCACCGGCAGCTACACCGAACCGCGCTACGTGCGGCCAGATCCCAAATTCCTGCTGTATAGTCGGCGCATTCTGCCGGCGTTGAACCTGCATGAGGCCCTGGCGTTGGTCGGACCCGCCTGGATCACCGCTCCCGAACATCCCGAGGCCGACCGCGAGTTGCAGCGACACGGCTGGCGTCCGGTCGTGGAATACTTCGATCAGGGTCCCGCGCGACGCCTTTACCACAAACCCGCGCCCGGAGCGCCGTCCGCGAAATTGACGCTATTCAAGCGGATGGCGCTTGGTTAGCCTGTCCCCATGTCGTATTCGCCTGAAGCCATCCGCACCCTGCAGCACAGTCTCGCGTCCTATGGAAAGGACGTGTACGCCAAGAAAAACCTGGCCTACCAGCACATTGAAATCGATGGGCAGGTCATCATCGAGGGCGAACACAAGCAGCGCACGGAAGAGCGCAAAAGCTGGATCCGGGACGCCCAGCCCGCGGGCAAAACGGTACTCGACCTGGGTTGCAACCTGGGCGTATTCGCCATGGAGGCGGCCCGCCTGGGCGCCCGCCACGCCACCGGGATGGACATCCAGCCCAATGTCATTTCCGCCGCCAACCGCATCCGTGAATTTTTCGGGCTAACCAACTGCTCCTTCCAGGCCGTGGACCTGATGAAGCCGGAGGCGCGCGCCGCCCTGCCCAGCTTCGACCTCGTGCTGGCCTTCGCGGTGTACGATCACCTGGTGGATCGCCACAAGGAAGTGACGCCGCCCGAACGCGAGCAGAACTACCTCGACATCACGGAGTGGATGGCCCGCATCGCGAGCCGGGATCTGATCGTGGAATTCCACAACAAACAGATGCCCTGGGCTAAGTTTTACGAGGATCTGCTGGTGGAGCACGGGTTCGACATCCTCGACCGCAAGACCACGCGCATCGAGCGCCCGGTGTTTTTCTGCCGACGCGGCCCCCTGGCCCACGATGAAATGGCAATTGCCGGCCAGACCTATCGGCGTCTCCGCAGCTGGCGTAAACGCGAGCGCCGGCTCTACGAAGCGGAGCGCGGCGGCCAGCGCTTCCTGATCAAGCGCTACAGCGAGAGCGACCTTCAGTTCGGCCGCAAGCCTGAACAGGAATTCAACATCCTGCGCGCCTTTGTCGATGTGCCCGAAGTGATCCAGCCCGTCGCCTTCGATGCCCGCCGCCTGGTGCTGCCCTTTGTAGAAGCCCAGCCGATGGAGGTGATCGATGAGCAGCCCCTGCAGGCGGCCCGACTGGAGTCCCCGGCCCAACGCTTCCGGGTGGTCGAAGCCATGGCGCGCGTGCTGGCGGCCTATCACGAGCGGCGGGAAAGCCTGTTCGCGACCTTCGCCAGCTCCATCCCCGATCGCTACCGGGATGAAGTGCGCACCGGCAAACGCCTGCTGGTGGATCTTTGCCGCTCCAATATTCTGGTCACGCCCGAAGGCCACATCCGCTTCAGCGACTTCGAGCCCAGCAAGCCTCCGCTGGCCGAACGCATTACGCGCGAAATGCAGGAGCTTTGCTCGCCCGAACCCCGGCAGAGCTGGTGGTCACGGCGTTAGAATGGGCGCGGCCGGCTGCCCGGCCAGCAGGCGTTCATACAGGGCGCGGGTCTTTTGCACCATCTGCTCGCAGCTGAATTTCGTTTGAATCTGGGCCAACGCGGCCTGCCCCCACCGGGCCACCCGCGCGGGATCGGAAGCCAGTTCGCGCAAGGCCGCGGCCAGGGCTTCGGCGTCGCCCGGCGGCACCACGCGTCCGCACACACCGTCCTCCACCAATTCCGGCAAGCCACCCACCCCGCTGACGATGGCGGGAATGCCCTGGGCCATGCTTTCCACGACGGCTTTGGGCAGGCCCTCGCGCTCCAGCGACGGCATGACGGAAACCGTGAAACCGGTCATCAGGCGGGCCGCGTCCTTGCGAAAGCCGGTGGCATGCAGACGCCCGGATAATGCCGGATCGCGCAGGGCCTGCTCCACCTCGGGGTCGCGCACCTCGCCCACCAGGAGCACATGCACACCGAGTTCAGGCGGCACCTGCCGCAACGCCGCCACCAGCACGTGCGCCCCCTTGAGACGCCGCATGTTGGCCACCAGGCCGGCCACAAACGCGCCTGCCGGAATACCAAACTCCGACAGATCGGCCCGGCGCTCCTGCCGGTACCACGCGGGATCGTGCCCCTTGCGAATGGTCAGCACCTGGTCGGGTCGGCGCACGGTGCGTACGTAATCACGTACGGCATCCGAAACCCCGATCACCGCGGAAACACGTCCGTGCCGGTAGCTGAGCCATGAACCGGGATCCCAGGGGCTGAGATTACCGGTGGTGCCTCGGTAGCAGACCAGGTGCGCGCGCGAACCGATCAGGGCGGGAATGGCGCAGGCCAGCGCCTTGTTGGTGAACGCGTGCACCACATCAGGTTGAAAGGCGCGCACGGCCCGGCGGATGGCCAGAATGGCGGCCGGAGCCAGCCGGGTGGGTATGACCAGATGTTCGGCGGGCACGCCCGCTTCCTTGAGGATGGAGAAGTAGGGACCGGTGGTATCACCCACCAGGCGAATATCCACCCCGGAACGGAGCAAGCCGACGATGGCATGCGCCTCCGGCCGGTCACTTCGTCCTGTCACCATCAATACGCGCATAAGGTGGCACTCTAGCAAGCCCGCCCGTCGGCGAAAGCTGCATTTCGCCTTCCTTGACAATTCCGCGCCGTTGTTAAAACTCAGTCGGCCTTGAATACCCCATCACCCAACCGACGTCTGCTCCACCGGCGCTGGGTCTATCGCACCTTGCGCGAAGTCTGGCTGGTGGACGGCACCGTGGTGGAAAAGCATTTCACTCATTATTTTGGACGCCGCGACATCCGGCCCTTGTGGCGGCGCGAGCATCAGGCCCTGAGCCGGCTGGAGGGCCTGCCCGTGCCGCGCAGTCTGGGGTGGAGTCGGGAACGGACGCCCAACGGACCCCGTTACATTCTGCGTAAAACCTATGTGCCGGGCCGGGCCCTGACCACCATCACAGTGAAGGATGCCGAGGAAATTGGCCGCCTGATCGCGGGCTTTCACGCCCGCGCCGTCGTCAACAACGACCCCGCCCCTTCGAATTTTGTGCGCACACCGGAGGGCGTTCTGTTCTGCATCGATTTTGGCCGCAGCCGGACCTTCCGCTGGAGCAATCCCTACTTTTTCTTCTACGTGGGCAAGGAGCTGGCACGGCTGCACCGCGCGGGACTGGGCGGGTGTCCGATCCTGGGCGAGGCGTTTACAAAAAGTTATCGCGCCCTGGCGGCACATTCCTGGTGGCAATACTGGGTGGTGCAGACAAGTTTTCACTACTGGCAATGGCGCGGGCAGCGACATCATCCCATCGCCTGCCCATTGGAGCCCACATGTTGATCCGGTTGCTCCGCTGGCTGGGACGCCACGCCGGTCGCTGGTCACTCGCCACACAACGGAGGGTGGGCGGTGGCCTGGGCTTTATTCTGGGCCGGATCGTGCGCTTCCGGCGCCGGGCCGTGCTGGCCACCCTGGCCTTGCGGCTGCCCGGCAAATCCGCGGCAGACTACCGACACATCGCAAACGGCATGTACCGGCATCTGGGCATCATGGCCGTAGAATGCCTGGGTTTCCCGGACCAGCCCCGGGAGGTTTTCCAAAGCAACGTGGACGTGATCGGCGAAGAACACGCACGGAACGTCCTGGCCCGGGGGCGCGGCATGCTGGCGCTGATGGGCCACATCGGAAACTGGGAGTTGCTGGGCCTGGCCCTGGCCGGGCGCTGGGTGCCCATCCACGTGATCGTGCGGGATCAGCACAACCCGGACTTCAATGACTACTGGCGGGAGTCGCGCGAAAAGATGGGACTTCACCCCATGGCGGCGCAGAATTCCTACCGGGATGCTTTGCGCGCCTTGAAGAAAGGGGACATCGTGGCGGTGACCCTGGATCAAAACATGCGCCGACGGCGCGGCGTCTTCGTGGACTTTTTCGGCGAACAGGCCTGCACCACCCCGGGCCTCGCCTACCTGTCCGTGCAATCCGGCGTCCCGGTCGTGCCCATTTACACCTTCCGTCAGCCCGACGGCCGCCACACGGTTCACGTCCTCCCGCCGCTGGATCCGCCCGCGGATCGCGAAGAGGCCACCATCCAGGCCGCCACCCAGACCTATTCCCGTATCCTGGAAGACATCATCCGCCAGCATCCGGACCAATGGCTGTGGTTGCACAAACGCTGGCGGACCCGCCCGGAACAAGCCATCCCACCGTCGCGGCGGATGAACGATCAGACGCCGGACACGCCGCGGTAGTAACGAGGCGCGCCGGACAAACCGGGCCCCGCGGGTTCCCCGGTCACATCTTCGACACGGTTCCAGTCGAATCCGGGTTTCCATGAATTCTCCGGCCCCCACGTATAGGCCACCACCACCTGTTCCCCGTCGGGCCGCCTGAAGAGATGCACGTAGCTGTGGTCCGGCGCGGGCAGGTTTCGCTCGAAGGTGGCCTGGCCCAGGGTGTGCACCAGATGCAGATAGGCCGCCCACGCGGGACGCGGCTGCCAGGGGTCGGCGCGTTCATCCACCAACCCGAAACCGTGCGCGGCCAGTCGCCACCAATAGACCCGCTCCACCAGGCCGGAGCAGGCCGCCTGCAACAGATAGCGAACCATGAAGCTGGCGTAGTCGTCGGCGGTTACGTTGGGCGGACCCAGCACCTGGCCGGGATGCGTGTAGGGCGAGCCCACGGGCGACCATTCGTGCGTGCCGAGCAGGGGCCAGTTGACCTCGGACACGATGAGACGGTCCTCGCACGCGGCGGAGGTGCGGGCGATGGCCCGGGCCAGGGCGAATTTTTCCAGGGCGGCAAAACGGCCCTGGGGAATTTCCGGCGCACCCCGGCGATCCACATACAGGTGATGGGACAGGGCATCAAATCGAAACCCGCGCGGCAACACCTGGAGCGCGCCCAGCACATGCAAATATTCAAAATCAATTCCGGCCGGCCCCATCAGACGCAGGGACGGATAGGCCGCGCGCAGTTCCGCCAGCGGCTCCACCAGTTTGCGGTAATCCGCCAGATCCCAGAGTCCCCATTTGACACGGTTGATGGCGTGCCCGACTTCCACCCACTCCGCCAGCCCGTCCAGCTGGGGCACCACCCGCTCCGCCATGGCGGCCCATGCGGCAGGCTCCACCACGGCGCGCCGGTCCTGCACCAGGGCGGCGGCCACGGCATGCCCTGCGGCCTTGAGTTCACACACCGCCCGCAAGGCAAAATCCCACTGCCGCGTTCCCTTGTGCCGGTAAAAGCGGATCAACACCGGCACCGGACCGGCCTGCGTCAACCAGCTGCGCTCCGTTTCCCACGTGGCGGGACGCGGCTCCACGGCCAGGGCCCAGCGCTGAGCCAGTTCGACCGGCGCGGCAAAAGCTTGATCGCGCAATTCGCGATAGGCCCGGTGCACCACAGGCAACGCGGGCGCGGTGGCGCGGGCCAGCAGGAAGAGGCTGCGCCGCGGATGGTACCGGTTGCGCACCTTGGAAATTTCCGCGTTGATGGGCTGGGCGGATTTCTCGTCCCAAATCCAGACCTCGGGCGGAAGAGGGTATTTTTTGAGCGGGTCCATGGTCCGCCGCAGCCGCCGCTGGCGCAGCGGATGACGCCAGATGCGCGTGCGGGAATGCCAGGCAAAGCGGGCGCGGATGCGCTGTTCCGCGGCCAGAAATTCCGCGGGCGCCCGGCCCTGGAAATACATCTGGAAAAAACAGCGCAGCAGATCGGACGGCAGATAGATACGCGCCAGATCCTCGGCCCGCTCCTCCAGGGTCAGGGGCCGGTCCAGAATCCGCGCGCGATTCAAATCGATGAACTGCACATCGGTCCAGACGTCCTCACCGGCGCGCCGCATCAGAATGTTCTGATTGCCCAGGTCGCCGTGCACCACCCCGGCCTCGTGTAGGGATCGAATGGCCGCGGCCAGGATTTCCAAGAAGGGAAACAAACGATCCGTGTACGCTTCGTAGCGCAGCAGGTGGCGCAATTCGTCGCGCCCGTTGCTGATGTTCTCGATGCGATGAGCCACGAAATAGGCCTCGGCCAGGCGGGTTCCTTCCCAGCGCTCCAGCCAGGCCAGAGGTTCCGGGGTGCCCACGCCTTTCGCGCGCAGATGTTGGGCCACCCGCCAGGCCCGCTCCGCCGCGGTACCCCGACGGAGATCCCCCAGATTTTTGATCCAGTTCTGGGGGCCGTAGCCTTTGATGATCACCGGCCGCGGGCCGTCAGCCAGAGGCGCGGTAGCTTCAAAGAGAAAGGCCCCACCCTGTCCGCGCTTCCGTTCAGCGCGCGTCGCTGCGTCGCCCATTCCAGCCAGCCACGCCTGGCCGTCCGGGTTGGCCAGCGACTCCACCCACGCGCCACGGTAGACACCGACGGCAGGCGACGTCGTCATGGCGAATCACCGGGTTCGAGGTAACGTTGGGCAAAACGCGAAGTATCCCACACGTAGCGTTCCAACGCGGTGCGCCGCGCCTCGGCGCCCAGCTGCTCCCGCCGGACGGGGTCTTGGATCAGGAGCGCGAGGTGATCGGCCAGTTGCTGCGTACTGCGAAACACCAGGCCACCGCCCTGGTCCAGTTTTTCGGTTAGAATGGGCAGGTCGTTCACCACCAGAGCCAGGCCGGTCAGCATGCCCTGCACCATGGCCTGGGAAAACGTCTCCCGCATGACCACCTCGTCGCGCGAGGGACAGATCATTACGTGCATGCTTTGCAACAAGCCGGGAATGGCATCCGCGGGCAACCAGGGATGCGCAATGACGCCTTCACCCACGGCGGGCGGATTCCGGAAGGAGGCCAGGTGGAGCGCCGCTCCGGCGCGCAGCGACGGGGGCAGCAACGCAAACGCCTCCTGGGCGGTGTCGGCGCCTTTCCACGCGTTATCGAGGGCGCCGAGAACAATGAATCGAATCGGGTGATCTGACCGGCGGGCCGGCGGGACAAAACGTTCGCTGTTGAAAATACCGTAGTCCACCCGCACCCGCCCGCCGCAGGCGACCTGGAAAGGGGCCGCGATTTTCTCGTTCACCGCCACTACGCAGCCCGGCCAGCCGGCCCAGGCGCGCACAAACGACGGCGCCGCCTCGCGATGCGCAATCAGGACCGCGCGAGCAAAAGCCGACCGCCGGTGCAAATGGCGCAGCAGGGGCAGCAAGCCCTGGCCGACGTTGCCCACCAGCACGCGATCAAAGCGGCGGCCGCGCAACCGCCAACCCGCCAGCGGGGTGGCCAATGCATCGGGCCCCCGTCCCTGGAACCACAGGAACTCCGGGCGATGCGACCCTACAAATTCCTCCACGGCTTTTTGCCAGGAGGCCTCGGCAATCAGGGTCACCGGATAACCAAGCCGGACCAGATCGCGCAGGAGATGCAGATTGAACAGCTCGACGCCGCGCAGGGGTGTCGTCACCCGCTTCAGGAATACCTTGTCGAGAAAGAGCACGGTAGGCGCGGCTCCATCCTGCGCGCTCATGAGGCGACAGACCCGGGGCCATGGTGGCGCTCGCGGTATTCCAACTCCCACAATTTGGCATACTTCATGGCCACGCCGAAGGAGCTGATCAGGGCGATCAGGAAACCACGCCAGCCATCCATGAACCCGCGCCGGAGAAAAAAGGCCTTCAGAAAGCGCAGCGGGGGACGGAACAGAAAATCGGTCCACCGGAAATGGGATTCCGCGCGCATTTTTTCCTGGGCCGTGATGCTGGAAAACCGGTTCATGGTCTCCAGGTGATCGTGCAGGTCATCGTAGGTGTAGTGCCACAGGTGGCCCTTCAGCAGTTTCACCGGGCCGTTTACGAACACCTGGTCGTGCGGTTCCTGGCCACCGCTGCGCCCGCGATCCTTGGCAAACAGACGCAGCTTGATGTCCGGATACCATTCGCCGTGCCGGATCCAGCGCCCGATATAGTTCACCATGCGGGGAAACTGGTAGCCCGCCGTGGTGCCGTCGTTGGCCTCCAGCTCCCGAATCATCTCCTCGCGCAATTCCGGCGAAACTTCCTCGTCGGCGTCGATGAACAGAATCCAGGGATGGGAGGCCATGCGGCGGATGAGGTTCTTCTGGCCGATGTAACCGAGCCACTCGTGCTGATACACGCGGTCCGTGAATTCGCGGCACCGTTCGACGGTCTGGTCGGTACTGAAGCTGTCCACCACCACGATCTCATCGCACCACGCCAGACTCTGGAGGCAGCGGCGGATGTTCCGCTCCTCGTTCAAGGTGGTCACACAGGCTGATACTTTTGGGCGCATAACGTCAGGTGGACGCCGGTTCTCCGAGCACGTCCCGAAGGGCTTGATATACCCGTTCAGGCGAAATCGCGGCCAGTCTTTTCTGGGCCTCGGCGGAGGCGCGCGCCACATCGCGTCGGCGCTCACCCTCCTCCTGCACGATGCGTATGCGCGAACCCAGCGGGCCGGTCTGCGCGGGATCGGTCAGGCCGAACACCGCCACCACCGGAGTGCCCACCGCGGCGGCCAAGTGCATGCCTCCGCTGTCATTGGCCACCACGGCATCGGCCAACTGCAGCGCGGCCGCCCACACGGGCAGGGACGTCCGGCCAGCCAGGCTGTGGGCGCGCGGGCCCAGGCCGGACGCCAGCTCGGCGCACAGCGGACCGTCTTCGCGCCCCCCCAGCAGCAGCACGCTGCCCGCGGTTTCCTTGATCCAACGCTCCGCGACCAGGGCGAAATTTTCGGGCGGCCACCGCTTGGCCGGGCCCCGGGCGGCCCCCGGCAGGACGGCCAGCCAGGGACGGGGTGGCGCACCGATCATGGCCTCGGCCTCGGCACGCGCCGGACCGGGAATGATCAGCTGCGGTACCTCCAGCACACGCAGGCGCTCCTCGGGCACCAGCAATTCGGCATATTCAAAACCCTGGTGCAAACGGTCCGGGCGCTGATCGGGCTGCACCACCTCGTGCAGCAACCAGCGCCGACCCAGCCCGGACAGACCGCGGCGATGCGGCACCCCGGCCAGGAACGGGATCAAGGCGGAGCGGATGGAGTGCGGCAGCACATAGACGCGATCGTAGCGCCCGGCCCGGATCAGGCTCGCAGCCCGGAAGGCCGCCCCCACCCCGTTGGTGTAGGTCAGAATTTCATCCGGCGCGCCGTGCAGTTTCCACAAGCCGGCCAATCCCGGTTTGACCAGCACGGCCAGGTGTGCCTCCGGATGGCGACGACGCAACGCCTGCACGGCCGGCATGGCCATCAGGGTGTCGCCGATCCAGTTCACGCCCACCAGCAGCAGGCGCTCCGGCTTATTTGAAACAGATGCGGTTGATCCATTCATGGAATTCGTCCGCGCCACTCAACATTTCGATTTCGACGCGCAGGAAATACACCGGCAGGTCGCGCCGCTCCAGCATGGGAAACCGCACCGCGTCCTTCTCCGTGGTCACCACCACCTTGGCCTCCCGCTGCAACCCCTTGTTGATGACTTCGATGATTTCCTGCTGCTTGTAGCGATGGTGGTCGGCGAAGCGTTTGTGGTAGAGCACGCGCGCACCCAGCCGCACCAACTCGTCCTCAAAGCCCTTGGGTGAGGCAATGCCGGACACCGCCGCCACATCCAATCCCTGCAGGTAGGTCAGCGGCACGCGCTCCCCGGTGTACACATTCTGGAGATGTTTGGCGCTGTGGCGGCATTCGGAAATTTCCGCGTGCGGATTGTACTGACGCAGGGTCCGCTTGAGTTCCTCCGCGCCGTCGCCGTTGGATTTGGTGATGAAGATAAAGCCGGCGCGTTTGATGTTGCGGATGGGCTCGCGCAGGATGCCGCGCGGCAGCAGCTTCCGGTTGCCGAACGGGTTGGTGCGGTCCACCAGCACAATGTCGAAGCGATGCTTGAGGGTCAGGTACTGAAAGCCATCGTCCAGGATCAGGGTGTCGCACCCGAGTTTCTGGATGGCGTACTGGCCGGCCTTGATGCGGTCCGCATCCACAATCACCGCCACGTTGGGCAGGTTGGTGGCCAGCATGAAGGGTTCGTCGCCGCTCAGCGATGAATCGAGCAGGAGCCGCTGGCCGTCCGACACCACGCGCGGTTCGGAGGCCACGTATTCGAGGGAGAGCTTTTTGATCAGCCGCCGCAGGAAGGGATCCTCCTTCTTGCGATACCCGCGGCTCAGGATGGCCACCTTGCGTCCGCTTTTCTGCAGGGTGCGGGCAAACACCTCCACGATGGGCGTCTTGCCGGTGCCGCCCACGGTCAGGTTGCCGATGCTGATGACCTGGCAGCCCAGCTCGTGCGGGCGCATCAGGCCGTGCGCGTAGAGCCAGAGCCGCAGCTGGACCACGCCCCGAAAAAGGCTGGAAAAGGCCCCCAAAACGGCCCGCAACACCTTGGCCCAAAAGTCCTGACGGCGGTCTTCGATGACCCCCAACAGGTAGGCTTCGGCTTTTTCTAGAAAATCGCGGGTGGACATAAATTCGGCCCGGCTCGCTGGGCGGTCCCATGCTGCCATCCCGCGCGGGCAGGCGTCAAGGAATGCGGGACAGACGATTTCGGATTTGGGATTTCGGATTTCGGATTTATCATAGGCCCCATGCGTCCTCTGATGAACAGCATCCGCATCCGGCCCGGGCAGTGGATCGATCCCCTGCCCCTGGCGGAGTACTTCGGCAACGACCATCCCATCGAAGTGGATCTGGGCTGCGGCAAGGGCCGCTTTCTGGTGGAGCGCGCGCGCACGCACGCCGAAACCAATCTGCTGGGCATCGACCGCATGCTGCGGCGCATCCGGAAAATTGACAACCGGGTGCGGCGGCTCGGCTACCCCAATGTGCGGCTGCTGCGCATGGAGGCTTACTATGCGGTGGCGTTTCTGATGCCGGCGGCGGCCATCGAGACCTACTACATCTTTTTCCCCGACCCCTGGCCGAAACAACGGCACCACGATCACCGGCTGTTTAATCAGCGCTTTGTGGAGGCGCTGTGCCGCACCCTGCGCCCCGGCGGATGCGTCCATGTCGCCACCGATCACCAGCCCTATTTCGAGGCCATCCGCGACATTCTGCGCGCGGAAAAACGCCTGGAGGAAATCGTGCCGTTTCAACCGACGGAAGCGGAGCGCACGGATTTTGAATTGTGGTACCTCGAACGCTCGCCCATCGGGCGCTGCTCATTCCGCAGGCCGGCCTGACCGGTAGCGCGACCACACCCCCAGCAGCACGAGCGGCAGGCACCACGCCGCCTCCACCAGCATGACGCGCACGTTGTAGAGCTGGAACATATCGCCCACCGTGGCCTTGCGCGGAGCCATGAACAAAGACGTCGGCGAAATAAAATAGGCGGAAGAAAAAGGCCACAGGGCCATGATACCAAAGGGCGCGCGTGTGTCCGCGGTCACCAGATCGGCCAGCAGATGACTCATTCCGGCCACGAACAACAGCGCCAGACTCGACCACCCCGCGTCGGGCCGGATGCGTTTCCAGATCCACCACAGGCCCAGCGATGTCACCACCACCCAGCCCAGCGTGTGGGTATGGAGGTGATGGTACTTGTTGAGCTCGCCCGCGAGCAGGCCGGGCACGTAGTCCACATCCGGCAGATTGGCCGCCACCAGCAGCAAGCTCACTTCCGGCAGATGACGCCGCACCGCGGAGGCCACCGTGCTCAGCGTGAAGCGTGGCAGCGCGAAGCCCGCCGCGAGGGCCAGGCCAAGCAGGGAATGTCCGACCGGGGACGGCATGCGATGAAGAGGTTGTCCGTAAACCGTGATCCGTGATCCGCGCGGATTACAGATAAAACATCACTTCGCCGAAAGCGCGCGATTCACCGCCGCGGCGAGGTCGGCGCCACGAAGGTTGCGCCCGATGATGACGCCGTTCTGGTCGAGCAGGTAGTTGGTGGCCTCGCCGAAAATGCCGAGTTCGCGCACCAGGCTGCGCTCGCCGTACACCTGGCGCCACGGGAGCTGGGCCTTGGCGGCATACGCACGGGCGGCGTTGGCGGAGCCCAGCGGTACGCCCAGAATTTCCAGGCCCACGGGCTGATAGCGGCGGTACAGGCTGATTTGATAGTCCAGGTCGCGCTGCCACGGGGTCCAGCCGGCGGACCAGAAATCCACCAGCAGCACCTTGCCGCGATAGGAGGCGAGGTCCACCGCGCCGCCCTGGTCGTCATTCAGGGTCACGGCGGGGAACAGATTGCCCGGCGCGTAGCGGGCGCGCTCGCGGGCCAGTTCCATGGCGGTGACTGAAACCGAGTCGGCGCCGCGCGCGGTGGGCCGCACCAGGGTCACCGGCGTGTTGGGGCCCTCCCCAATTTCAACGGCATAGCTGTGGGGATCGTAGTTCGGGTTGCTGCGGAACTCCTCGATCACCTTGCGCACCGATTCGGCGTCGCCCTGGCGGGAGTAGAGCTCGGCCTGCTGCACGTAGAGGCGTTTCACGGAAGGCAGTTTGCGCTGGCCGTATTCCTGCTTCGCCTGCTGCAACACGGCGAGCGCGGCGGGAATGTCGTCGCGAATGTCGGCCAGCACCATGGCCTTGATGGCGCGGGCCTGCACCACCGCATCCAGATCGCCATTGCGTTGAGCGCGGGTGGCCACGTCATCCAGCTGGCCCATGACCGACTGCCACTCCGTGGCATCAATCGTCCCGTGGCTCATGGCCTGCAATTTGCTGAGCAGTTGATTCAACTCGGCCTTGAATTCCGCCCGCGCGGCCCCGGTCACCCCAGCCAGCAGCACCAACATCAAAAGAAATTTACGCATAGATCCCCACTCGCTTTCTTGGCGGGGAACGTAGGACAAACTCAGACGAAACTCAACAGTTTGGACCACGCCTTTTGTTTGGTGGCGGCCGTGCGCGTGGCATGGGCCGGACTGGTGGACGGCATCACCTCCCACCGCACGCTGGGGAGGAGCGATGGAAAATGGCGCTGGAACAAGCGCGCCGCGGGCTGTCCATTGAAGACCAACGTGTGGATACGCGGGTAGTCGCGCAGCAGGCCCACGAGGTCGTTGGGCTTTTCGTGGCGGATGTCGGAATCCAGGCTACCCGGCCGCTCGCACTCCGCCACCACATCCCACAGGGCCACCCCGCAGGCGCGCAGACGGGCCAGCCGCCGGGCATACGGCAGATCGCGCCCCGCCCCGAACAGCGCCCCCATGAAATCCCAGAACTGATTGCGCGGATGCGCGTAGTATTGCCCGGCCCGCAGCGAAGCCACCCCCGGCATGGTGCCGAGGATGAGCACGCGGCAGCGCGCGGAGACGGACGGGCCGAACGTGTGGATGACGCGCGCCCCCGGTGGGCTTGCCCCGCCGGAGCGAGAGTTCCTGCTGCTAACCTCGGCGCACATACTTCAATCCATACTCCCCGACCGTCCCCACATAAAACGTGTCCTTCCACAACCCCAGCACCCGCACCGCCTGAGCCGTCGCGCGCTGACAGTGCGCTAGGTTTTTCAGACTCCCTATTTGCTCCAGGAGCGAGATACCGTCATTCCGCCAAGTATAACATTATGATGCCCAGCGTAGGGCTGGCTTCTTTTGATTGAGCGCGCAATCGCGAAGGTAAAGATTGATCAAGTTCTGGTAGGGCATGCCTAGATCAACGGCCAGCGTCTTGAAGTAGACTACCGTGGCTTTATCCAGCCGAATGGTGATCGGCTGTTTAAGCTCTTTGACGTAGGGGTTCCGCTCGCCCTTCATACGGCGAAAATCATAATGGTCTTTCATAGCTCAGTCCCAGTAATGGCGGTAGTCGTTTTGTTCTTTTCGGTTGGCTTTTCTGGCAGATATCAATCGAATCACTCGCTCTTCATCACGGTAACAGTGGCACACAACCAGGGTGCGTGACTTCAGGCTCGTGCCAAGCATCAGAAACCGATCTTCTGTCCCCGAATGCTCGGGATCGTGAAACCGCACCGCGTTTTCATCCAGGAAGACCGTTTGCGCCTCCTCAAAGGATACCCCATGTTTCCGCGTATTTTCCCGATTCTTCTGCTCGTCCCAGTCGAAGGTCGTTTCTGACATATGTACAATGTACGTACCCGTGATTATCTGTCAATCCAATAGCGCCCAAGCAACTGGTTCATCGCTGGGACAAGCCCGCCGAGGTCCGCAAGGCATAGCCTATGCCCTTCAGCATGAACCAGC
>CAYTVN010000005.1:0-29935 GCA_964441655.1 uncultured Verrucomicrobiota bacterium | reverse complement strand
AACCGCGCCATCCTGCTGGCCAGCGACACCTGGCACAATTACATGCTCGATAACACCTTTGAAGTGCTGGCCGCCCTGACCACCGGCAACGTCGCCTATCTGACCATGGACCCCGGCACCCACCAGGGGAACACGTCCAGCAACGGCCTGGTCTTCCCCAAGAAACCCTCCACCATCCTCAACATTCCGACCATGTTCCAAATTCTGGATGGCGCCCCGTTCACCAACACGCCCCTGCTAAAATACTTCGTCATGGGCGACGCACGCCGTTCCAACTCGGTGGGCAATTATTACCGCTTCGCCTCCACCTGGCCGCCAGCGGCAGTGCCCACACCCTTCTACCTGCACGGCGATGGACGACTGGACCCCACGTTGCCCACCTCCACCACGGATACCTTGTCGTATGCCTACCACCCCACCAACCCGGTCCCCACGGTGGGTGGCAATTTCTCGTTCGGCTACGGCAACCCGTCCGGCCCGCTGAACCAGTTGGTGCCCCTGTTGACCAATCGCACCGACATTCTCCGCTTCGAAACGGAGCCCTTTACCAACGCGATGGAAATCGCCGGCCCACTGTCCGCCACGCTCTACGTGTCCACCGACGTGGAGGACAGCGCGTTCATGGTCAAGCTGATCGACATTTACCCGGAGGAAGGGACAAACCCGGCCTACCAGGCTATCATGCGCGAGTCGGCCATGCTGGGCCGCTATGCGGGCGGCCTCACCCATCCGGCGCCCATGGTCAGCGGACAGGTGTACCGGTTGGATATTGATATGTCCTCCCTCGCCCTGCTGGTGGAAACCAATCACCGGCTGGGCCTGCACATCACCAGTTCCAGCGATCCCGCCTTCGAGGTCCACCCCAACACCTATGCCCCGGTCGCGGATTTCTCCACCTCCCCCACCGCGCACCACACCCTGCACCTCAACAGCACCTATCCTTCGCACCTGGTGCTGCCGGTGTTCACCACCAACCAGCCTGCGGTGGCCATTTCAACCAACCTCCTCGCGGTACCCGAATCCGGCACGGCTTCCTTTGCGCTCCACATGACCGGCCCGGCCCTGCACAACGTGACCATCACGGTGGCCCGTGTGTCGGGCGACGAGGACCTTTCCGTGAACGATGGCGCGGAACACATCTTTACCACCAACACCTGGAGCATCCCGCAAACCGTCACTCTGGCCGCCGCCCCGGATACCGATGGGAACGATGGCGCAGCGATATTCCAACTGACCGGCTATGGCGTGGAACCCGCCACCCTCACGGCCCAGGAAGTGGAGGATGATCCCGGCATCATCACCTCCACCACCAACCTGTCGGTGCCGGAGGGGAATCAGGCCAGTTTTACCTTCCTGCTCAATCGCGCCCCCGCCGGGCCGGTCACGGTCGAGGTGGCGCGCGTGGAAGGCGACCCCGACGTCACCATCAACGGGCCGTCCTCTTTTTTGCTCGGTCCCGCGGACTGGAATCAGGCTCGTACCGTGACCGTAGTGGCGGTGCAGGATGAGGATTCCATTTCCGATACGGCCCGCCTGCGCTGCGCCTCCGTCCAAGTGGCCGCCGACAACGTGATGGTGACGGAGCAGGACGACGATCACCTTTTGTTGCGCGTGGATTTTGGCCTGACCAACGCGCCGGTGGAAAGCGACGGGGCCTGGCGGGGATTCGCCCTGCCTTCCAGCACTACCACGAAGTCCACCAGCATGGTCTACGCCGTAGGCAGCGCCACCGTCACCGTCACCCTGGCCAGCGGGGCCAGCCTGAATGGGCGCGACCGCGGTCAACCGGCCGCCGACAGCGGGGCGCTGACCTACGCATCGGTTTATCGCGACTTGATCCAGTCCACCAGCGGAGGCAGCATCACCATGGGCATCGCCGGACTGCGCCCGACCGCGCCTTATCTGGTGCGGATCTGGATTTATGATTATGGCAATGCCAACAACGCCGTGTTCACCAACCGCGACCTCACGGCGGGACACAACATCGCGCTCGGCGCACTGACCAACAACTACGCCTTGGCACCGGTCGACAACACGGACTACGGGATTTCCGGCGTAGTCACGACGGATGCCGGGGGCACGATGATCCTGCTGATCGCCGCGCCTTCGGCGGCCACGGCGGCGCGGGTGAATGGACTGGAGATCGAGGAGGGTGACGATCGCTACGCCTTTGGCGTGCCCGGCTCCTGGCTGATCGGCCACGGCCTGGACGCCAGCCAGTCCAACGCGCTGGCCGACCTCGATGGCGACCAGCTGGCCAACTGGGAAGAATATATCGCCGGCACCGAGCCCACCAATCGGGCCTCCACGCTGCGGGTTGACCACGCCAGCCGTGACGTCGCTTCGGGCAGACTGGTGATGACCTGGCCGGCGGTGGCGGACCGACGGTATGCCGTGGCCTGGACGAGCAATCTGCTGGATGGTTTTGTCCAACTGCTCACCAACGATGTGAGCGGGGGCAGCTTTACCGACGACCTTCCGTCGACCGCAACCGGATACTATCAGGTGCGCGTGCGGCGTCTTTGATCAAGCGGGCTGGACCTGTCGCGCCTGGATGCGCCGAGCCTCCAACTGCTGTTTGATTTCCGTCATGCGCTCCCGGGTGAGCGGATAGCGATACAGAAGGAAGATGGCCAGCAACAGCACCAGCGCAGGTGCGAAACTGAACAGCAGGCGCATATTCAACACCGTCTCGGCTGTCTGGCTGGAGGCTTGCGCATCGAAACCGGTGGCCACCAGCAGGGCGCCCGCGATCAACGCCTGGATGGAGCCCACCCCCTTCGACATCCACGCCATCACCGCCCCGAACATGCCTTCCCGCCGGGACCCGGTATTCAGCTCATCAATATCCGTCACATCCGCCATCAGGGTACCCAGCACGGTGTAGGTGCTGGAGATGCCGAGGGAAAAGAAGAAAGGCAGAATAAACTGCCAATAGGGCTGTCCGGGCCGATAGCAGAACCAATTCAAAACGCAGCCTGCCGCCATGAGCCCCATGGCCAGGCGCAGGGCGTTGTGTTTCTGAAAGCGCTGACACACCCAGGTAATCAAAGGAATGGAAAAAATGGCCAGCAAGGCGCCGGCCGTGCTCACCTTGGCCTGCATCAGAGCCCCGAACTTCATCGCCGTGGCCCGGTCACCCCCGAACACATGGAAGATATTGATGTAGAGCCCGAACTGCAGGAACAATCCCAACGCGAGTTGGAGTACGATGTAGAGGGCGGCGATTTTCAGAAAGTGCCTGTTTTTCAGGGTGGTGGCAATGGAGGAAAACATGGCGACTTTTTTGCGCGCCCGGTCCACCTGAGTTCGCTCGCGCGTGAACAAAACGGTGGCCACCAGGGCCGGCACCGCCAACACGGCCAGGATGGTCGTCAGCCAGGCCGCACCGCGCACGGCGTGAGGGAAGATGGCCAACATGCAAAAGGGCAGGTACCAGGGCGAAACCAGACCCATGACCTTTTCAAAAATCGAGCGATAGGCCACCACCCGCGTACGTCCGTGATAGGAAGGCGCCAGCTCGATGCCCAGGGCATAATAAGGCACCGAGAATATCGTGTGCGCCGTGGCCACCAGCATCAGACCCACGGTCAAGACCCAGAACAAACGCCGCTCCTCCCCGGTGGACGCGTGCAACACATCGAATCCGGCCCCTACTTGCTGCCAGAGCCCCTTGGGCGCAGGCGTCTTTGCCGGCGTGGCGGGACTTGACGTGGCGGCGGCCGCCACCACGTTGGTAACGTCCGGTTGGACATTCGGCTTGGCCCGGTCACCTACCGGAGCCATAAACCACAGGGCGATACACACCACGCTCAACAGAAGTCCACCCACCAGAATAAAGGGCCGACGACGCCCCCAGGGGGTGTTGGCATTGTCGGTGATGGTGGCCATGAAGGGATCCGTGACCGCATCCCATAAGGTCTTGATGCCCATGATCAGGCCCGCCAGCACGGGACTCATCCCCAGGGTGAGCACCATGAGGGGTGTCATCAAATTATAGGCGGCACTGGCCAGGGTATTGCACAGGCTGCCCAAACCATAGGCCAGGATTTCGCGGCGAGGAATCGCCTCCTCCGGCTGCGTCGCGGGTAATATCTCGTTCATTAATGAGTTATCGTTATGCATCCATGCAGTCCTGACAAGGAGACAGCATGCGCGGCCTCGACCCGCCCTGCCACACGCCGCCCCACCGACCCGCACGCCGGCCCGCCCTCCCGCTGACCGCGCGCCGCAACAAGCGTCCCCTCAAATTGTTGCGCATGCGAAGTGCCTCGCCAGAAGGCCCATTCCGGTCCGGTGCGTTCGTCTGTTTCCGTAACATATTTTTCGCCAATTCAAGCTTCGGATATGTGCTACAGCCGTGTCGCATTATGTATCAACAAATATTTTAATGCGACTAGTCTGGGGGTGTGGCCGGGATTAGTTTAATGCTAGATTTTGATCGGTCTTATTTTAAGGAGACGACGATGAAGATGGCACAACTTCGCACACTTTTCCCGCTGGTCTGGCTCCTGATTCTTCATGCGGCCGGGGCCGACGTCTTGGTACAGTGGGGCGAGAACCCCAGCGGGGCGGGCACACCCGGCACCAACATCGTGCAGATCAATCAGGTGTTTACCGGCTCCGGCAGCACATACACGGGCGCGACCAACAGCCCGGCGGTTGGCGTCAACTACTACCCGGATGTGGTCGGTCGCTCGCCACGATTCTCCGTGGCTGTCAGCAGCATAACCAACAGCGGGGCACGGCTGGTTGAAAATGCCTCTTCCGGCGACCGCCTGGCCATCTATGCCGCGACCATCCCCGTGGGTGGCACCTTTCGCGGCATGGTCATGTGGGCCTCCAACCACTACGTGATCACCGACCGACCCATCACCCTTACCAACGCCACCGTAGTGACCATCCAGCGCCTGAATCCCGACACCACGAACCAGAACATGCACATCGTCGTGAAGCAGAACGACAGCTATTTCATCAGCGAAGCGGCCAGCTTCGGTTCATCCGTCACTACCCAAACCTTCGCCCTGGCGGGCATGACCTGGCGGAGCTTTATCCCCTTTGTCTCGGGCACCGAAACGATTGGGGCGGTCACCGCTGCGCCCTCCCTGCTGAATGTGCAGGCCGTGGGCTACTATTTCAGCTCCCAGAATACGGCCTCCACCGCCGCCACCTGTGGCGCCAACACCACATTCTTCTCGGCGGAAGGGTACGAGGATACCGGAGGTTCCACCTACACACTTTCCGTTCAACCGAATCATACGGAATGGGGGGGCGTCAGCCCCACCGGCGGTACGTACAACGCCGGCCAATCCGTGGAACTGACGGCCACCGCCAGCAACTACTTCAACTTCGCCGGATGGGACGGCGACCTGGGAGGCAACACCAATCCGGTCACCATCACCATGAATGCCGACACGGTGATCACGGCAATTTTCTCCGAAGTCCTAGCCACCAACCAAACGCCGCTCTGGTGGCTGGCGGAGCATGGACTAAGCCCGGACGATGCAGGCGCGCTGGGCGATGACGATCACGACGGACATCAGGCGTGGCAGGAATATATCACGGGCACTCGGCCAGACCTGGCCACTTCGGTGCTGCAGGTGGCCAGCTTTCGGACAACCAACGGCTGGGCGGTCATTTCATGGCCCACGGTGAGCGACCGGGTTTATCAGGTGAGCTGGAGCACCAATATGAGCAGCGCCTTCACGTCCTTCCCGGATGCCACCTCGCTGACGTGGTCTGTCAACAGCTATACCGACCACGTCCATCAAGCCGACGCTTCCCTGTATCTCAACGTCGAAGCGCGTCGCAGTCCGTAACATCCATTTCGCGGAAAAGAACAACCACCTCTCCTGGGCTGGCGTATAAATGAGCCCATGGGGTCGGGCTTTTCAGGTACCATTCGCTGGCGTTGGTTGATCGCGCTTATCCTCCTGGGCGCGGAATCTGGATTCGCCCAGGTGATTCAGTGGGGCGAGGCGCCGTCGGGCTCCGGAACCCGCGGCACGAATATTATCGTTGCGCCCAACAAGAACATCGTTTTCGTTGACCGGGCAGACCTGCAAAACTATACCGGGGTCACCAATAACCCGGGGGTCGGCGGCACCAATTACTATTATGATGCCGCCGGACGCGCCCCCTATTTCCGGGCGGTGGTAAGCGACAGCAGTATTGGCATCAGCCCCGTCCTGGTCGTGGAACAGGCCAATTCAGGGGACCGGATCACCCTGTATGGCGGCAACGTGACGCCCGGCGGCACTTACCGCGGCATGGTCATGTGGCCGCTCGAACTATACTTCAACCCCACCGGCCAGGCGGTTTCGGTCAGCACCATCACCATCGCCCTCAACCAACGCCTGAACGCCAGCGCAACGAACTCCCTTCTCCGGCTGGTGGTGAAGGAGGGCGGCTCCTTCTATATCAGCGAAGCTGCCTCCTTTGGCGCCTCCTTCACCACGCAGCAATTCACCCTGGCTTCACAGACCTGGCGTAACTTTACCCCTTTCACCAATGGCACCGAAACCATCGGGGGCATCGTAAGCACTCCGCCCATGGTGAACCTGCAAGCGGTTGGCTACTATTTTTCGGTCCAGAATGGCGGCTCCTCCAACAGCGCCATTGGCGCGCAAGTGCAGTACTTTAACGCGTCCGGAACGGTGGTGACCATCCCCCTGCTCGGCCGATGGGCGCTCCTGCTGTTGGCGGGCCTGCTGGCCTGCCTGGGCGGCCAACGGATCCGCCTCTCCCACGCCAGTCGCTAAACGTATCATTGTATTCGCCATCGCGTCTTGGCAGCCAAAACGGCACGCGCTACGCTGGTCGGCGATTTGGAGTTCCACCTCTTGGCCCGGGATAAAACATGATCATTGCGCGGCGCGCCGTTCTATGGACTCTTTTCCTCCTTACACCCGGACTGCTCTGGGCCGACACCCTGGTGCATTGGGGGGAATTAAGCGGCGTGACCCCCGGCAACACCAACATCGTAACCGCGAACCAGAATTTTATCGGGACCAGCTCCACCTATACCGGGGCTACCAACAATCCAGCGATCGGGGCCGCCTACTACCCTGAAGCCACCGACCGCTCACCGTGGTTTTCTGCGGCGTCCAGCGTGATCGGCGCGCGCATCGCCGAGAATGCCTCTTCCGGTGATCGATTGACAATGTACGCCAGCACCGCCGCGGGGGCGACGTTCCGCGGGATGTACATGTGGGTCTCCAACTATTTCCTCACGGTCAGTTATCCCTTCGTCACCACCAACGTCATCCTGGTGATCAACCAGCGCAGCAATGCCAATACGACCAACCAGTCGGTCCACCTGGTACTTCAACAGAACGATCAGTACTTCATCACGGAGGGCCAACCCTTCACGGCCAGTGCCACCACCAACAGCTACAATCTGGCGACCGAAACGTGGTACAGCTTCACACCGTTCAGCAGCGGCACCGAGACCATCGGCGGAGCCGTCGCCACACCCTCGCCCACCAACATTCAATCCGTCGGCTGCTATTTCACCACCCAGAATGGTGGCGGCGCGGCGGCGAATACAGGCGCCCAACTATGGCACTTCCGCGTGAATGGCGCCCCGGTCGAAACCGGCCCTGTTTTTTATACCCTTGCCGCGACCGCTCAGAATCCCATGCGGGGTTCCGTGACCCCCACCAGCGGCGTTTATGCCGCGGGCTCCGTCGTCGCCCTCTCCGCCACCCCCAGCAACTATTTCTACTTTTCCAACTGGTCGGGCGGCATCAGCGGCGTCGCCAACCCCACCAACATCACCATGAATGATAATCTCTCCGTCACCGGGGTTTTCGCCGAACTGCTGGCGACGAATCAAACGCCCCAGTGGTGGCTGGCGTCTTTCGGACTCACCCCGGACGATGACGGCGCGCTGAGCGATCTGGATCTCGACGGCCTGCCCGCCTGGCAGGAATACCAGGCCGGCACGGACCCCACGCTCTCCAACACCCTTTTCGGAGCGGGTACCCGCAACGTGCGCGTGGTGGATTTCGGCGCAAAACTGGGCTCGGGCTTCTACCGCGGCCAATCCGCGCCCCGCACTTACACCGCCCTGCACGACGAGGACAACAACGGAACCTTGACCAACGACTCCGTACGGGCCTGGATTTTCAGCACCAACCAGGCCCTGAATGCGCCCGGTCTGGAATATGACACCAACAGCCCGAGCGGCGTATTCTACGGAGGTCTGTCCCTCTTCGCCGTCAACAATCCCGACCGTTCGCTCAGCGAAGGACTCCTGAACCAGAACCACGAGTTCATGGATGACGCCAACATGATGGGCCTCGGCGACATCATCGAGGGCGAGCAGTTCAGCGCCTATGGGGTCTGGTTCTGGCAGAAGCAGGACTTCCTCAACGGCGGGGATGATTTCACCGTCCGCTTCGATACCAACAGTTTCCTGGCCGTCCAGATTTCCCGCTACTGGGGCGGGGTCAACGCCGGCCGCTGGCTGGTCCGCCAGAACGGTCAGTTCTATCTCTCCCAGGCCACCTTCGCGGGCAAAACCAACCAATACGACATCACCACGATCAGCCGACCTGGCGATCCCGGCGACGGGGCCAACAATCCGGTGGTCCGAACCACGCACATCCTGCGCCCCGACACCACCCTGTGGGCACCCTACAATCCCGGACCGGCCCCCGGTACCAATGATGATTTCGAAATCGGGTTCAATGCAGACACCGCCACCTTCAGCGCCCTCCCGCTCACCAATGTCACGGCCGTAGGCTTCTTCGTCGAGCGCAAGCTCTCCACCCCGCAAATCGTTTCTTCCGGTCTGCTGGCCAACCAGCCCATGGGCGTGAAGTGGAACGCCTTCCAATGCCGGGCCGTGGTGGATCGTCCCGAGGCGCCGTCCTACTACATTCCCATGACCCCGGTGTTGGAAGGCGACTCCCAGGTGGCCAGCAACATTGTGTCCTACGAACTGTGGCGCCGAATCTATCGCCATATGGTGCGCCGCCAATATCCCCGCGATCTGGGCGCCCTCACCTATTCCCTGGAGCGTAACGGAGCCATGGGCACCATGCGGGTGGACGAGAACGCCCACGCCGGCACCGAAGCGGTGAGTGAAATCACCTGGCTCGATGCCGTGGCCTTCTGCAACGGGTTGTCGGAACTGGAGGGCCGGGACCCCTGCTACTATTCCGACCCGGCCATGACCAACGTCCTGCGCATCGTGATGGACCGGGATCGCATCGCGGCCTGGTCCAACCGCCCCACCGTGTACTGGAAAACCCTGGCCGACGGCTTCCGCCTGCCCACCGCGACGGAGTGGGACGCGCTCCCGCCCGCCTTACGCAACACCCAAAGCTGGGAATATGTATGGCACCTGGTCGGCACCACAGCCGACCCCGCCACTCACACTACCCGTACCGTGCGTTCGTGGGGTTTACCCGTGCCCACCAACAGCCTGGGTCGGTTCACCGAGCGGCCCTGGCTGGGCAGCCCGCGCGTCGGGTTCCGGGTAGCCGTCAATGGCACCAACCTGCCCAACCCGGCGGTCTCCGCGGGCGCGGCCGATACGTGGACCTTCCATCCCCTGACCACCTTGGACGCGGCGGTTCCGCCGTCCCTCCCGACCCTGAGGATGGAAATTGCCGATCTGTATAACGCGACCAATCTTCCGGTCGGGCTCGCCCAGGCCAGTCAGGCCGCCGACACCAATTTTAATCCCGGCGCCGTCTTAACAAACAGCCCCTATGCGCTGGAGGTCGGCACCACCGAAGTGTCCTTCAAACTATGGAATCTGGTGCTGAGTTGGGCCCTCGAACACGGCTACGTTTTCAACTATGATGGAGATATGGGCAGCATGGGCAACCGGCCGGGCACTACCGCTCACACCAACACCGAACCCGTCACCCAAATCTCCCTGTATGACGCCTATGCGTGGTGCAATGCCCTGTCCGAGCTGATGGGCCGCCAACCGGTGTATCATCTGGACGCCGCCTTCACCGAGGTGTACCGCCAGGCCAACTTGTTCCGCCTCGAAACCCTTCAGCGCGAAGGATCCCCGAACTGGCCAGGCGGAGCCATTACCCCGTATGACACCGCGGCCCTGATCCCGGTGTACATGCAGGTGACCAACGACGGCTACCGCCTGCTGCTGCCCCAGGAGTGGAACCTGGCCAACCAGACCAACGCCCTGACGTCCGACCCCGCCTACAACTGGCTGGTGGGCAACGCCAGCGGGAAAACCCAACCCATTGGCACCCTGCTGCCCAGTCCGTTGGGTTTGTACGACATGAATGGCAACGTGCTGGAGCTGACTTGGGGTAGCACCAAGGCTACCC
This sequence comes from uncultured Verrucomicrobiota bacterium, assembly GCA_964441655.1. Lineage (GTDB taxonomy): Bacteria > Verrucomicrobiota > Kiritimatiellia > CAIVKH01 > CAIVKH01 > CAYTVN01. The sequence continues at coordinate 19,622 of CAYTVN010000005.1, read as the reverse complement.
TGGTGGGCGGCAACATCCCACTCCGCCAAGGCAGCCACTTTGCCCGCAACTACCGGCGCAACGAAACGAAGAGTCCAGATTGGGGCGAGTTCTCCGGAGTCGGCCGCAGCCATGTCGGCTTGCGCATCGCCGCCCTCCCCACCGCTCCCGCCGAATCGTTCACCCTGTCCGTCCGCGTGGCGGAACCAGCGCGGGGCTCTGTGACCCCCACGGGCGGACTGTACGCCGCCGGATCCCCGGTCGAGCTGACCTCCCTGCCCAGCAATTACTACCACCTTGCCTCTTGGACGGGAGCCGTAACCGGCACGGGCTCGCCCCTCAACATCATCATGACCAACCACCTAGAAGTGTGGGCGGTCTTCGCGGAGAATCTGGCTACCAACGGAGTGCCCCATTGGTGGTTGGCCAGTCACGGGATGGGCACCAACGACAGTGATGCGCTGAGCGATGGCGATGGCGATGGCCAGGCCACCTGGCAGGAATTTATCGCCGACACCCACCCCACCAACGGCCAATCCTACCTGCGCATCACCAATGGCATTCTTCTCGCCGCAGGCCGCGTCGTTCATTGGCCGACCGCCACCAACCGGGTCTATACGGTGAGCTGGTCCTCCAACCTGACAACCGGCACCTTCATCCCCCTGGCCTCCGGCGTGACGGAAGGCGTTTTCACAGACCAGGTGTATGGAACAGCCGACGCCGGATTCTATCAGATTCAAACGCAAACACCCTGACCAGGAACAACTTCATGCGCTACGGACATTTCGACGACCACGCCCGCGAATATGTGATCACCCGTCCCGACACACCACGACCGTGGAGCAATTATCTCGGCTCCACCCGCTACGGGGCCATCATCACCAACCATGCGGGCGGCTATAGCTTCTTCCACTCCGCGGCGCAGGGCCGCTTCCTACGTCTGCGCTTCAACAATATTCCGGCCGATCAGCCGGGCCGGTTGTTCTATCTGCGGGACCGGGACGACGGCGACTTCTGGTCCGCCTCCTGGCAGCCGGTGGGCAAACCACTCGACCGCTACGCCTCCACCTGCCGACACGGCACCGGCTACACCATCATCACCTCCCGTTACCGGGACATCGAAACGGAGAGCACCTACTTCGTACCGCTGCACGCGGATTACGAATGCTGGCTGCTGCGGATTCACAACACCGGCGCACAAACCCGGCGTCTCTCTGCGTTCACTTATTGTGAATTCGCCAACAACTGGAGCACCACCCAGGACCTCGTGAATTTGCAGTTCAGCCAGTACTGCGTCAAAGCCCAGGTCAACGAGAACCGCATGCACGTGTCGGTGCTGGGCAACCTGCCGGAAATTCCCACGGATTTTCAGAACAACGATCAGGGACGCCACCTCTTCATGATCCTGCCCGGGACAACGCCCAGCGGTTTCGACACGGATCGCGACCGGTTTCTGGGCGCCTACCGCGGCTACGATCGCCCGCAGGCGGTGGCGTCCGGAACGTGTAGCAACTCCGTCGCCGATGGCGATAACGCCTGCGGCGCCTGGCAGGTGGATATGGAGCTGGCACCCGGCGAAGTGCGGGACGTTCTCGTCGTGATGGGCGTCGGGCATCCCGAACGCGAAGGGCGGGCCGCCTGCGCTGCCCTGCCCGATGCCGCGGCCGCCCGCGCAGCCTTGGAGCGGGTCAAAGCACACTGGCACGCCCGGCTGGGCTCGCTGGTGGTGCACACGCCGGACGCGGACTTCGACAGCATGGTGAACGTGTGGGGTGCCTACAACTGCCACATCACCTACGCGTGGTCCCGCGCAGCCAGCCTCGTGTACAACGGGGAACGCGACGGACTGGGCTACCGCGACACGGTGCAGGATTTGCTCGGCGTAATGGCCGCCATCCCGGAAGAGGCGCGGGCCCGCCTGGAACTCATGCTGACCGGCCAGGTATCCAACGGCGGCGCGCTGCCCGTGGTGAAACCCTTTGCCCATCGGCCCGGCCACGAAGCCCCACCCGAGGAAGAACGGTTCCGGTCCGACGACACGCTCTGGCTCTTTCATGCCGTGCCGGAATACGTCAAGGAAACCGGCGACCTCGCCTTCTTCGACAAAGTGCTGCCCTATGCCGACCGCAGCGAAGCCACGGTGCTGGGTCACCTGCGGCAGGCCCTGTGCTTCAACCTGGAGCGGGTCGGCCAGCACGGTTTACCGTGCGGCCTGGATGCCGACTGGAACGACTGTCTCCGCCTGGGCTACCACGGCGAAAGCCTGTTCGTCACCTTCCAGGTCCGCTATGGCCTGAAGGTGTATGCGGAATGCTGCCGGCGTTTGAACCGCACCGTCGAAGCCGATTGGGCGGAGCGGGAACTGCGCAGCCTCGATGAACGCATCCAGCAACACGCCTGGGATGGTGCGTGGTTCCGCCGCGCCTACCGCGAGGATGGGACCCCGCTCGGCAGTCACGAAAACGAGGAGGGTTCCATTTTCCTGGAACCGCAACCGTGGTCCGTGATCAGCGGCGCGGCCACCCCGGAGCAGGCCCGCCAGGCGCTGGCCTCGGTTCGCCAGCATCTGGACACGCCCTTCGGCGTGCGCATCTGCGAGCCGCCCTTCGTGCGCACCGCGCATCACGTCGTCCGCGCGGTGTTGATCAATCCGGGCCAGAAGGAAAACGGCGGCATTTTTTGCCACACCCAGGGCTGGGTCGTGATGGCCGAGGCGATGCTGGGGCATGCGGACCGCGCCTACGAACGGCTCCGCGCCTACTGGCCCGCGGCCTACAACGAGCGGGCGGAGACCCGCGAAATTGAACCCTATGTGTTTGCCCAGAGCACCCACGCCCCGGCGAGCGGGCACTATGGCGCATCGCGCATCCCCTGGCTCTCCGGCACCGCCTCCTGGTCCTACCACGCCGCCACCCAATACATCCTCGGCGTGCGGCCGGACTGGGATGGTATACGCGTGGAGCCCTGTCTGCCTGGAACATGGAACGAAATCCGGGTTGAGCGCAGCTTCCGCGGGCACCTGCTCAAACTGCACCTGATACAACAAGAGGGTCCCGTGGCCGACCTTCACCTCACGGTCAATGGGGTCCCCCAGCGCGACCCGCTCATTCCCGCAGCCCGCTTGCAGAAGATCAATGATATCAAGGTAGTCATCACCCGGCTCGCGTCGAGCCACCAGGAGTCCCGCCCATGAAACCATCCTCCCCGTTCACCCGGCGCCTGACACAATTGCGCCGCCAGCAGCAAATCCTGTTGAACCGAATCAACCGGCCCGATCCGGCCACGGATCACGGGATTTTTGACCGGTTCCGCGACCCCGTGCTGACCGCCCGCCATGTGCCGTTGACCTGGCGCTACGACCTCAACCCCCGCACCAATCCCCACCTGTTGGAACGATTGGGCATCAACGCGGTGTTTAATGCCGGTGCCCTGCGCTGGCAGAACAAGGTCATCGTGGTCGCCCGCGTAGAGGGGTGGGATCGGAAGTCCTTTTTCGCGGTGGCGGAAAGCCGGAACGGACTGGACCGGTTCCGCTTCTGGGACGAGCCACTGGTCATGCCCGAAACCGACGATCCCGACATCAATGTCTACGATATGCGGCTGACCGAACATGCGGATGGTTGGATCTACGGACTTTTCTGCACCGAGCGAAAAGACCCCGCCGCGCCTGCCTCCGATACGTCCAGCGCCATAGCCCAGTGCGGCATCGCCCGCACCCGCGACCTGCGCACTTGGGAACGTCTGCCCGACCTGAAATCCGCCTCCTCCCAGCAACGCAACGTGGTTCTGCATCCCGAGTTCGTGGATGGACAATACTTGCTGTATACGCGGCCTCAGGACGGATTTATTGACACCGGAAGCGGAGGCGGCATCTCGTGGGGTCTGACCGACACCATGGAACGAGCCGCGCTGACGAAGGAGCAGGTACTGGACCCGCGGGCCTACCACACCATCAAGGAGGTCAAGAACGGGATGGGACCGCCCCCGCTGCGCACCCGCCTGGGCTGGCTCCACATTGACCACGGCGTGCGCAACACGGCTGCGGGATTGCGCTACGTTTTGTATGCCTCCCTGTGCGACCTGCACGAACCCTGGCGCATTCTACATCAACCCGCCGGCTACCTGATCGCCCCCGAGGGCGCGGAACGGGTGGGCGACGTTTCCAACGTGGTCTTCAGCAACGGCGCCGTGCTGATGCCCGACGGAACCATCCTGATCTACTACGCCTCCTCCGACACCCGGTTGCATGTGGCGCGCACGGATGTGGAGCGCATGCTGGACTATGTCACCAACACCCCCGCCGACGGCGGCCGCTCCGCCGCCAGCGTAATGCAGCGACTGGACCTGATTCAGCGCAACCGGAAGGCCCTCTCCTCCACGTCGTTTCGAGCCGGGAAATAGAACATTATTGACGGATTAAGAAAGAAGCCTGCGTTGCCAGCAAACCTATCTACGGTGTATTTTTACGTTCGGATTGGAATACCTCTCATGAAAGCAATTATTGCAGTATGTGCATGGGTACTGGTTTCGGCCGTTCACGCCGACATTCTCTATCAGCAGGACTTCAGCACCGACGGTCGGCTCACCAATCTGCCTAGTTGGCGCGCCTACAGCGGGGCGGATGGCACCATCACCAACGGCGGCGGACAGGCCTGGGTCGGCGCGGGCGGCGAGGACGTCGGCGGCACCAATGTTTTTGCCTCCCAGTCCGGACAGGTGTATGCCGGACTCACCCTCAACGTGGGCGACAACGGCAGCGATGGCCAGTACGTCTTCGGCTTTATGACCGGAAACGGCGTGATGGTGGGCCGCGTTTATGCCACGAACCAGACGGCCACCACCTACCGGCTCGGTCTGGGTGGCGACGGCAATGCACCCGTTTATCTGGGCCAGGACCTGACCAACGGCGTGTCTTATCGCATCGTGATTGGCTACAACAACGCCACCGATAGTCACTCGCTGTGGATCAATCCGTTGACCACGGCGGAAGCCACGCCGGACCTGAACATCACCGAAGCGGTCGCCAGCAATCCGAATGGATTTTTCATCCGGCAGTCCACCACGTGGGGCGCTGGACTGGCCTCGTGGACGGCGGATGACCTGACCGTGGCCAGCGACTTTGCCAACGCCGTTACGGTCGTACCGGAACCGAGTACCATGGCGTTCCTGGTATTGGGCGCGGCCCTGTTGCGGCGGCGTCTCCGCCAGGCCTGATAGACGGCCTTTTCCAACAGCGCGCGGTAGACGGCCCGAACGTATGAGCCACTCATCCGACGCACAGGCAATCCACCAAGCCTTCTCGGAGGCCCGGATCCGGTCTGGCAATCGCATCGACCTGCATCCCGGGATCCATTTCATAACAGGGCATCAACTCCCCACCCGCGTCTGTCAGATCAGTAACAATGATCACGGCGCCAAGCCGATTCTAATCGACCTCGAAGGCGCCCGGGACTTCGTGCTGGAGGGTAACGGGGCCACCCTGCATTGCGCCGGAGCCGTTCTACCCATTCGGATCGGCAACAGTCAAAGGGTGACCATCCGCAATATCACGCTGGATTGGATTCGCCCGTACTTTACGCAGGCCGAAGTGCTCGATTCATCTCCCGGCAAACTCGACTTCCATTTCGACCCGTCAGTCTATCCCCTCGCGATGCAGAACGATAAACTGGTCGCGCTTGATTCGCACGACGACCGTACCCGCCGCCTGTGGAATCTTCTGCCGTTCGATGCAGCGCGCCGGGAGGTCAGCAGCCCGCGGGAAAACTGGCATCTCAGCAACGCCCACCGGGCCACTCGCCTAAAACAGGACCAGTTTCGGCTGGAAGCTGCTTTCCCGGAAGCATATGCACCGGGCACCCCGATCGTGCTCATGCACGGGGATCGCGTGGCCCCCGGCATATGGATTGAAGACACACAGGATGTGGTACTGGAAAACGTCACCATTCACCACGCCCCCGGCATGGGTGTTATCGCGCAACGATCTCGCGACCTGACCATCGACAGACTTCGGATTGTGCCTTCCGGATCGCGCCTGTTCTCTACCTGGGTTGATGCAATACACATGTCGGACTGCGAGGGTAACCTCCAGATACGGAACTGCGACTTGCGCGGCCAGTTTGACGATGCCATCAACTTGCACGCCCGATTCACCCGGATCGGGGTCCGGACGGGGCGCTGTTCCGCCTATGTCCACACCGTGCACCCCCAACACGCAGGCCCAACTCCCGCCACCCCAGGCGCGGGCTGGGCTTTCTATCGACGGAGCAGCCTCGAACAGATCTCCATCACCCAGGTGGTGTCAGTCCGGCAGATGGACCCCACAACAGCCGAAATCACCTGGGCGGACCCTCTGCCCGACTCGCACGAAGAACTGGCGGGCGCTCGCTACCATCCAGATAGCACGGTGGATATTCAGGGGTGCCGCTTCGGTGCCAATCGTGGACGGGGCGTATTGATCAACCTGGAACACAAGGTGTCCATTCACCACAATTACTTTCATGTCAGCGGACGCGGGGTGGAATCTATTCCTGACGCCAATTACTGGTGGGAAGGAAGCCCGGTTCGCGATCTGGCCATCCACCACAACATCTTTGAGGATTGCGGGTTTGGTCCCTGCGGCGATGACCAAATTTATCTGGGGCCGGAATTGCCCGATGGCGCGGATCCGCACGGCCAGCCGCTGCGAGCCACCGAGCAACCGGCCACGCCGTGTACGAAGCCCGTGCTGCAGAATGTCCGCATCGAGAACAACCTGTTCATCCGGCATCGCGGACGCCTGCTGCACGCGCACGGCGTGGAAGGACTGGTCTTCCGGAACAACGAAGTCCAGACCAGCACCCGCTACCCGGTGTCTCATCCGGCCAATCTGATCGAGCTGGGAACCGGCATGGGACAGCACACGGTGGAGAGTCCCAGCTCACCCGCCACCCCGCCGCGCGCCGATTAAATCACCACCCGGACCTGGTGGGTGCCGGAGCGCAAGTCGGGTAACACCCGCCCGTTTACCGGCTGACCATTCAGCGTGATGGACCGCGCGCCTTTGCACCGCCCGGCCCGGTTATCCAACTCGATCTCAAAACGCGCACCGCGGAAGGTGCGGACCAGGCGGGCCTGAGGTACTTCCCGGGAAAGACAGGGGTCCAGGAGCAGCCCCGCGTAACTGCGACGCGCCCCCAACATCCACTCCACCAGGGCCATCGTAAACCAGGCGGCCGTACCGGTGCGCCAGGGGTATTGCGCGCGCCCATAGATTTCCGGGATCAAGTCGTAGCAGTTGTTGAACGCGAACGGTTCCGCCCAGGAGCGGTGAATGGGATTCCATGGGCTGTCCGGCGCCACCTTGATCAAGGTCCGCCACGCGGCTTCGGCCCGCCCCATCATGCAGTCGGCCACTGCCTTGAAACCGGCGGCATGGTTGTAGCAGCCCCCGTTGGTGGCGTAGTTGGGGCGTATGGCGGAAAATTTTCCGATGCGTTCATCAAACCGGGTAAACGGCGGATCCACGATGGCGAACCCGCAATCTTTTTCCAGATACCGGTCCACCGCCTGCATGCACAAGCGCGCCCGCTCCGGGGGCGCGGTACGGGACAAAATCGCCCAGGCCTGTGTATTCAAAAATACCCGGGCCTCCCGGTTGGCCTTGGTGCCGATGCGATACCCGCTGCCGCACAAGGTGCGCTGGTACCACTGACCATCCCACGCCACGGTGTTGAGGCGACGGGAAAACTCGGTATGCCAGTCACGGGCTTCCATCGCGACCGCAGTGTCGCCCCGGAGGTTGGCCAGCTCCTCCATCTCCAGCAGGCCGAACGCCACTTGCTGGGTCACCATCACGCTTTCCCGCGGGCCGGTCTTTTCCGACGGCTCCAGCCCGTCGTTCCAGTCCGCGAAGTGCTGGTCCGAGAGGCCATGCTCGCCCGTATCCTTCACCAGATACCGCATGGTGCGCAGCAGATGATCCCACACCGTGCCGCGCTCCTTGCTCTCGAAATACGGAACCACTTCGTCCAGCAACGTGAAATCGCCACTTTCCTTGATGAGGGCAGGCACGACCTGCAGAATCCAGCACGGCTTGTCCGCGTATTGCAGGCGGTTCATGGGTCGGAAACTGTGCGGCACGTTGCCGTCCGGATACTGCGAGGCCAGCGCGCGCAACAGATTGGCCCGGGCCATGGGATAGTCGAACATCGCCACCCCCATGTCGTTCTGCAGATTGTCCCGAAACCCGCTTTTATTGATCAGATAGGACACCATCTGCTTTTTGACGAAACTGTTGATGAGCCCGTCCACCGGGAGGTGGCCGGTATCCACGGTAAAGGCATCCGCTCGTTTCCGTTCGAGCGCCACCTGCTCCGCGCAAGCGGCATCCAGCCGGGCCGGGGTCATCCGCTTGAGCACGCGCTTGATCTCCGCCACATCCGCCGCCTGACCGAGCAGGAAGTCGGCACGTCGCTTCTGCTTCGGTGGCAACACCAGCTTCACCTGCACCACCCCGGCGCAGTCCGGACCGCAGCCCGGCTGGTTGTCGCAGTTCCAGCCCCACAGAATGCGCGGGGTACCCAGCGAAAAATCGCTGCGCGTGAAATGATCCCGGTAGCCGCTGCCCCCGGCATAGTTGGCCAGGGTCACCAGAAAGCCGTTGAACCGGCCGTTCGGCACGGAGCGGTCGCGGTTGCGCACGAACACGCCGCGGATGTCGCGCCGCACCTCCGATGCATTGTCGGCCCCCACCCACTTGCCCTCCGCATTTACGCCGGTGAGCTGGAAGTGGGCGTAGGCAAACACCGAAATGCGGCGGGTGCGGCGGGTCAGGTTCTCCAGGGTCAGCGTCCACGCCTCGCAAATCTCGCGGCGTGGAACGAAAATGCGCTGGGTGGCGCGCAGGCCGTGACAGGTGCCCTGGATTTCCGTGGTCGCAGCAGCATACGTACACGTCACAGCCTGCACTGGCTCCGGAGCAGGTTCGCCCCCGGGACAAAAAACCACGCCGCTGTCCTCGTCGCGGATATACAGAAACTTTTTGTCGTACGACACCAACTGGCAACCACAGCCCTGGCCGTCGCGGATGAAAATCTGGCCGTCGCCGATGTTGCTGATTTCCGCGTAGACCTCGTGCTCGCCAGGCTGGTTGTAGTGCAGGTTGTTCCACTTGCGCGGCGGCGTCCGCTCCAGCCGGTACACGCCGACCGCCGCGTCAAAATGGCCCCAGGGCAAATTCTGCTGCGTTTGTTTGCTCATAGTGTCACTCCGCCGCCATCCTGCCGCGCCAGCCACCACGTCGCAAGTCATATCTAGTTATTCGTTATTACGACTAGGCATTTTCAGCCGGTCGAGGCAGTATAAGGGTGGAGTCAGTCCGCATGGTGCGGACGTCCAGGCCTGCGGAACCATGAACTACGTCGCCATCTTTCACGCCAATCTCAACTATGCCTTCCTCGAACCCCACAAGTACGAGCAGGTAATCCGGGCCTCCTACGAGGTGATTCTGGATACCTTTGCCAAGCACTTCCCACCGGACGTGAAGTACGTATTCGAAGCCTCCGGCTTCACCATTGATGAAATGGCGCGGCGTACCCCCGATGTGCTGGCCAAGCTGCGCGCCGCCATCGAATCCGGCCAGTGCGAGTTCATGGGCGCGCCCTACTCCCACCCCATCATGGCCAATGTGCCGGAGGAGGACGGGCGCTGGTCCTGCCATTTCGCCATGCAGGCCTATGAGCGCCACCTCGGATTCCGCCCCCTCTCGGCCTGGAACCCCGAGTGCACCTGGATGCAGTACGTGCCCCGCGCCTTCCGCGATGCGGGATTCAAGTACCTCACCCTCGACTTCGAGTCGTACATGACGTGCAACGACAAGGAGTATGGCTGGATCGAACGCAACCGCGCGCACGAGATGAACTGGGGCGGCCACCTGCCGTGGTACGATCTCGACCCGGACTGCCCGCAACTGCACCGACCGTTCCGCGACATCGTGCCCGGCCTGCACGGCATGTGCCGCTCCGACCGCCTGGTGGGCAAATACGTGGGGTATTTTCTGGGCCGACTTCCACTGTCCGAATTCATCGACAATGTGAAGCGCTGGTCCGGCACCCGGAACCGCGGCTCCACCATCATCGTGGCCGATGACGCGGAATACACCGGTACCACCGGCTATTTTTTCATCAAGCACTTCCGCGACTACACACGCTCCTTCGAGGTGGACCCGGGCGCAGGTGAAAAATTGCAGAAGATGGTCGCCGCGGTCCTGAAGCTGGGCCCGATGATTACGTTTCAGGAATCTTGCGAGCTTGACCCCCTTTCCGATCCCTTCTACGTCGAGGATCGCTTCGCGTGGCACCGCACCTATGCCGATGCCTGGGCGAGCACGCCAGAAGCGCGGGCCTGGGAACCGGTCCTACAGGAGTTGCGGAGAAGCTACTGCGAGACCATTCAACCCATCGCAGAATCACCCGCCCATGCGGCCCGCTTCAAAGCGCTGGTGGAAAAATTCTGGTTCCATCTGACCAATTCCGCGAATTCCGATGGACGCTGGCCGCCCCCGCCCGCAGTCACCTGTCCCTTCAACCGGGAATGGGTTCTGAAGGAGATCGAGTCGGCCGGAAACGTCCTGGCAGAATTGAAAAAGGCGGTGGCCGGGATTTCCGCCCCGGTCACACACGATGCGACACACGGCGACACCAGCCAGGGCTATTCGTTTCACTTCACCGACAAAGACGTACAACAGGTGGCCAGCCTGAATGTGTATGAGCTGGACCACGCGCTCTATGTCGGATACGGCTGGTATGACCGGCCTGAAACCCGGGCCCAGGGCCGTGAATTGCTCACCCGCATCTACGCTGAGTTCAAGCGCCGCGGATTGGAACGGTTCACGCCCCCGGCTCTGACCTGAGGAGACGCCACGATGCAACATCGTCAGCTCGAGTTCCATAATGTGACCGAGCTGCAGAACCGGGGTTCGTCGGGACTCCAGTTGCAACGCTTTCCCGCTGGAGTCCGTCACCATCCGCTCATGAACGAGCTGGGTCGGCTCGTGATGCAAAAGGCCATCGGCGCGGAGATTCGATTCGCGACCAATGCCCCGCGCATCCGCATCTCGCTGGGAGCGCTGGAAGAAGACAACCAAGTGGTCGTCCTGCTGGGCGACCACGCGATCAGTCACCACCGCGTCCCGGCCGGCCAGACCGTCCACCTGCTGATCAACCGCCCGCCCGCCTACGACTACTTCGTGCCCGCTTACTTCCGCGGATGCCGCTTCGCTCCGACAATCTGGCGGATTTGGATGGGCCAGGAATGTGCGCTTTTCCACGATCTCGACACCTTCGGTCACGACGTCCGGCCGCCGCAGCCGGACGAGAAACCCCGCCGCCGCTGGCTGGCCTATGGGTCTTCGTTCACCATGGGTGGCGGCTCGTTCAACCATTTCAACAACTACGTGGACCTCGCCTCACGCATGCTGGGCGTGGATGGGCTGAACCTCGGCATGGGCGGGTCCTGCCTTTGTGAGCCGCATGTGGCGGACCATCTCGCCTCCCGCGACGACTGGGACTTCTGCACACTGCGCATCGGCTGCAACATGATGGGCGTCGTGGAACCGGACGAGTACCGCCGTCGTGTCGCCTATCTACTTGATGTCCTGGAAGCAAAGCAGCCCGGTAAGCCGGTGCTGTTTATCGGACTGGGCGCCGACCGCGTTGACTTGCACCGCACGATCGGCATCTGGCAGGAGCACACGCGCGCCTACGCGCAGATCAACCGCGAACTGCTCGCGGAACGCCGCGATCGCCCCCACCTTTACGCCTGCACACGCGAAGCGCTGATGCCGGACCCGAAGCTGGTGCGCGCCGATCAACTTCATCCGGACGACCTGGGGCACTTCACCATCGCCACCCATCTCGCCGATCTGCTCCACAACCTGGGCATGGCCCGCCGTCCTGAACCAACCACCCCATGAACCCTGACGCGCCACGACCGCTCGAATGTCTGCGACCGGATCAGATCGCAGCGAAGGCGCGTGATCCAGGCCTGCTGATCCTGCCCATCTCGCCGGCATGGGAATGGCACAGCTATCACCTGCCCGTGGGCACGGACGCCCTGATCGTGGAAGAGATCGCCGCCCGGATGGCCCTGCGCCTCGGCGCGCTGCACTGTCGCGCCCTGCCCCTCGGACTTGACGAAGTGCGCGATGAATCCTTCAAGGCAAGTCAGGGTCTTCCCCGCGACGCCCATATTGTGGGCATGAACTATCCCGGCTTGCCGGTGGCCAGCGAGTACACCGAGCCGGACGTCATGCGGGCGCTGGTGGTCGGCCGCGTGAACGCCGCCCGCCGCACCGGATTTCGTCGCGTCGTCCTGCTCAATCACCACGGCGGACGCGGACAGGTGCCACTGTTGGATCGGGTGGCGGCGGACCTGAGCGCCCCCGGGTTTGACGTCCTCAGCCTTCAGACCCGCGCCGACCGGAATTTCCCACAGGCTTCCTCGTTCTGGGTGGGCGGCCATGCCGGCTTGGCCGAAACCCTGCAGTTGATGGCGTTTTGTCCCGACTTGATTGAACAGACAGCGCTGCCGCCCGGCCCCCTGCGGGCCGCCGACGCAGGCATCCTGCACGATCACCCGCAGATCCCGGACGAGGTCCATCCACGCCACGCCCGGCCCGAAATCGCCCGCGCCTGGGGCGATTATGTGGTGAACCAGCTGGTCGCCCTGGTGCAGGCCCGCTCGTAACCAAACGGGTCAGGATTCACGTTCTGCACATTGTCGCAATACAGCACATACCATTCGCTAACGTAACTAGGCCAAACGGGTAAGCTGAGTATGCTCAATAGTGTAGTGGGGCATGGGATCGGCGCACATAAGCACAACGCGCTATTCTGGCTCGCGCAATGGGGGCGACTGTGACGAAATTATTATGGCTATGTTTGCTCGTCGGATGGGCGGGGGTGGCACAGGCCGACTTGTTGGCCCAATGGGGCGAAATGCCCACCGGAACGGGCACACCGGGCACCAATATTGTAACGGCGGCCGGCGGGAACCAGTCCCTGACCAACTCCACTTCCACCTACTCCGGCAACAACTGCAATCCCGCGGTGGGCGCCAACTACTACCTGAACAACGCCGGTCGCTCGCCCTATTTTTCCATCGCCATGAGCTCCGCCACCGGGGTGCGGCTGGTGGAGAATGCCAACAACGGTGATCGCATCGCCCTGTACGGCAACAGCGTCGCGGCCGCCTCGACCTTCCGCGGGATGGCCATGTGGTCATCCAATAATCTTCTGATCACCGACCGAGCCATGACGGTGACCAACCTGACGCTGGTTATCCAACAACGATCCAACGCCAACACGACGGAGCAGGGCGTTCGCGCCGTTGTCCAACAAGGCGATGTCTTTTATGTCAGCGCCGCCCTGTCCTTCGGCGCGAATTACGTCACGCAAAGTTTCGCCCTGGGCTCCACCACGTGGTACGCCTTCACGCCTTTTTCAAGCGGCACCGAAGTGATTGGCTCCTCCGTGCCCGCCCCCAGCTTCAACAATGTGCAGGCGATTGGCTACTACTTCACCGCGAAGAATGGAGGCGCGGCAGCCGGCGCATGTGGCGCACTGGTGAATTATATGGCCGTGGAGGGCTTTGAAACCCCGGCCGAAGGCCAGCAATTGCTGACCGTCACGGTCAATAATCCAAGCTGGGGCAACGCGAGCCCGACGGGCGGAATCTACGCCGCCAACCAGGCGGTAGTCTTGTCGGCCACCGCGAGCAACTTCTATACCTTCAGCGGCTGGTCGGGTGACCTGGGTGGCGCAACCAATCCCGTGACCGTGACGATGGACACCCACAAGGCGATTCAGGCCACCTTTGCGGAGCTCCTCGCGACCAACAACACGCCGCACTGGTGGCTTGCCCAATACGGTTTGCCCACCTCGGATGCCGGAGCCCTGAGTGACCCCGATGGTGACGGCCTGGCCGCTTGGCAGGAATATCAGTCCGGCTCGAATCCCACTTCCGCCCCCCGCCTGGTTTCCACGGTGATGACCAATCGCACCGCCCTGCGCATCACCGCGGACAACGACCTCAGCGTCGGCAATGCAGCGAACCTGTCCCGCTATTCCATCAACAATCAGGCCACCCTGTACGGGGCGACCCTGGAGGCGGACCGCCGCACCGTAACCCTCATCACGACGTACCTGCCCACCGGGGTCACCTACACGCTCTCCGTATCGGGGCTGGTCGCCACCAACGGGGCCAACTTTGCCGCCACCAATGTGAGCTTCCAATGCACTCCGGACCTGGGGCCCCAACCCATCAACCTGGTGGGGGATCCCGGGTTCGATGTGACGCGTTCCACCGCGGAGTTCTCCAATACCTTCTGGAAGGCAAGCGGCGTTAACGCGGGCAGCTCCAACGGAGTCGAGCTGGCGGGACGGCAGGCATGGGAAGTCGCCCGTTTTGCATCAACCTACTCCATCTACGGGGCCGGCGATGGGGATGGCTTGTCCGATACCGTCCGCCTGAACCTCGATTCCTTCCGCATCGGCAACGCCGGCAACGGGGGCACCCTGATTGCGCAAATCCGGGGCGTCAACGGTGCGGCGCCCACGGCCGAGACCAATGGCACGGCGCTGGGCATACTGACCGGCAACTCCCGATTCGGCTCGGAAGTCTATACCTTCTCGTTTGATACCGACAACGACGCCGCCTGGCACGATGAAACGAGCCAGGTGTTCTCCGTCGGCGCCGATTACGACTGGTACATTGTGCGCGTGAACAGCTTTCCGAGCGATGCCGGCGCAGGGGAACCGGAGTTCACCAGCACAGCCATGGGAGCGGACGATGTCGTCCTCACGCTGGACGGTCACACCGCGCCCGATCTCACCGCGCCCCACCCCGTCACCGACGTGCAGGCCGCGCCCACCCCGCAGGCCATCACGCTGTCCTGGCGTCAGGCGACGGAAGATGATGCCGAAGGCGTGCTGATCCTGCGCCGGACGGGTGCCCTTCCTACCGCCACCCCGGTGGCCGGCACGGTCTATGCCGCGGGACAAACCCTGGGCGACAGCACGGTGGTTTATCAGGCACCTGGAACCAACCGCACTCCGTATGCCTTCAGCTCCCTGACCGATTCCGGCATCACCGCCGGCGTCAGTTATTATTATGCGATCTACGCCTGCGACCAGGCCCCGAACTATTCAACCGCCGCCTATACCAACGTCAGCCCCGCCGTCACGTTCTGGTGGGATGGCAACGGCAGCACCGCGGGCCTGGGCGGAAGCGGTGTCTGGGACACCAGCTCGGTACTCTGGCGATCCGCCCTTTCCACCGACCCGCTGACCACCTGGCCAAACAACTCGCCCAGCCTCGACGAAGCCATCTTTGATGGAACGGCCGGCACGCTGACCAACACAGCCGGCACGCTGCACGTGAATGATCTGACGTTCCGGAGCAACGGTTTCCAACTGACCAACGGCATCCTCGCACTCTCGGGCGCGGATCCCGTCCTGCTCACGGCGCTCTCCGGTGCCACCGGGACCATCGGCAGCGTGCTGTCCGGCACCAATGCGGTGCAAGTACCTGGGCCCGGCGCAGTGGTTCTCTCCGCCCTCAACACCTACAGCGGCCCGACCACGGTCAACGGTGGCTTGCTGCGCGTGGAAGGACAACTGGCCGGCTCAGTGACCGTCAGCCAGGGCACGGTGGGTGGATCCGGCACCGTAGCCGGGAACCTGACGCTGGCCGGCGGCCACCTCGCCCCCGGCATGGGCGCAGGGCGACTGAGCGTGGGTACGGCGACACTGGTCAGCGGCACCTATCAGCTTGAATTCGCTAGCGCCACGGGTACGGCGGGCACCAGTTGGGACCAGCTCCGGGTAGGAGGCGGAGCTGGCGCCATGGATTACACGGGCGCCGCTGCCGGTTCGATCACGTTGGATGTGGTCTGCGCGACCACCAGCCTGCCCGGTTTCGACGCCACCCAGAACTACAGCTGGTCCGTGGCCGACGCGGGCTCGCAATCCGGCTTCTCCTCCACCCTCTTCACCATTCGAACCAACAGCTTTGCGCCCTCCCTCCGCGAGGGCAGCTTCAGCTTGCGCGCAAGCAGCGGTGACCTTTTCCTGGACTTTACGGCCGCGACACCCGTGGACCTGCGCGTGCGTGTGACGGCGGCGAATAATCCGGCCGACGTGGGGATCCTGCAAACCTACACGATCACCATCAGCAACGCGGGACCGGAAGCAGTGGGCAGCTATATTGTGACCAACATCTTCGGCACGGGCGCCAGCTATGTCTCCAGCAGCGACGGTGGCATCTCCGGCGGCGACCATGTCCGTTGGAATCTCTCCGGTCTGGCGGCACAGGCCACGCGCACCCTCACCCTCTCTTCCATCAACCCGGTAACCCAGAGCATCATCACCAACCAGGTTAACGTGACGGGCCTGCGCGCTGACCCCGTGCCCGCCAACAACGCGGCGGAAGTCGTGGTCAGTGTGCAATGCCCGGGCGCCCCCTCGCCGTTTCTACCCGTAGTGGCCAACCAGTCGGTGGAAACCGGACATGCCCTCTTCTTCTCGGTCATCTCCAGCAACGCCGACTGCGCCCCGCCCGCCGTGCTGATGGCCGGCGGGTTACCCTCGGGCGCTTCCTTCACCACGGCGACCAATGACTATCAAGTCACGGGATCCTTCTCGTGGCCCTTCGCGGGATCGCCCGGCACCTATCCCGTCCGATTCTACAGTGCGAACGTCACCAGCTCCACCAACGTGTTCAGCCTGTTGATCCATGTGGGCGGCGTCGGAGAACCGACCGATGGGAATGGGGTGCCCCTATCCCAGACGAACTGGAGCGTCACCATCACCAACCTTTCTTCAATCTCCAGCGGCAATTCCACCCTGACGTGGACCTCGGTGGCCGGGGTGACCTACGACATTTACAGTTCGGTAGGAAATCTGGGTGAGGCCGGTGTCACCTGGACGAAAGTGGCCGGCGGCATCGAAGGAGATGGCGGGCCGAAGAGTCAGGCCATCACCGCCTCCGGCAACCAGCGCTACTACGAGGTAGTACCGGAAGGCATGGCCCCCCTGGGACGCGGGATCTGGGGCATCGTCCGCCCGATCCTGTCGCCCGGATTCACCACCCTGTCCGCGCCGCTCAGCGGGACCGATCTTCGCTTTGACGCAACGTTTGGAGCCACGCTGGCCAGTGTGCTCACCGGGCACAATGTACAAGGTCAAGGCGATGAGGCCTTCATCCTTAATCCCGACTCCACCTACAGCAACCTCTATCTGGATGGCAGCGGCGTCTGGCGCGCAGCCATGCCGGGCACCCCCGTGGCCCACCACGAACTGTCACCCGGGCAGGGCATCGTGGTGTTGCGCCGCCAGGGAACCACCGCCCAGCCGGAGTTCCGGGGACCCGTGGGGAACACCTTGATCCGCACCAATACCATCCACGCCGGTTATAACATCATTGGTTTGTCCGAAGGGCGCTATCTTTCGCTATCCTCCGCCTTCTCGTCCATTGTGTCGGGCGCGCCGGCCGGTTCCTACAACCAGACCCAAGCCGACACCATACTCATCCTGGAAAGCAACGGCGCCTACACGCCCCTGCAAAGGCTTCCTGATGGCTCGTGGCTGGACCTCACTTCGTTTGGTGTGAGCACCCGCAAGTTTACCCCCGGCCGCGCCTACTGGTATTACCACCTGCCTTCCGCGGGTGAACTAAAGGTTCGCTTCTGATATGCACAGGTTCTGCCCCCAACACATTCTGCACTCCTTGCTCCTAGCCTGCATCCTGCCGGGGGCGGCCCTCGCGGCGGTCATGGTAAGCGAGGAGTTCCAAAGCGATCCCGGCTGGCTGAGCCGGGATGGAGAGATGGCGGTGAGCTGGAGCAGCGGGACAGGAAACTTCCCCGGCTCCATGCAGGGAACGTTTGCAGAGCAAATCACCCCCTTCCCGGAGATCGATGCCTTCCGAATCGATTTTAATGCCTCGGGTGGACCGTGGGTGGGCGACTATTACACGTTGTATCCATCCAACACCCTGTTGACCTTTGATTTCATGGCCGACCAGATCCTGCCCTCTTCCCTGATCATCCAGATCAGCGACGGCTTCACGACGTTTATACGCAATCTGCTGCCCCAGGTGGGAAGTCTGGGCAGTTTCAACAGTATTTCCATTCCCCTGGCCTACGACGGCAATTGGTTGGGTGGTTCGGCCCTCCAATTCTCCAATGTATTTGGGAGCGTAAGCTTCATCGACCTGCAGCTGACCCGCAACTCCACCATAGCCCAGAACTATTACGTGGATAATTTTGCCATCAACAATGATGATATATCCAATCCCCCCGGTCCCTCCACCGTCGTACCCGAAGCGTCCACCATCCAATTCGCAGCCTTGGCGGCAGCGGTCATCATGTTCTTGCGGCGCTCCATGCAAATCCGCCAACGGCCTACCTTGACGTCGGGCCATGAAATCAATCGTTCTTAGTTTGATGTTCCTCACCGGGGCCGCCGCCTGGGCCGCCTCGCCCCGGCTGGAAACTTTTGATTCCGGGCTGAATGGATGGACCAATGTCGCCGCGCCCAACTGGCGCGGCACGAATGGATATGCCCAAGTCATCTTCCCCGCCACGCCGGTTCCCCAAATCTCGACATTGCTGGCTACCGGAGCTCTCGCCAGCAGTTCGTTTATGGGTGATTACAACACGGCGGACATCGGCTTGATCAGCTTTCGTATCCAGGCGCTCAACGTACTGCCCTCCGGCCTGACCCTGCGCTGGATGCGTGGAACAAACGGTTATTTCCGGAACCTGCAAAACGCCGTCCAGGCCACTGGTCTGTGGTACAGCATCTATTGCTCATTAGCAGACAAGGATACGGGAGGCTGGTCAGGGGATGAGGCGGACGTATTCCCGTTTGTTTTGGAGTCGGTGGATTCGGTGTCCCTATCCATCCTGACTCCCGCCATCCTGTCCGCCGCAACCTTTCGCGTGGATGACATCCAAATTGACCACCTGCATCGCGGACGGTCCATCCAAACGACCCCGGGGCTAAACCTGTCTTGGGAGAACCTGCAGAGCAACCTCACGTATCGCCTAGAGCAGTGTTCAACGGTAGATCAACCGTGGACTCCCGACACACTTGTCATAGCCACCAATCGCTCAATCAGCATAACCATGACCAACCTTCCCGCGTATTCGGCTTGGCGCCTGGTCCTTCCCTAGGCAAGCAGTGACGGGGAACCAGTTTTGGACTGGTGGGGCGATCACCTACTCCGCGCCATGCGGATTCAACGGTGATTGTGTGATGGCGCTTGCGCTGGCGGTGGCGGGGCGGCAAATCAACTTGAGCGCCACAATAAGCACTCTTAAACCTTTCTGCCCGAAACCACATCGGCGACTTAGCTTCCGAGAACTAGTATGCTTTTTGAACACTCTTCGATTGGTCTGCGCATTTTGACAATTAGCGAAACACATATATCTCGCCCCGCGGGGTTTAACCATGAACCGTATTGTGGCCATGGAAGACGCCGCCGAGTTCGGACAGCACGCCGACCTCCAGTGGTTCTACCACTACATGGAGCGCGTGGACGTGACCATCCAGGCCGCCATCGCGCGACGCCTGGCCTTCGTGGACGCGCTCGACTGGGAAATC
>CAYTVN010000004.1:0-36963 GCA_964441655.1 uncultured Verrucomicrobiota bacterium | reverse complement strand
ATGGCGTGGGTCTGACCGCCGCACACCTCCATCAACACCCACGGCCGGGTGGCAAGGCGGGCGATGGCCTCGGCAATACGCCGGGCCGCCTCCGCATCGCGGTATTCGTCAATATACTTCAAAGGATCAGAATCCGTTCATCAGGATCAGCGAGCTCATTTCACGGACGCGCACCGTCACCTGACGGTTGCCTTCCACTACGTCGCGGCCGGGCAGTCCGGCCAGGTCCACCCGCTTGTGGTCGCCGATGATGCGCCAGCGACCCTCGGGCAGCTGGAAGGTAAAGTCCACCGCCTCGTCCGCGGCGTTGAGCAGGACCGCGAAGCCGTTGCCGGCGTGGATGCGGGGGGCATTGACGAGGTAGCCCAGGGCGCGCGACTGCGCGGGCTGGATCCACTGGTAGTAGCCGGCGGGTGCCTTTTCGCGCACCCGGAAGGCGCGTCCGGGCTCGCTCTTCCGCAGGGCGATCAGGTCGCGGTAGTAGTCGGAATTTTCCTTGGCCAGCGGTTGCTCGCGGTCGGTCCAGCGCACCGCGTTGACCGCATCGCCCTTGTTGTAGGTGTTTTGAATGCCGTATTTGCTGCGCAGAAAATCCTGGCCTTCGTGAATCATCGGGATGCCCAGCGAGGTGAAGATCAGGGTGGCCACCATCTTGTTCATGGCCACTTCGTAGGACTGCACGTATTTCCCGTTGCGGTCGGGGCGCAGGCTCAGCTCGTCCACCAGGGCCATGTCGTCGTGACTCTCCGCGTAGTTGATGGCCTGCATGGGGTTGGCCGCCCACAGGTCGGTGGAGCCGGTGATGATGTATTTCATCCACGCCGGGTTGGCCCGGCCGCGCGCGAAATCCTTGGATGCATAGCGGAAGTCGTTGTTCCAGGCCGCCCACCCGGTGCCGGTCAGCTGTTCCTTGTTCTGGGCGCGGATGCTCCACGGCTCGGCGATGAGCAGCACGTTGGTGTTGATGGCCCGCACCGCGTCGCGCACCGCCATCAGGGTCTGGTTGTCCACCAACTCGGCCAGGTCGAAGCGGAAGCCGTCCACGTGGTGTTCCTTCACCCAGTACACGCAGTTATCCACGATGAATTTCCGCATCATGGGCGACTCGGTTTTTACGTCGTTGCCGCACGCGCTGAAGTTGATGAATTTGTAGTCGGGGGTGAGGCGGAAAAAATATTTCTTATCAATCAACGAAAAGAGGTTGGGCCCGCCCACGTGGTTGTACACCACGTCGAGGATCACGCCGAAGCCGCGCCGGTGCATTTCGTTCACCAGGTGTTTGAATTCGTAGTACTGGGAGCCCTTCAGCGGCTGACGCCCGTAGGAGGCCTCGGGCGCGTAGTAGTGCACCGTGTTGTAGCCCCAGTTGTAGTCGCGCACGCCGTTTTCGAACTCCGAGGTGGGCAGGAACTCCACCATGTTGACGCCCAGATTTTTCAGGTGGTCGAGTCCGGTGCCGGTGCCCGAGCTGGCCAGCACGCCCGCGTAGGTGCCGCGCAGCTGGGGCGGCACGCCGGAGGAGGGATGAATGGTCAGGTTGCGCACGTGGACCTTGGCGATCACCACATCCTCGTGGGTAGGCGCCTTCCAGTCCTGGTCGGTCCAGCCGCTGAACCACTGGTTGGTGGCCTCGCGGTCCATGACGATGCTGTTGTTCTGGGAATGGGCGGAGGCAATGGAGTAGGGGTCGCTGACGAAGGCCAGCCCGTTGAAGCCCTCCCCGTCGCCGGTCGGCCCGTCCACGTTGAAGGAATAATATTTCCCGATATCCAGGCCGAGCAGCGTGATTTCCCACACCCCGTCCGCGTCGTCCTTCCACATCGCGTAGCGCTCCGCCGGAGGCAGACGCCGGTAGGCCGGTTTCTGCACTTCGTATTCCGGGGTCGCGAATATATTCAGATGCACCGACTTGGCCCGCGGCGCAAACAGTCGATAGGTGGTGAGCTGGCGCGCGCGGTCCAGCGACACGCCCAGCTCCTTGTCGGAGCGAAGGGTATCCATCACCCGGCCCGGGGAGACCACCTGGCGGACCCGTCGATCGGCCACGCCGTCCAGCACCAGGTTGTAGGATTGGGACAGATTCAGCGGTTGTTCGGTGATGACGCGGATGATCGAGGCGCCCGGCTCGTTGGGTTCAATGCGCAGGTTGCCGTTGTCGTTCTTGTCGGAGGCCCGGTTGGATGCATTGGCGGGAACATCCAGCCAGGTGTAGGTGTTGAGCACAAAGCGGAAGGCCAGGAACTGCTCGCTGGATGGATAATTCAGACCCTCCAGCGGCATGGCCAGTTCCCACACGTGGTCGTCATTTTCATCGGTAAGCTGCCAGACCCCGTTGCGTCCACCGCTGCCGTTCCAGTCGTTGAAGTTACCGGCCACCGCCACCAGGGTGGTGGGGGCGAGGTTCAGTCCGTAGACTTTTTCGTCGAGCAGGAACTTGATCACGCCGCCGGCCAGGATGTAGCCGCGGGTCATGATGTCCTCGCGACCCGGCCGGATGGAGACGCTGCGCACGGGCACCGGCGGCTCCAGGGTCACCTTAAGCTCGCGCTCGTTGCGCACCGGGCGCTTGAGGTAGATGTTGATCTCGTCTCGCGCGTCCAGTTGCGCGGTCATGATCACATCCGGCGGGCGCTCCAGCACGCGATCGTCGTTGATCACCATCACCCGGTTGTCACCCGGCTCCCAGGCCCCGTTGGCGATGATCTTGAATTCGTAGCGGCCCGGCTTGGGGATGGGCAGGGTGCGCACATCGAGCACAAATTCCCCGTTCTTGCTCTGCATGGGGAAACTGCGCGTCCACTGGTTCCACGTGCCGGACACCTCGACCACGGTGGCGGTCGGATTGACGTAACGCAGAAACGGAGTGGGCTTGAGGCCGGGTACCAACTTGACCGTGGGGGCCAGGGCTGGTTCCTGGCCAGACCCCACCTGGGCGGACAAGATGAGCAGGACAGCACACAGAAGTCGCTTCATGGTTGACCTCGCGCTCACGTGCGGGTGAATCGGCGGCGCGGAGTACGCTAGCCGTTGCCTTCGCCCGGCTGCGCCATGGGCTCCGTGACCTCTGCGCCTTCCGGTCGGCCCTGGCGATCTGCCAGTTTGCGCAAACGTTTTTCTTCCTTCTTGCGTTGCTTCTCGTTTTCGCGCCGGCGTTTTTCGAATTGGTAATTTGGTTTAGCCATGGTTCGCCTCTTTTCAGTGAATTCCGTTCAGCCTAAGCCGTAGACCGGAGGTGGGCAAGCGGACAAGACCAAATCGCGCGTTTTTCAGGCGGGGCGCTGGGAGGCAGCGCGCGGGCCGGATAGCCCCAGCAAGGCCATCAGCTGCGAGGTGGGCTCCAGGCTGGACAGCACGGTGTCGGCACCCGCTTCGCGCAGTTGGGCTTCGGAGAAGCTGCCGGTGGCCACCGCAAGGGCGGTGGCTCCGATGGCGTGGGCGGCGCGGATGTCGGACGGGGTGTCGCCGATTAGAAAACAGGCCCGGTAGGCGAGTCCCGAGGGGAGTCGCTGCCGCGCGCGTTGTTGGGCGAGCCGCGCGATTTCACGCCGGTCGCCGTGTTCGTGACCGAACGCGCCCAGGGTAAAATGTCCATGCAGGTTGCAGGATTCCAGTTTGATCCAGGCGCAGCTTTCGATGTTGCCGGTGACCAGGCCCAGGTCCACGTCGTCGCGCGCGGACAGGTTTTCCAGCAACGCCCGCACGCCGGAATATACCCGGGGTGGTTCCTGCTCTAGCGCGTTGCGCAGCGCCCCGGGGAGCCGGGCAAAAAAGTCCTCCACCTGCGCGGTGGTCAACCGCATGTTGCGGCTGGCCGCTATACGCTCCAGCAAATCCAGATCGGTCGCGCCCGCAAAGGAAATGGAGTGGGCCTCCGCGCCCCATCCAAACGCCGCCTCCAGCGCGAGCGCAAACGAGCGCCGCCCCGCCCCGCTGGTGTCCAGCAGGGTGCCGTCGATGTCAAAGAGGATAAGTGTCGGAGTTAGAGACATAGGTTAAGGCACAGAGGCACAAAGGCACATAGGGTGAAGGAGGGCAGCTCTGCTCCTGCTTTGTGCCTCTGTCCCTTTGTACCTCACGCCTTATAGCCGCGCCGCAGATGGGAGGGCAGAATCTTCAGCTCATCGCGGTATTTGGCGATGGTGCGGCGGGCCACCTGCAGGCCCTTTTCCTTGAGCTTGGCCACGATGACCTGGTCGGACAGGGGGTGGGCGGGATCTTCTTCGGCCACCAGGTGGGCGATGGTGTCCTTGATGGTCTTGTTGGACACGGACACGCCGTCCGCGTTGCGGTAGCCGGGGGTGAAGAAATACTTCATCTCGAAGGTGCCGCGCGAGGTCTGCATGTACTTGTTGGCGATGGCGCGGCTGACCGTGGTTTCGTGGATGCCCAGCACGGTGGCCACCTCGGCCATGGTCAGCGGGCGCAGGTGGGAGATGCCGTGCTCGAAGAACTCGCGCTGCACGGTGATGATTTCCTTGGCGATATTGTAGATGGTCTGCTGGCGCTGGTTGATGCTCTTGATGAGGAACAGCCCGGCGCGCACCTTTTCGCGGATGTAGCTCTTCACCTCGGTGGAAGTGTTTTCGTCCGCCATGAGCTGCCGGTAGTGCTCGCTGATGTGCAGCCGCGGGATCTGGTCGTTGTTCAGCACCACCGTGTATTCGCCGTCCACCTTCTGGATGGTGACCTCGGGCGTCACGTAGGAGGTGGCGTCGGCGGTGTAGATGCGGCCCGGCTTGGGCTCCAGGGTGGCGATGAGGCGCGTCGCGTCGTGAATATCCTCCACCTCGACCTTCAGGGCGCGGGCGATGTCCGGGAAGCGGCGCGAGCCCAGCGCATCCAGATGATCGCGCACCAGCTGGGCCGAAAGATCGTTTTCCTTGCCCAGACGGCGCAGCTGGATGAGCAGGCATTCCCGCAGGTCGCGCGCGGCCACCCCCACGGGATCAAATTCCTGCACCAGGGTCAGGACGGTCTGCAGCGCCTCCAGGGCATAGCCGCTGCTGCCCGCGAGCTCCTCCAGGCTGGCGGTCAGGTAGCCATCCTCGTTGACGCTGCCGATGAGCAGTTCGCCCATCTGGCTTTCCTCCGGGGTCACCACGGCCAGGGCCAGCTGATCCATCAGATGCTGCTGCAGGGATTCCGGCTGGGTCAGTGAATCGAGGAAGTACTGGCGGCGCGCCGCCTCCTCGGAGGACGGCCCGCGCGGCTGGTTCTGGTTGAAGTAGTCCTTGAACTCGTCGTCCAGCTTGGCCAGCTTTTCAAACTCGTCCTTGAAGGAGGCCTCCTCCTCGGGGGCGTTGAGCGCGGGCTCGATTTCAATCTGCTCGCCCTCCTGCGCCTGTTCCTCCAGGGTGGGGTTCTGCTCCATCTCCTGGCGGACCAGCGTGCGCAGCTCCAACAGGGGCACCTGCAGCAGTTCCAGCGACTGGCGCAACTGCGGGGCCAGCACCTGGGACATGCGCTGGCTTTGAATGAGTGATAAAAAGGGTTCCGCCATCTGGCACG
Organism: uncultured Verrucomicrobiota bacterium; assembly: GCA_964441655.1. Lineage (GTDB taxonomy): Bacteria > Verrucomicrobiota > Kiritimatiellia > CAIVKH01 > CAIVKH01 > CAYTVN01. The sequence goes on along the minus strand of CAYTVN010000004.1, from coordinate 31,455 downwards.
ATTCCTGCGATAAGCACAATCTAGGCCATGCCATGCAGGGTCACAAGGTCTTTTGGGGAAGAATGAGGAGAGAACATCGAACATTGAACAACGAACGTAGAAAGTAGAACGGGGAGTTCGTCCTCTTGCTTCGACGTTGGATGTTCGATGTTCTCTTCCCTCCCTTCCTCCCTCCCGCTTGACCGCCGTCGACAACTGGCCGATGATACCGCCCATGTCCCTACGCGTTTGCATATTGGCCAGCGGCAGTTCCGGGAACTGTACGTTTGTGGCGTCGGACACCACGGCCATTCTGGTGGATGCCGGTTTGAGCGCGCGGGCGATTGGACAGCGCCTGGAGAGTGTCGGGGAACGGGTGGCTGCGGTGCGCGGGATCTGCATCAGCCACGAGCATTCCGATCACACCACGGGGTTGCGCGTCCTGCACCAGAAGTTGGGAATTCCGCTCTATACCAACCGCGGCACGGCTGACGCGCTGGAGCGCGACGAGGATCTGCAGGGCTTGCCCTGGACGCTGTTCACCACGGGGTCGCCCTTTGTCGTGGGCGACTTGACGGTGGAACCGTTTTCCGTTCCGCACGATGCCTATGAGCCGGTGGGTTTTGTGATCCGGTGCGGTGAGTCGCGGGTGGGCGTGGTGACCGACATGGGTACCGCCACCACGCTGGTCCGCGAGCGCCTTCGTGGTTGCCGCGTGCTGGTGGTCGAATCGAACCACGACGAACAAATGCTGCGCGACGCCGACCGCCCATGGCATCTGAAGCAGCGAATCCTGGGCCGGCAGGGCCATCTGTCCAACCAGGGTGCCGCCGCCCTGCTGGCCGAAATCGCCACGCCCAGCCTGGATACCGTTTTTCTGGCGCACCTCAGCGCTGACTGTAATACGCCCGATCTGGCGCGCCAAACCACGCACGACACCTTGTTCCGCGCCGGCCACCATCATGTGAAGGTCAACCTGACCTACCCTGATCGTCCTACCGAAGTATGGGCGGGTTGACGTAGCGTAATTCGTTACCCGCCGCGATATCACCCGCCGCGCCCAAAACTTCCAATCGTTGGAAATTCTAAAAACGCAATTTTCCAGTCGTTGGAACTTTTTGCTGCGAAATGCATTGCAACTATTTGTCAAATGTCAAGACTCGACCCCGTCGCTTTGCTGTAGCGGTTTAGTAAAATGTTTACTTTTAGCTAGAAATTCAGGGAAGGTAAGTGTAACGTTTTACTTGGATGCGCGCGTGGTACTAGGATTCGGAGGATTGTGTGATGAAGCGGATGCAAATGAAGGCTGGTGTGATGGCGGGTTGTGGGTTGCTGGGATTGGCGCTGATGGCGCCGTCAGCGATCGCCAACAACAACGTGAAAGTTTCCCGCTTCTGGCACAACCACCAGCCTCTTTACTGGCCGGAATGGAACGGCAACGGCAGCCAGACCAGCCGGGTGCAATTCGCTTGGGACTCCATCGTGCTCAAGTCGGGACAAATTTACGATTCCAGCAAGCAGCATCCCGAAAACGATCTGAATGCGATCTTCGGCGTGGATGACCGCAAGAAGGCCTATCAGGACGGCCCGCGCAACTCGGTGGCGGGCGTGAATCAGGGCGGCTATGCCATGAGCTACTCCGGTTCGCTCATGAACAATGTGTGGAGTCTGGGTGCCAACGGACAACTGGGTTACGGCGGCAACTGGTGGAACGGCAACCGCGAAGCCCGCACGTGGACGGCCTCCGACGGCGGCCGCAAGCTGGATCTGGTCGGGTTCACCTACCACCACTCGCTGGGCGCAGTTCTGCCCAAATCGGTTTTCCGCAAAGAACTCCAGATTTTCCACGAGGCCGCCTACAAAGCCTGGAATACCGGCAGCATCACCAATCGCTCCAAAGGATTTTTCCCCACCGAAATGGCGTTCTCCCGCCACATGATTGATGTGCTGGTGGACGAGGGCTACGAGTGGGCCATCGTGGCCAGCCATCACCTGAGCCGCACCAGCCCCAGCTATAACGACAAAGCCAACCCGCAGGGCAGCTATAACATCTTCTCTAGCCCGCCCAACAAAGCTGATCAGATCGGACCGACTAGCGGCACCGGCTGGTGGTTCGGCACCGGCAACGTGGGTGAGACGGCGTGGAACCTGGCTCCGTTTGCCTACCAACTGCACAAGGCGAAGTATGTGAATCCCGAGACGGGCGCCGAAAAGACCATCATGCTGGTCCCGTCGGACGACATTCAGAGCTACAAGGCGGGCTATTCGGGCTGGCAGAAGGGGCTGATTGACGCGAACATTTCGCCCTTTGCAACCGACGCCAACCGGCCCTGCATCGTGATGCCCTCCACGGACGGCGACAATGCCTGGGGCGGCGGTTCCTCCTCCTGGGACGGCGATGCGCCCGGCTTGATGAATAACGGCACCTATCCCGGCGTGACGCCGCAGGGATTCGTGAACCAATTCGGCCAGTATGCCGACACTGTGCACGTCGAGGATGGCGCGTGGATTTTCCCGGAGACGGACTACGGCGCCCCGCAGTTCCTCAAGTGGGTGGAGCCGCCGGTGGCCAATGCGACCGCCACCAACCGCGTGTACAACACCCAGGTGGATATGGAGACCCCCGGCTTCGCCACCAAATTCTACGCCTGGGCCCCGGTTATCGCTGGCGCCAACTGGTGCGAGACGGCGGAGCAGATGTGGAAGTCCCAGAACGGCGCGGATAGCGTGGCCGCGTGGAAGATCCAGGACCCCTATAACAACTTCGTAAACGGGGTGGACTCGAACCCGAACATCGTGGAGCGGGCGTGGAATATCTATCTGGTCGGCCTGGATTCCGGCTTCAACTACTACGGCGGCCTGGGCAACGACGACGAGATCAAGTCCTCCCTGGCCACCCGGCGCGCCCAGGAAATCCTCTCCAGCTATGTGAACGCCAACAAGGCCAGCCTCGACAACACCCCGCCCACTGTGTTTAAGCCCCAGCGCTTCCCCTACAACCCCGGCTGGTACACGTTCGGCTGGTTCAACAGCATTCCCGGCAACAATAGCGCGCTGAAGAAGATGAAGTCGGAGTTCTACATCTGGACGCATGCCTACGACGTGTCCGGCATCACCAACATCGTGGTAAAAATCCGCAAGGACAACGACGGCACGAATCCGCTGGGCAGCAACCAGAACGAGACCTTTGCCGGTGGCGGCGAGGTGGGCAGCTGGATGACGATCTCTATGACCAAGCGCGTGCTGCCGAACACGGCCACCGGGCTGACGGCCGCCGCGAACAACTCGCAGATCGAATACTTCTCGCAGGGTCTCCCGCTGGCCAACGCCGACTATTACTTCGCGCGCATTGACGACAACAGCTTCCCCAATTTCCGCGGTAATCTGTTCGACTACTACATCGAGGCTCAGGACGGACGCGGCAACCTTTCCAAGTCCGACATCCAGCACGTGTGGGTGGAGGACGACGGTCTGGGTAACGGCACGGCTTCCAGCGCGTCCTTCTCGAGTGATCCGCGCGATTGCACCAACCTGGTGGTCACCTACGTGGCGGGCAGCGGCGTGCTCAGCAATTCGACGCCGGTGAAGATGTGGTACAGCTTTACCGGGGGCGCTCCCTTCGCCTCCAATACCATGACTACCGTGGGCGGCACCTCCACCTACACCTTTGCCTCCGTGCCCGACAACGCGCCCAGTCTCACCGTGTATTTCCAGAATCAGGCGGAGACGATTACCGACAACCGCAGCGGTCAGAACTGGTCCACGACGATTCGCGATTGCGACGCGCCCACGGGCCCCAGTACCGTCACGTTTTCCAACGCACCCGCCTGCCAGCCGGTGACGATTGACTATCGCCCTAACAGCCATGCCCTGCAGACCGCCACGCAGGTGTTCGCCCACATTGGGTTCAGCGACTATGCCGTGGTGTGGCCGGGCCAGCTCATGACCAAGATCACCAACAACCTGTGGCGGCTCATTCTGACTCCCACTACGGATGTCGCTCAAGTGGACGTGGTGTTCAACAACGGAGCCAGCACGTGGGACAACAACGCCGGGGCCGACTGGGCCTTTCCGCTGAACGTATGCGCGGGTCCTCAGCCGCCCATCGGGTTTTATATTACGGTGCCGTCCAACACCGTGATCGTGGGTTCTGCCACGGCTGCTTATACGGTTGAAGGTGTGGGCCAAAGCGTTTCGGGAATCCTGCGCTGGACGAATGCGCTTACGGGCGCGTCCGGCACGGGTCAGGCCGGCCTCAATTGGTCTATCGGTGGCATTTCACTCGGCTACGGAACCAATATCATCACGGTGGTGGGGACCAACGCGATTGTGTCGCCGACCAACGCCAACGACTCTGCGGCAGCTGGCGTGTATGGCGATGGGTGGACCGACACGGATAACGGTGGTTTTGGGTATGGGACATGGGCGCTCTATCGCAGTGTTGAAAACGACAACACGGCCGGCCGATTCAGAGCCAACAGTGATCAGGTAACAGTCGGCAAGCCGGCCTGGGGTCTCTATGCCAACAGCGGCGCGCTTTCTGAAGCGAAGCGGCCGCTGACCAACGCCCTGGCCGTTGGCCAGATTCTGGGCGTCAACTACGAGAACGGTTATCTCGACCAGGGCGCGGGCGCCGGGGTTGCGCTTCAGAACAGCGCCGGTGATACCCTTTGGGAGTTTTTCTTTAACGGTGGCGACACCAACTACAGCGTTAGCGGCGGTACAACGGATATCGGGTGGACGGACGTGGGCATCGAGATCAAGTTTACCCTGACCGGCCCGACGAACTACACTGCGAATATCACTCCGCAGGGCGGGTCGATGCGCACCATCAACGGGAACCTCCAGCCGAATGCGAATCCGGCCATCACCATATTCCGGGCCTGGAATAATCATGCGGGTTCGGATTCCGTGCGCGATGTGTTCTTCAATAACTTGCAGGTGACCAGCCCCGGCCTTGTCCATTCCTATACCACCAATGACACCATTGTTATTGTGCGCGAGGTAACGTCCGGGGACGAGGACGGCGACGGCATCCCGGATGCGTGGGAGCAGACGCATTTCGGCAGCTCCACCGGCGCCACCGCCACCGCGGACAGCGACAATGACGGGGCGTTGAACTGGGAGGAGTACGTGGCCGATACCGCGCCCACCAATACCGCCTCGGTGTGGACCAACCGCATCGTGCAGGTCAGCGGGACGGGCGAGATGCAGCTCTGGGTGCCCGCGCCCACCACCAACAGCCGGATTTACGAAGCGTGGTACACCACCAACTTGATGGGCGACACCTGGCAGGCCCTGGGCTTCAACCAGCCCGGCCCGGCCGATGGCGCCGCGTTCTATTTCACCGTGACGAACAGCGGCGAGTTGCGCGTGTATCGCACGGGTGTGAAGGTGCCGTAGGAAGTAGCTAGGAGTTCGTAGTTGGGAGCTGGGAGGTTGTTATGCGTGGTGTGCGTCCGCTTGCTTTACTGATCACTGGTTACTGGTCACTGATCACTTCCTTTGCTCAAAACCCCGTCCACGTCACCTACCTGTGGCACATGCACCAGCCGGTGTATTATCCCTACGAGTCGGTGAATGCGACGGACGGGGCGAACCGCTTCAACTTCAGCGTGGCCGCCACCCACAATGACCGGACCGGCAACTACACCAGTTGGCCCAAGGATGCGGTGCAACAGGGCGCAGACAAGGGGATGGCGCACGCCGGCGCGCAATGCAGTTTCTCCGGTTCGCTGGGTGAGAATTTGCAGGGCTTGTGGGGTGGCAACTGGTACGGCGACTACCGGTGGGCCCGCAACGGTCTGCGTACTTCGCTGAACAATCCGCGCCTCGATATGGTGGGCATTGCCTACCACCACAGCCTGATGCCGCTGACCTCTCCGCAGTCCATGAAAATGCAGATTCGTCTGCACAAAGAGCTGTATGCCGAAATCTGGAATACGGCGGAATATTCCAAGGGATTCTGGCCGCCGGAATGCGCATTTTCCGAAAGCATGATTCCCGCCCTGGTGGAGGAGGGGTTGGAGTGGGTGATCGTGGACAACGGTCACTTCGACCGCGCCTGTCAGAATTATCCGTGGGTGGATGCCACGTCCATCCGGCCCAATCCGGCCGACCAGCTCAATCCCGATCCGGCTACCCTGGGCAGCCAGTGGGTTCAGCTGCAGAACGTATGGGCGCCCTCCAAAGTGTCCGCGCCCTGGGGCTACCAGCCGCACAAGGTGAAATATGTGAATCCGGTCACCGGAGTGGAGCAGAAGATGGTGGCGGTGCCCGCGGCGCGCTACGAAGGCAATGAAAACGGGCGCGGCGGCTATGGCTCCTTCAAGCCGGAGAACGTATGGGGTACCCCGGTCAACAACGGGGTCAACAACGATGCCAACCACCCCATGATCATCCTGTGTCACAGCGACGGCGACAACTACGGCATGAAGAATTCCGATGCCTGGCACGCCCAGCATGGGAACTTCCTCGAGATGTGTAAGAACGATGCGCGTTTCGAAAACACCACCGTGCAGGACTACCTGCAGATGTACCCGGTGGCAGCCAACGATGTGATTCATGTGGAGCCCGGTTCCTGGGTGGGCATCGATGGCGGTACGCCCTATTTCGACAAATGGCGGGAAAACAACGCGCGCGATGGCGAGCATCCGGACTTTTGGTCGTGGTCGGTTATTGTGGCCGCCCAGAATCGGGTCATTCATGCCGACCTGCTGGAAAACGCCTACACCATGAACGACGTGCAGTGGGGCATCGGGCCGGACACGGCCAAGGCCTGGCACTTCTATCTACAGGGCGAAACCTCCTGCTACTGGTACTGGGATTTTGATCGCGCCAATCCGTGGGATGGCAATGCCACCCGGGCCTGCAACCTGGCCCTGCCCTTTGCCAACGCGGTCATCGCCCGGCATGCCGCCACCGATCCCTTCGGGCCCAGCATCTTCCCGCCCCAGCGCAGCATCTATAACCCGGGTGGCAAACACTGGAACGAGACCACCAACCAGCCCAGCACCTTCCAGGTGTGGTCGTTTATTGACGATGCGAACGGGGTGACCGCGGCCCGCCTGTATGTGCGGCAGGACCTCGACGGGGCCAACCCCATCAGTGAAAACGACAACGAGGTCTATGCCCAGAATGCCGCCAAGGTGGGCACGTGGAGCGTGGTGGGCATGACCAACTCCTGGTATCCCTCCGTACAGGGGCCCCAAGTGCCCACCCCGACCGCGCGCGCGCAGAAATACGACGGCACGGTTAGCGGCTATAACAACGTGCTGTTGGATTATTTCGTGGAAGCAGTGGACACCCGCGGCAACACCAACCGCAGCGACATCATGCATGTGTGGGTGGGCCAGAGCGGCGTGGTCAATCCGGTCACCTTCCAGCCCACCGTGCCGGATAACTGTCCCGGCGCCACCTTGCGCATCGCCTACAACAGCGCCAGCCGCAATCTGAGCGCGGCCAATCCGGTCACGGCTTCGGTGCGTTTCACCGGCGTGGCGGTTTCCAATGACCTCGTCATGGTCGGCGCGGTGGGCGGCTTGTGGAGTGTGACCAGCGCCATTCCCGCGGGCGCGTCCAGCGCGATCGTCACCTTCAAGAATGGCGGAACCACCGACAACAACGGGGGCGCCAACTGGAGCATCGGTATCGCCACCTGCTCGGTGCCCGCCAGCGTGGTCTTTGATCCGCCCGCGCCGAATGGTTGTGTGCCCGTCACCATTACCTACACCCCGAACGACGGCCCGCTGAAAACCAGCAATCCCATCAAAATTCATGTGGGGTACAACGGCTGGCAGGGCGTTATCGCGCCCGATCCGGTGATGACCGCGACCGGCAGTTCGTGGACCTACTCGTACCAGGCGCCGGCGGGGGCCACGGAAATCAACTGCGTGTTCAATAACGGCGGTGCCACCTGGGACAACAACAACGGACAGGATTACGGTGTGGCCGTTTCCAACTGCTCGTTGACCAATGCCGCGGTCACCTTCAGCCCGGGCGTGCCGCGCCAGTGCGATCCCCTGGTCATCACCTATAACCCGGCCGGTCGCGCCCTGACCAACATCAACCCGGTCTATGTCTTTACCCGCGCCAACGGAGAGGGTGGTTCGCCCCTCCAGTACCAGATGTTTCCCCAAGGCGCGAACTGGGTGTTTACCAACAGTGCGCTGGGATCGGTGACCAACCTGCAGGTCTATTTTGGCAGCAGCGGAGGCGGCGTGGTGGATGACAACGGCGGGGCCACCTGGCTGGTCGCGGTCTCGGTCTGCAACACCAGCGGACCCTCCGCCATCACCTGGTCACCGGAGAATCCCAACGGCTGTGTGCCGGTCACCATCACCTACCGTCCCAACAACGGTCCGCTGGCCACCGCCGCCACGGTGCGCGTGCATGTCGGCTTCAACGGCTGGCAGGGCGCGGGCTCCCAACCCATGACCCCGCAGGGCGACGGCTCCTGGGCGTACGTGTACAACACGCCGGAGGGCGCCTCGCAGATCAACGTGTGTTTTAATGATGGTGGTTCCACGTGGGACAACAATGCCACCCAGGATTGGTTGATCAGTGTGACCGGCTGTGGCGCGCCGGTTGGCCTTCGTTTTGCCAGTGGCTCCCCGATCATCAGTCAAGGCCTCTCCAACCAGCAGAACCGCGCTTCGGAAGCCTTCTTGTTCAGCCAGAACGGGGGCTACGCCTCCACCTCCAACCAGGGTGGTTTCGGCAGCTTTGGGCGCGTTTTTGTAAATTACGACGCCAACAACTTCTATATTGGCGCCTACGATGTCGACATGGTGGGTAGCAACAACGCCCTCGTGCTGTTTATCGAGGTCAACACGCTGGGCGACAATGTAAACAACCTGTGGAATCAAGGCGGGGCTCCACAGGCCCTGGACTACCTCCACAACGTGTGGCTCAACCAGAAAGCCGACCTGGCCCTGGTGCTGGGTGACGAGTGGGGTGACGGGCAGTTCGCCAGCTTTAATCTGGGCAGTGGATACGACATGGGGCAGGGGGCCTGGTATCTTTCCGCCACCTCCTTTTGGCCCGTATCCGGCTATCAGGTGTCGCAGTTCGATGGCGCGGGCGCGGCGACCACGGCATCATCTGATGATGACGGCAACCGGCTGACCGACCGCTGGCAGGCCAGCATCCCCTGGACCAGCCTGGGTTCCACCAACGGGATTAACGGTATTACGAACATGTGGCTGTACGGTCTCATCGTCAGTGACGGGACCAATGGGAACAACCGCTATATTTCCGGCAACTATCTGGGCAAATCCGTCGCCCCGGCCACCAACGGCAATTATGGATTTACGTTTGTAACCCTGGATGGCATCGCCGTGGGACTGCCCACGCCGGATGAGAATTTCAACGGCATTCCCGATGATTGGGAACTGGAACACTTTGGCAGCACCGGGGTGATGAATGACACGTCGGATTGGGATCAGGACGGCCAGACCGATCGTGCGGAATACTGGTCCGGTACGAACCCCAAAAACGCCCAGTCCCATCTGCGGGCCACCCAGGTGATGCAGGCCCCCGGGCCGGGCGGCTTTGTGGTGCGCTGGTTCAGTGTCAGCAACAAAGTGTACGATCTGCACCGCTCCACGGATTTAATGAGCGGCACCTTTGTGCCCGTGCAAACCAACCTGTCCGCCACCCCGGACGAGAACAGCTACACCGACACCACGGTAAATGCAGGCGCGGTCATTTACCGGGTGATCAGCCGGTAAAAGAATTCCCGATTTTCAATTTCCAATTGCCAATTGGAATTTGGCAATTCTTTCGTTCAGTGACCTGGAACGTGGGGCGTGGAACTTGAAACGGACTTCTTCAACCGCTCCTTGGCATCGTCCGGCATGGGCGGGGGCGGGTCTTGCGCTTCGTGCTGGCGGAAGATCCGAACGGCGTCCTGCATGATCATCACCTGGCGGTGGAAGCGGCCGCAGACCAAGCACAAACGAACGTGGGTTTTGAGGCCCAGACGTTTGGCCCACGGCAAATCCCAGTAATGGTACTTCGCCAGGGCATCCGCCACATGTTTGCATCGCCACATAATTAGTCCGACCGGTGCTGCTTCAACCACTTGGTTTCCAGGCAGGCTTTCAACGAGGTTCGCGCCCGGTGAAGCATGACCCACAGATGATTCGGGGAGATGTCCAACTCCTTACAAATGGCGTCGGTATCCTCGTCTTCCAGCTCGCGCAGGACAAAAGCGCTGTGTTCACGGGGTTTGAGTCGGCTCAGGCAGTCCTGAAATACGCTCCAAAACTCCTTTTGCTCAAAAGCTCGACGTGGATTCACGTGCCATTTTTCCGGACGCATGGTGGGAATGCCCGACCACTGGAACAGCTTGCTCTTTTCCAGCTCCAGCACCTCGGTCTGGTCCACCACCGTTTCCCGCACCGCCTTGCGGATGTGGTCCACCACCTTGTGCTTGAGAATGCCCATCAGCCAGGCCCGCTCGGACAGGCCCTCTTTGAAGCGGGCGGCGGACTTGATGGCGGCATGGAAGGTCTCCTGTACCATGTCCTCGGCGAGGCTGTGATCGCGCACGCGGGTCAGGGCATAGCGATAGAGCACATCTGCGTGCTCATCGAGCCACCGTTCCGGGTTCAGTCCTGCGCTCTCGTTCATGCCGGGTCTTTGTTAGCGCGAATGGAGTGCCTAGGCAATCCTGTAGCCGCGTGGATCACAAAAAGGCCGATGACCAGCAGGGCCACCGGGGCGCGGGAGATCAGGTCGCCCTGGCCAAACCAGCCGTCCAGCCGTCCCGGCACGCGATCAAAAACATAGTCACCGGTCTGCAGCATGAGGACCCAGCCCATGTGCAGGCCCGCCACGTGGTACAGGTGGCCCTCGCGTTCGTAGTAAAGGGCCAGGGCCAGTGACATCAGAAAAAGGGTGCCTGCGAAATACCAGTCGCGCTCCGGATTGAAGATGGCGAACAGGTGGGGCAGCAGCGCGAATCCGGAGCTCCAGTCGGGATCGGTGATGGGCGGACTCACGCGGGGCCGGAAAAAGTGGAGCGAGGAAAACACCACACTGGTCAGAAGGGCGGCCGCCCACACCGGCCACCGGGTGCGCAGCGAGCCCTGGAAGAAAACACGAAAAAATATTTCTTCAAGCCAGCCCACGAAAAAAGCGGTGGAGAGAAAGCCCAGCAGCACCAGGGGCAGCAGGCGGGTGTAGTGCTCGGACTCCGGCCGGTAGGCGCCCAGGAGGTAGCCCACGCCGTAGCTGAGGGCGATGGAAAAAGCGGCCAGCCCGAAGCCGGCGCGGAAGCGACCGAATCGCTCGCGGCTCGCATGCAGGCTGCGGGCGATTTCTGCGCTCGCGCCGGACCACCGCAGGCAGGGCCAGACCAGCAGCAACGCCAGCACCTGAACCGTGCGCGAGGCCACCCGCTCGAAGCGCGCCCCGTCCAGGCCCGGTGCCCACCGGTAGATCCACGGGGCCAGCAGGCAGCCCAGCAGCAGCGGCACGGTGAAGATGACCGCCACCGCCCATAACGGATGTACTTTGGGGGATGAAGGGGACATTTGATAAAGTTCCAAGTTCCATGTTCCAAGTTGCAGGTCTGGGACTAGGAACCTGGAACTTGGAACGTGGAACTACATTAAAGGTTTCAACAACGCGCGCCAGCGGCCGGCGAAATCCTGATTCAGATAGCGTTCCACGCGGGCCTTTTGTGCATTGATCACCGAGGTGCGCAAGGTGGGACGCCGGACCAGTTCGCCGATCGTCTCCGCGATCAGATCAAATCGCTTTTCGTGCACCAGAATTCCCGCACCGTCCAGGGTCTCCGGCACCGCGGCCGCACCGTAGGCCACCACCGGCACGCCGCGCGCCATGGCCTCCATAAGCGGTATGCCAAACCCCTCGTGTTCGCTCATGCAGAGAAAAACCGAGGCCGTCTGGTAGCAGGCGCGCAGGCCCTCCATGGTGATGGAGCCCAGCCACTCCACGCGGTCCAGGCGCAGTTCGTAGGCCTTGGCCTGGAGCAGGGCGTGATAGCGTTCCAGTCCGCCGAAGGAACCCACGTGGATCAGGCGCGCTTCGGGGTCCACATAGCGTTGCACGTAGTAGAGGGTGTTGAGCAGATCCTCGATGCGTTTATTGGGGGCGCCGCGACCGACGAAAAGGATGTTGGTCCGCCCGTCGTTGAAGCGGCCCAGCAGGCGCCGGTCCGCGGGGCCTTCCCACTGGCCGCGCTCCAGCATCATGGGCATGACCTGCACCTCGCGGTAGCCCAGCAGCATCAACTCCTGCGCATTGAAGCGGCTGACCGCGAGATTCAAGTCCGCCACCTGGGCCAGCGCCCGCACCTGTTCGAAGCCGGACCGCAGATGGGCGGCGATTTCCTCCTGGATGAAGCGGAAGTAATCCGGCGGGGTGATGTTGTGGTACAAAATGACCTTGCGGCACTTCAGGCGGGCAAAGGCCGCGTTGAGCGGGGAGCCGATGGACAGGTGCAGGATGACCACGTCGTCCGGCTGCACGCGCGCGGGGGCGGTGCTGTAATCCAGCGCATCCTTGCGCAGGTCCTTCGTGACATTTTTGAGTTCGGAAAAGATCTCGGAATCCGCGCCCCACGATCGAAACAACGCCCGCAATACCCGCGCCTCGTTGCTGATGGCGTCGCCCTTGCTGAAGCCGGCGCTGAACTGGTGGATGGCGCTCATGAGGAAGTGATCCGTGATCCGTCATCCGTAATCCGTGGCGGAACGCGGATTACGGATGACGGATTACGCCTCATCAAGCGCCTCCAGCATCCGGCGCTCGACGGCGTTCCAGGCGTATTCGCTGAGTACGAAGCGGCGGCCGGATTCGGCCAGGGCGCTGCGGGTGATGCCGTCCTCCATCAGCAGCAGGACTTCCTCCTCGAACTGCGCGTAGTTCTTGAACCACAATCCGCCGCCGCTGCGACGGCACTGGTCGCGCAGGACCACACCCTTGGCGTGGACGAGACAGGGGGTGCGGGCCAGCCAGGCTTCCAGCAGTACGATGCCCAGGCTTTCGTTGACCGAGGGATGCACAAAGGCCACCGCGCCCGCCATGGCTTCGTGTTTTTCCTGCTCGGAGACAAAGCCCACGTCGAGAATATACGGCTGCAATTCGGGCGGCGCGTCGATCTGTCCGCTGCCCGTGCAGACCAGGCGCAGGTCGCGCTCCGTGCGCTCGCGGAAAGCCTGCAGATAGGCGCACAGCAACGGAGTTCCCTTGAGGGGTTCCCGGCGGCCGCTGTAGCACAGGTAGGGCGCGGTCAGCTCGTGGCGCGCGGCAAAGGCTTTTGGATCGACGGTAAAATCATCGAGGCCAAGGCCCACCACCGCGCTGCGATCGGTCGAGATGCCGTACAGCCGCACCGCCAAATCTCGTTCAGGCGCGGTGTTGAAGAGGAAACCACGCACCCCGAGGAACATGTCCTTCATGATGCTCAGGTAGGCGAATTGCTCGTCATGCAGGCACGGCACGAGCAGGGTCTTTTCGGGAAAGCGGGTGGCCACCGCGTAGGTGATGCCGAACAGGTAGGGCCCGGCGATGATGCGTTCGTAGGCCGCGCCTTCGCGCTCCAGGTGGTCCATCAGCGCCCGGCTGTTCACGCTGTTGGCGATCCACGCCCGCTCGTCGTCCGGGCTGACCCGCACGCCCTTGTCCATGCGGCCCTGCACATCGAGGAAGGTGCTGACATCGCGATCTTCGTTGACCGGGAAAAAGTGGACGGTCACCCCGTGGTGGGTGCGCGTGCCGGGCGGTGTGTCATTCTGCCAGGTGTAGTGGTTGGAGGCGCAGGTGGTGAGAAAATGGACCTCGCGTCCGGCCTGCGCCGCGCGCTCGGCCAGGGCCTTGAGCAGCGTTTCCGCGCCCCCGATGGTTCCCTTTTCGGAATAGCGCGGGCACACGAAGGCGATGCGGCGGACCGGCGGCATCAGGCGCCCTCTTTTCCGCTCAGCCGTTTCTCCAGGTCAGCCACCCGGGCCTCCAGTCGCTTGATCTGTTCGCGGTACTTTTCGTCCAGTGTCTCCACCCCGGTGACCAGCAGGCCGTTGATGGTGTTTTGCTGCGACCACAGGCGGTAGGTGTAGAACTTGAGCAGCTTCCAGATGACCTTCTTGAGGGCCACCAGGGCGGGAGCCAGCGCGCTGCTCTTTTCGCGGATGACGAAATCGTTGATGTCCACGAAGGCGGCCTCGCGCAGGCACTTCAGGTAGAAGCCGAGGAATTCCTCGTCGTCCTTGAGGTTCAGCAGGTTCGTGCGCTCCGCGCGTGCGATGCGGGCATCGGCATAGACGCCCTGCTCGGCCTTGGCGGCCACGCGGGCCTCAATGTCCTGCATGAGTTGTCCGACGTCGATCCCGGGTGCGCCAATTTCGATGGAGGAAGCCATGCCGGGATTATTCGCCGTGGCGTCCCGCCTGTCAACGCGCGGGGTGGGGCACCTGGCCGGTGGCGGTGCGCACCAGGTCGGGGTCTGCCCCGATGGTGCCCGCGAGCAGGCGACGGTACTCCGGGGTTTCGATGAACTGGAGCCGTTCCCGGGCCCGCGCCAGCCGCGCTTCGATGTCCATGCGATCGGCCACTGATTTGTATTCGTCCAGCTTCAGAAACTGCTCCATTTCCTCGATGATGCGTCGCTGGTGCGCCGCGCCGCGTTCCTTGCGGGCCTGCAGGCGGGCCTGGTACCAGTCACTCGTCATCATGGCGGAGCGGGTGAACAGGGCGCGAATATCCGGATGCTCCAGGCCTTTGCCTTCGTAGCTACCCCGGGCCATGATGTGCAGCAGGGCTTTCAGCGGGGGCAGGGCCCAGTCCATGGAGCCGTCGTGGAAATACTGCTCGGCCACCCAGCGGTGCGCCTCCGCGATATTTTCGATGGAGTCCACGTAGGCCGCGCGGTCCTGCAATTCCGGCTTCAGCATGTCGTCGGTGAACACCTTGTCGGGATCGCTGAATACGCGCCCCCCGTAGATCTGCATGAATTTGGCCGTGATGCGGTAGCCCAGGCGGCTGGCCGGGATGGTGCGGCCTTCGTGCTGGAAATCCACGCAGCGCTCCAGGCAACCCTTGGCCAGCAGGTCATCCGGGGTGCGCTCCACCTCCTTCATGCGGCTCCACAGTTCGGGGATGAGCAGGCTGACGTCGTGGTCCACCCGGTACAACGGGCCCACATAGCCGGCCGCGGTGATAAACGCGTGGTAGTCGCAGGCCAGCATGGACACCAGCATGCTGTTCAGGTCGTGGATGGGCAGCAGGGCGTTGAACGGCCCCTTGGTCAGCGCTCCTTCCGAACCGGCGCCGGTGGTGGAGGGCGACTTGCCGGTGATGCTGGCGATGAACTCCATGAAGAGTTCGGGCAGCGGCATGTAGTGGATGGGGTTGTAGCAACACAAGGGACGCACCCCCGCGTCGGGCGGGTTGTTGCGGCGGCCTGGCAGCACCGCATTGACCGGGCGCAACATGGGCTGGCCGTGTGGTACCCGGCGGTACATACGCATGGCCATGTCGGCCAGGTACCAGGCGCGCGGGTTCTCCAGGTCGGGCCGGTTCTGCAGATAACGCGGATTTTTGGTGGGCTTGCCATCCACCAGGCGCGGGTGGGCGGGCGACACCAGGCGGCCCGGCTGGTCGCTGGCCAGAAAGTCGCGAAACAGCTTTTGCACCGGTGCGGTGAACTGGCCGAACCGAATGGTATCCTCCACGATCTCCTGCGCCTGCTCGCGGGTCAGCGGTTCGTAGTTGCAGAAGAAGTTGCCCGGCCGGGCCATGTCGGCCTCTGTTTTGTGGTCGTAGCCACGCACGATGGCGTCGTCCGGCCGCTGGAAAAACCGGTACTCACAATTCTGGATCAGCTTGGCCGAGGGCTGCTTGAAGTCGGGGTCCAGGTTCTTCAGGACCTCGGCGGGTGCGGTGATGGAGGCTGTGATGTCGTCCTCCGCCGACAGCTTGAAGGAGGGGATGAAATCCTTGCGGACGCCGAAAATGCGCCAGGAGCCGTCCTGCGCATACCCGGTGCGCACGTAGCGCGTATTAATCTTGCGCATGCGGTAACGCAGTTCATTGCCCGGCTTGCCGTTCACGGTGTCCACGCTGAACCGGCTGCGCCAGTCGTCGCCCCAGTCCGGCTTGTAGTACCGCTTCACCACAAACACCAGGTCCTTGATGTATTGCGGGATGCCGTCCAGCCAGCGGTTGTAGGAATCGTTGTAATCCTCGGACGGGGTCAGCAGCTTGATCACCGAGCCCAGGGTGCGCTTGTCGCTGAGCAGGGGGCGGCTGATGTAGTTGCCCGGCTTGGGAATCCGGTAGCGCATCTTGAAGTCGCGGTTGATGATGGATTCCACCAGGTCGAAGTCCGCCCTGAAGTCCGCGATAAACACCGGCCCGTCAATCATGGCATCGGCGATGGGCTTGGAGATTTCCGACTTCCCGCCCCCCGAAACCGTGCACGGCTTGTGGCACAGGGTACCTTCCGGCACTTCGCCGATCAGGCGCCAGCGGCTGCCGCTGGCCGGCTTTAACATCTCGATCTTGTACCCCGAGGGCAGCACATAGGTATGATCGGGCAACAGCTTGATGCTGTGGGTGTCCCCGCCGTGCGGCCAGGATACCCGCTGGTTGTCCAGCTCGATGCGCACGCTTTCCGGCACGTACACGATGTTTGCATAGTTGCGGTCCCGGGCGTACCCCTCCGGCTGGAGTTCCATGGTTTCCGGGAACAGCGCGCACATCTCGGCCAGGGTCTGGCCCTTCTGCGGCACAAAGCTGGCCATGATGAAGTCTTCGCCCAGGTCGTAGCGCGGGAACACCTCGGCGCCGCCGGCGTGCTCCTCCTCCGCCACCCCGTACAGGTTGGCCGCGAAGCTGATCTGGGTTTTGACTTCTTTCTTGCAATAGCCGAAATAGTTGTCGGCGATGATGGTCACCATCACGCCGCGCTGGTCGCGGGCGGTGATCTTGAAGGCCGAGCCGTCGTTGTAGAGTTCGCCCTCCTTTTCCCAGCACATGCCGTCGTGAACCTGCCGCTCCGTGGCCTGACTGCGGTGGGGCAGGCCCACCTGCTTCTTGGTCAGCTTCGTCAGGTGCGGAGCCAGGATCACGCAACCGGTGAAGCCGCTCCAGTGGTCGGCGTCCAGAGCCGCGTTGTGGGCGGGCAGGTAGGGATCCCCGCCGTTGCCGAAGATGGACTCCACGAAGTCCAGGTTGGCCACCATGCTACCGGGGGCGAAGAAGCGGATCTCCATGTTTTTCTCGGGCAGGTAGCCCGGCACCTCCGGACAGATCACTGGTCGCAACAAGACGGACACAAAAGTCTCCGCCTGCTGCGGCATGGTGGAGGTGAAGGGCAGGCGCAGCAGGTCCGCGGGCGGATGCAGCGCATGGTGCAGCAGGTGCGCATAAGTCAGGCGCGGCACCGTCTTCTTGTCGTCCGGAACGGGCAGGCCGCCGTCCGCCACGTGGAAGACCCCCTTGGTGGTGCGGCGGTCGTTGACCGGATTGTGCAGGACCCCGTTGATGCAGCGATAGGAGCGGATGATGTCGGATGCATATTCCGGCTGATCCGGGGCCAGTGACAGCGTGCGGGCCAGGCCGTGCCGATCCAGCACGAAGGTGCGGCCGGGCAGGCGCACCGGAACCGCAGGATGCACATCGGCCAGGTAGTCGTTGAGAAAGTTCTGGATGCGCTGGTCGGCCGGGCACAGGTAGTAGGAAAGCAGGCGCGCCTGTTCCTGGTAGCTCGAGATCAGGGATTTGCTTAAGGCAATGAAGTGGAAATCGCCCTCCTGCCCGTACATGGGCAGACCCAGCGCCTCCAATTTCAGATTGATGAACTCGATGAGCAGCTTCTGCTCCTCCGCCGCATCGCCAGGAGCGCCCACGCCCAGTTTTTCATGCAAGGACATATCTCACCTCACCCTAAAAGGTAACTTGACCCGGCATCATGTCGGACCGGGTTGCGCCATGCAATAGCAACAGGATTAGGATTCCTTATGGTTTTGCCGGCTCCCCGCCCCCGGCTCCCGCCCCTCCTTTTTGCGTGTGTTCGGCGTCATGCGTGGTTTACGTTTTCGCCCGACATGAAAAAAGCCACCCCAGATGCAATCCTGTGGACCGCACCACGCTGGCGCGCGAGTGATCTGGGCGCTCCGTTGCCGCCCTCGCCGCACGCCAATTCGGTGTGCCTGCCCACCTGGCAGGACGTGTGCGACTACGAGGAAAAGAAGCCGCGCGTGCTCGACCGCCTGCAGGCCGGCTACCCGCGTTTTGTGGTGCCGCCCCGGGTGGCGCAATTTCTGGAGGTCTGCCGCCAGCGCTTCGCCCGTGCGGGCGAGCGGTGCCTGGCCTATCCCAGCGCGGAAGCCGCCCGGCGCAGCGTGGCCGCCCTGCAGCGCTGGGCCGGCGCCACCGCGCGCGTCCAGCCGTGGGGCAGCGGCCAGGTCTCGGTGGTGATTTATCCGGATACCGCCCACGAGTGGGCCCTGAAATACTGGCGGCATACCGGCGACGGGATTTCCTCCCGCCGGGCTGAAGCGCTGCTGCAATCCGACCTCGGCGAGCCGGATGGCCGCGCCGCGCTGGCCGCGGTGCGTGCGCGCATTGCCCGATTAATGGATGTCACGCCGGAGTGCGTCTGGCTTTTCCCCAGCGGCATGGCCGCCATCTACACCGCCCATCGCGCCGTCACCGCCCTCCAGCCGGGCGCGCGCAGCGTGCAGTATGGATTTCCCTATGTGGACACGCTGAAAATTCAGCAGGACCTCGGGCCCGGCGCGGTCTTCCTGCCCTTCGGCAACGAAACCGAGCTGCCCGACCTCGCCGCCGCGCTGGCCGCCGAACCCATCTCCGGCGTGTTTTGCGAATTTCCATCCAACCCGCTGCTGGGCAGTCCGCCGCTCCAGGCCGTGTCCGATCTGGCGGCCCGCCACCGCGTACCGGTGATCGTGGACGACACCATTTCCACCTACGCCAATGTAAACCCGCTGCCCGCGTGCGATCTCGTGGTCACCAGCCTGACCAAATTCTTCACCGGCCGGGGCGATGTGATGGCCGGGGCGATCGTGCTGAATCCGAAGCGTCCGCTGGCCGACGCGCTGAGTTCGGTCCTCAAGGCCGCCTTCGAGGATGCCATCTGGGGCGGGGACGCGCTGGTGATGGACGCCTACTCGGTGGATTTCGCGGAACGTATGGTGAAGACCAACGCGACCACGGCTGCCCTGACCACCTGGTTGCGCGAGCAGCCCGAAGTGGCGGAGGTCTATTACCCGCTCTTCCGCGATCGCGCCCACTATGACGCCTTCAAGCGCCCCGGCGCCGGCTACAGCGGCTTGTTCTCCCTCGTGCTGAAGGATGCGGCCCGCACGAGCGCCGCCTTCTTTGATCGCCTGGAAATCAGCAAGGGACCGAACCTCGGCACCACGTTCAGCCTAGCCTGTCCGTTTACCCTGCTGGCCCACTATACGGAGTTGGACTGGGCCGAACGTTGCGGGGTGCCCAGGCATCTCATCCGCGTGTCGGTCGGGTTGGAAGAAGCCGACGACTTGCTGGCCCGCTTCGCCCGGGCCTTGAAGGGCTGAGCGCGGTTACTTCAATTCAGATTCGCCTTCCAGCACCTGCTCGCGTCGGCGCTGTCGCTCTTCACGAATCTGTTTTCTTAATTCTTCAATGTTTTTATGGGCGGGCTCTGCTGGTTTTTCCCAGGTGATGGTGCGCTGCAGATCGGCCGGTTCGTAGCGTTCGGCGATGGGCTCGCCGCGGGAGTTTAATACACGCAAGCCATAGCCCGCCAACTGGGAGGACACCGAACCCGCATCCCTGGGACGGCTCCAATCGCGCTCTTCCAGTTCAACCGGGGTTGATTCCAGGGTGACTTCGCGACCCAGGGGCATGGCCACCTCGGACTCGCCCCGGGCGGCCTCCACCAGCCGTCCGTCCTTCTGTTCCTTGATGAGGACCCATACCACGGTGGACGTTTCCGATACATCGGAGGCCATGCGCTGGAGGCTGAACGTGTAGGCGACCTGTTTCCGGGTCAGCGAGGTCTGTCCGCGGGGGAGGGATTGGACGGAGCTTTCCTGTTTATCCAGCGTCTTTTTTGTGCCCGAAATGCGTACCTTGTCGAGAGCCCAGCCCGGCGTCGAGAGTCCCAGAAATACTACAGCAAGGAGCAGATGATGTTTCATGATGGGAGAACGTATTGGTTCCCGCTTTATTGCGCCAGCCTGTAAGGAAACATGAGGTGGAACGTCGAACGGGCGGGAGAATAATCATGAAAGCATGGATTGCTGTCGTTTGCCTGATGTGTTCGGTCCCGGCGTGGGCGGTGGCGCCCGTCAACACATCCCTGTTCGGGTCGGTGGCCATCAAGGGGTACGATCCCGTGGCATATTTCCTGGACGGCCAGCCGGTGAAGGGAAGCCGGGATTTCACCGTGACCTGGAACGGGGCCACCTGGCAGTTCGCATCCGCATCCAACCGGGATCTGTTTGCGCAGCAGCCGACCGCCTATGCCCCGCAGTTCGGAGGCTACTGTGCCTGGGCCGTTTCGCAGGGCTACACCGCCGGCATTGATCCCGCAGCGTGGAAGATCGTGGCGGGCAAGCTCTACCTGAATTACGACCGCGAGGTGCAGGAAAAGTGGATGAAGGACATCCCCGGCTTGATCGAAAAAGCGGAGAAGAACTGGCCGCTGTTGCTCAAGAAATAAGCGCGGATCCGCTTCAGGAAAGCGCCAGGGCGGGCAGGCGCGCGGACAGCGAGGGCAAGCCGGGTCGCGGGTCCAGCATGCGCTGGTCATAGACGAATGCGTCATCGGCCTGCACATTCCAGCGACTACCCCGCTGATGGTTCAGCGCCTCCGCGATGTCGTAGAAACTCCAGTGCCGGTTGGAGTCGAGTTGGTAGAGGTCGGGCGGCAATTCCATCAGGCGGACCAGCCCGGCCGCGGTGTCATCCAGGAACGAACAGGCGGGTTTCCATTTGCGGCTGGCCTTGATGACCCCGTGTTCCTTCATCTGCTGTTCGAAATGGTTGACCATGTTGTTGGACCCGTCCGCCTCCCCGATCTGCCAGCCCAGGCGGGCGATGCGGGTGAGCGGGTTGGCCGCGCGGGCCAGCAATTCCGCCTCGCGTTTCTCCCCGCCGTAGCCGGTCTTGGCATCCGGGATGGAGTCCGTCGTGAAAGGCCCCCGGGCGTCGTCGGTAAACACCATGACCGTGCTGGCAAACAGGAAGGGCAGTCCGCGCGCCTGGGTGAGTTCGGCCAGGCGGTGGGTCCAATCGACATTGACCAGGCGGCCTTCGTTGGGGCGGCCGGTTCCGTGGGAGGGGACGGCGAGGTGGAACACCACATCGGGGGCTACCGCGGCGAGGAAGCGTTCCTGGGCCGCCGGATCATCGGGCTGGGCCTGGTCGCGGGACCACGGAATGACGGTGTGTTGATGGGATGTCAATTCACGGGCCAGCACGCGCCCGATCGTTCCGCCGCAGCCGGTGATCAGTACTTTCATGATGGCCAAGGCTACGCTCCGGCCCGGCGTAAAGCAATGAGGCAGCGTGGTGCGGTGACGGGCCGGGTGAAATGAACGGAGCCGGGAGATGGGTCGCTTAATGGAAGACTAATCGTTTCGGCTCGGATTGGCCTTGTGCCGCTGCGCATGGACGCGTAGTTTCACACCATTGCGCCGTTGGGTCATGCGTCTACAACACGTCATTTTTTCAAGCTTGCTGGTCGCCCTGCTGGGCGGTCCCGGCGCGCCGTCCGCCCGGGCGGTTGACGAGGGGCCCGACGTGCTCTACCAGCAGGGATTGGCCCTTTTCCTGAAGGGCGATTACAGCGGAGCCATCGCCAAACTTCAGCCCATTCTGGACACTTTCGCCAACGAGCCGGAACTCAAGCTGGCCCTGGAGCAGGTGTATTACGCGCTGGGCAGCGCGTACTACAACCAGCAGGAGTGGGATCAGGTGTTGAAGGTCTACCAGGCCTATCTGACCAGCTATCCGCAGGGCAAATATCGTGACGAAGTGCTGTACCGCATCGCCTCCGCCTTGCAGGCGGCGGAGAAATATCCCGAAGCCGTCACAGCCTACCGGCGACTGGCCACCGAGGCCCCGCGCTCCGATTACGTGGAGGATGCCGCCTTTCAGGCCGGACTGACCCTGGTGCAACAGGGCGACATGCCGGCGGCCATCGCCGCGCTGGAAAAATTCACGGTGGATTACCCCAACTCCGCGTTGTTCGGGCAGGCGGTGATGTTTCTGGCCCGGGCCTATTTTGACGGCAACGAAACGGCCAAGGCGCTGGACACCCTGGCCCGCACCGACGGCCGCATGCGCAACCTGGACCACGTGGCCTTTGTCAATTTCCTGTCCATCGAGATCGGGGATCGCGCCTTTGACGAGACGGATTACGAGCTCGCCCTGCGCGCCTACCGCCACACCCGGACCCGCGCTTCGTTGATCCGGTTGCAGCAGCGGCATGTGGCCCAGTTGCAGGGCGCGCTGGCGGAGCTGACCCGTCGGCTGGCCGGTTCCACGCAGCTGGTGTCGGCCTTCCGCGAGGAGCGGCGCCTGCGCTATTCGCTGCGCCAGGCCCAGGAGTTGCTGACCAAGATCGAGGGCTTGCCGCAATACGACGCCGGGCTGTTCCACCGCATCGGCGGCTGTTTCATGAGCACAGATCGGTTCTGGGAGGCGCGGGTGGCCTTCACGCGGGTGGTGGCGGAGGCCGGCGATCCCAAGGTCAAGGAGGCCGCCCATTTCGATCTTATCCTGTGTCTGTCCCGGTTGCGCCAGTTCCAGAAGGCGATCGAGGAGGCGGACCGCTACCTGGCGGACTACGGCAAGGATGAGACTCTGCTGAAGAACGGGCGGGTGGCCGGGGTGGCCTATGTGCGGGCCGAGTCGTACATCAACATGGAGGAATTTGCCAAGGCGGAGCCGGAGCTGATGGCCTTGCGCCAGCAGTTCCCGCAGCACCCTCAGCTGGCCCGGGTGGATTTCTACCTCGCGCTGTCCCGCGCCATGCAGGAAAAATTTGACGATGCCGTGCGCGATTTCGATGTGTGGCTGGAGAATTATCCCGACCACATTCTGCGCAGCGAGGTGGAATACTGGCAGCCGGTGGCGCTCTTCTATGGCGGCGACTACAAGCGCGCCCTGCCGCTCTACGCGGAGTACCAGGCCAAGTATCCGGAGTCGGTGTACGCGGCCGAGGCGGGCTACCGGGCCGCCTTGTCCAAGTATGCGCTGGAGGATTTCGAGGGCGCGGCGCGTGACCTGGAGGCCTGGTTGCAGCAGTACCCCGATCACTATTTCAAACACGAGGCGCGGGTGACCTGGGGCGACGCCCTGGCCGCTTCGGGTGATTTCGAGGGGGCCAAGAAGGCCTATCGCTCGGTGACCAAGGAGGCGGGGGCCTTCTATTTTATGGCCCTGAATCAGGCGGTGAAGGTGTACAAGGCGCTGGGCACGCCGGATGATTTTCGCGACATGGCGGAGGCCTTTGGCCAGTACATTCGCGACAACCCGGAGTCGCCCAACGTGGTGGATGCGGCGTACCAGGCGGGCTGGGCCATGCGGCAGATGGGGCAGCCCGGGCAGGCCCGCAGCCTGTATTGGAATGTGCTGCGCACCTACGGGAATAACATCAGCTGGGAAGGATTCACGCCGCTGTTGAAGGGGCTGACCGATCTGTACGGCAAGGAAGCGCCGGACGTTCTGCCGCGTGACTTTAATGCGGAACTCGAGAAGGCGCGGGCGGCGGGCCAGAAGACCCTGGCCTTCCGGCTCAAGCAGGCCATGATTCCCGAGGAGGAGGGGCGGGCTCGCAGCGCGGCTTATCGCGCCGCCGCCGTGGAATATTCCCTGGACACCCTGGGGCCGGATGGCCTGGCCGCGATGGGCTCCTATTTTGCCGGCAGTGAGGAAAAGGAACGCGCGCAACCCTATCTGGACCGGCTGCTCCAGGATTATCCCAACTCCCGCTACGCGCCTTTCGCGCGCGTCCGCCGCGCCCAGCAGTTGCTGGCCGTGCAGGACAGCAAGGGCGCCCTGGCGGAGGCGCAAATCGCCGTGGAGAACGCCACCGATCCGAACCTGTTTGTGGAGGCGGTCTTTGTGCGCGCGCAGGCCCGGCAGGGCACGGCGGATTACGCGGGCGCCCTGGAAGACTACAACACCGTGCTGGCCAGCCGCGGGGCGGACCGCACCTTCAAGCCGCGCGCCATGCTGGGCATCGCCGCCTGCCACGAGGCCCAGGGCGATTACCGCAAGGCCATTCCCTTTTATCAACGCATCTACGTGCTGTACCGCGCCTACACCGGGGCGGTGGCCCAGGCCTACCTGAAAAGCGGACAGGCCTTTGAGCGGCTCAAGGATCTGCCCGCGGCCATCAACACGTATAAGGAAATGCTGGCGGACGAAAAACTGGCCGGCACCCCGGAGGCGACCGAAGCGCGCGAGCGCTTGAGTCGGATCGGATCATGATGCGCCGCCTGCTTCTTTTGACCATGACGTTGCTGGCCTTGGCGCCGCGCTCCGAGGCCCAGGCCCCGGCGGCGTCACCTGCCGCGCCCGCCGCACCGCGGGGCATTGGTCCGTTCTCCATCGAAACCGCGCGCGGGCCGCTGACCGTGCGCCTGCTGCGGCGGGATCGCGACCTGGTGTGGATCGTGCAGCAGTTGAATTCCGGGCAGACGGTGGATACCGCCCTGCCGGCCAAGGAAATCACCCGTTTCCTGCTGCCCCGGCCCCGGCTTTTCCAGGCCCTGGATGTTGCCACCAAGGAGCAGGCCAAATTGCTGCGACCCCAGCTGGAGGCCTATATTCGGCAGTTGATGCCGTATCGCGATCTGCCGGGTTTGAATGTGGATGAGGGCCAGCTGTTGCTGGGTCGTCTGCTGGAGCAGGAGGAGGATTGGAAAGGGGCGGCCGCGGTTTATGCCGACATCATGGCTCAGCCCTACAAACCGGCGGAATCCGCGCGGGCCGGGTTGCGCCGCGGATTGTGTCTGGCCAAATTGGATCTGTCGGAAGAAGCCGCGCCGCTGCTCGTGACCGATGGATTGGGCGACGAGGACGATCTGGATCTGGTATCCGAGGTGTACTTTGCGCGGGGCGCCGTGTTTCAGAAGCTGGGCCGCCACGAGGACGCCCTGCTGAGCCTGTTGCATCTGGTGGTGTTTTTGCCCTATGTACGCGATAATGAACCGCGCGCCCTGGCCGAGGCCCTGCCGTCCTTCGCCGCGCTCAACGACTGGGATGCCGCCTACAAAACGGTGCAGCAGTTGCGCGAGAAGTATGCCGAAAGTCCCGCGGCCAAGCAGGCCGAAGCCTTTGCCGAAAAGTATCCTGAACAGATGAAAAAGGAGGCGGACTTCCGTGGCGTCACGGAAGAGGAAACCGCCCCCGAGGAAGGTGAGATCAATGAAAAAACTGAATAAAACGTGGATGACCTGGGGCTGGGCCGCACTGTTGCTGGTCGGGTTCGGGGTGCTGAGCGCGGTGGCCCAGGAGGCGGCTCCAGCGGTGGCCGCCGCGGTGGCACCCAAGAAGAAGACCCTGCTGGATGTGTACATCATCGGCGGTTGGGCCATGCATCCCCTGTTGCTGTGTTCGCTGGGCGTGGTGGGCATCAGCGTGCTGCTCATGCGAATTATGAATCGCAACACCCTCATGCCGCCTCTGGCCGTGGCTTCCATCAAGGAAGCGGCGCGCAGTGGTGACGCGCAGAAGGTGGCGGAGTTGGCCGGAGCCTCGGACAGCCTGTTTACCGTCTCACTGGCCAGCGGATTGCGCCAGTACGATGGCCAGGACCCGGTGGGGGCCAAGGGCAAGATGGAGGAGGCCATCGCGGAAACCATGGGGCGTCAGGAGTCCCAGTACACCTTCTGGCTGAACTTCCTGTCCCTGATCACCGCCGTGGCGCCCATGTTCGGGTTGCTGGGCACGGTCAGCGGTATGATCGGCGCCTTCGACAAGATCGGCATGGGCGGCATGGGCAAGCCCGAGTTGCTGGCCGCCAACATCGGCGAAGCCATGATCACCACCGCGGCGGGCCTGTTGGTGGCCATTCCCTCCATGTTTGCCTACTTCCTGCTGCGCAACTTTCTCAACAAGTTGCTGGTGGAGGCGGAGGATCATCTGACCACGGTGGTGGATGACCTCACCCGTCCGGTGGAAGAAGCCGCGGAATAAGAGCGGACAAGCTTTTGCCATGAAACGTAAATCACGCGAGCAGCCCGAAGGCGGTATCGACATGACCCCCATGATCGACATGGTGTTCCTGTTGCTCGTGTTCTTTATGTGCGCCGCCACCCTGTCCAAGGTGGAATTCACCCCGGAGATCAACCTGCCGCTGGCGCCCAAGGCCCAGATTCCGGAGGATATGCGCAACCGCGGTTCGGTGAATATCCTGCCCGTGGGCGCACCCACCGGGAACGGGGAGATCGTCAGCACGGAGAAACCGTTCCTGATTCATGGCCGCCTGCTGACCGAAGAGGAACTGCGGAAGGAAATCACCACCACCCTGGCGGGTAACCCCAGCCTGCGCATTTACATGCGCATTGATCGCAACGCGGAGTTCGCCCTGGTGCAGCGCGCCATCAAAGCCTGCGCGGCGGCCGGGGTGTTTGACATTGTATTCGGGACCTACCAGTCCAATCCGGGGGCCTAGGTACTTTTTGTGAAGAGCAAGCGCAACAACGACCTGCTGATGAAGATCGACATGACGCCCATGATCGATTGCACCTTCCTGCTGCTGGTGTTCTTCATGGTGGGCTCCACCCTGCACCGCCAAGAAGCCGACATCAGCTTCGCCCTGCCCGGGGTGGCCGAGCAGTCGGAGAGCGTGGAAATTCCCGATGAGCAGGTCATCGAAATCCGGTCCGATGGCGCGGTGGTGTTGAACGACCTGCAATACGACGACCCCAAGAGCACCGACCTGCCGGAGTTGATTGAAATGCTGGAGCGATTCCGGGCCACCGCCGAGGCCAACAAGGTGGAGGCCATGCTGACCATCGCGCCCGCGCCGGATGTGAAACAGCAGCGGGTGGTGGATGTGCTGAACGCCTGCTCGGTGGCCAAGATCAAGAATGTCACCTTCGCGGTGGAGGAGGATTCGTGAGCAATCCCCTTCACCTAAAATCCGCCCAGCCGAATCCGTCCGAACCGCCTGTGGCCGCGCCCGAGACGCCGCCCGCGCCGGTATTCCTGAGCGTGCGTGAAAAGCGCAAGCGCGCCCTGGCCGAGGCGCTTTCCGCAACCCTGCTGTTGCACGTGGGCATTGGCGTGGCGGCCGGCGTGATCACCATCGCCGTGATCATCTCCAAGCCCGCGGTAACGTTTGAGGCCAAGAAGCCGCCCACCATCCCGGCCCGCAAGCTGGAGCACAGCATCCGGGTCAAACAGATGAAGGAGCAGATCCGCAAGCCGCAGATTTTGCAGCGGCTGGTGTCCGCCGCGCCCAGCAAGGTGGCGTTGCCGGAACTGCCGCGCATGGACATGCCGGACATGAAGAACATGCGGGACACCCCGACCTTGAACCGGGCCGGCTCCGATCTGGGCGCGCTGGGCGGCCAGGGGGGCGGTGCCGGACGCGGTCTGGGCGGCGGCGCGGGCTATTCCGACGCCTTGTTCTTCGGGCAGAACGTGCGCACGCGCGCCATTACCATCTGCATGGATATCAGCCCCAGCATGGTGGCCAAGGGCGTGGTCAAGGAGGTGCGCGAGGAAGCGCGCAAGATGCTGGGCAACCTGAGCCCGGCCACCAAGTTCAACATCGTGGTGTTTGTGGACGGGGCCACGCCGTTCACCCCGCAGATGGTGTTCGCCACCCGCGAGAACAAGGAGAAGGCCCAGACGTGGCTCAACCAGGAATTTGATTTCCGGCAGATGGGCCAGTTGCGCGGGTTCTCGGGCAGCACGCCTTTTGAGGCCATCAAGCTGGCGGCTGAAATGGGCAGCGACACCATTTTTGTGCTGGGCGATGATCTGCCGTATCTCAAGCAGGGCACGGCCCAGGCCGGAACGGAAATCACCGATCACGTGGACCAGATTCTGGACTTCGTGCGCGGCATCGAAGCCAAATACGGCCAGACCATCAAGATCAACCCCATCGCCTACAAGCCCCACGCCAACGAGCGCGGCAAGGCGGGCACGGATTTTATGAAGACCGTGGCCCGCATCACGGGCGGGCGCTTCCAGCAGATTGACAAACTGAAATACGCTGATGTGGGCGAGGGGAACTAGCCGCGCCGTCCGTCGATTCTACCATGAAGAAACTTCTCTATGTGCTGCTCGGGGTCGTGTTGGTGGGGGCGGGTTACTACACCGGGTGGCGTCTCGCCACGAAGCGGGCGGACCATAACCGGCAATTTTTCCTGAGCTCGGCCCTTCAGCAGGAACTGCGGGAGCAGGAAAACGCCGCCTTCCGTTTGTACGCGGACGGTCCTTCCGCCGCCGCCGCCTGGGCCTACGAGCAATTGCTGGTGACGTATGGCCGGCACGAGGCCATGACGCGCGGTTGGCAACCAGCGGAGGAGGCCGACACCCCCGCGTCCATGTTTGCCCACCTCCGGCTCTACACCATCTATTCCGGCCTCAACCAGAGCGAAAACGCCCAGGCGCATCTGGCCCAAGCCTCACAGCTGTCCGGTGGCCGCGACCTGCGCGAATTGATCTCCATGCTGGACCTGCTGGACCGGCAGCAGCGGCCGTAAAAAACGGACGGCGACGGAGCGCCGTCCCTACCCAAAACGCCTGGATTCGCGGTGGTGTGGGACTAGGCTGCCACCAGAAATCGCCAGCGCGGGTGGGCCAGTACGCGTTCGGGATGCCAGCTTTGTTTAACGTTGGTTCTGCGGTAGACCTTGGGCCGGGGTCGATCCTGCGGAAGCGGGTGTCCAAGGGCGAAACTTTCCGGCAGGTCGGCGTGCAGATCAGGCCGCTCGCAGCGCAGCATGCTGTACAGCCAGTGCCGGATGAAGACGCGCAGCCATTCGCGGCAGCGGTTGCCCATCATCTTCCGGCGGAAGGCTTCATTGCCTTGAAAGCAGAGTTCCGCCTTGGCGGCCAGCCAGCGCACGTAGCGTTCGCGCGGCAGCGGCACGCGCAGAAAAAGGGAAACCTCCCAGCAGATGGCGTCGGCCGTAAGCTCGGCCATCTCCGGCACCGGCCAGCGGTGGAGCTTGGCGGGGAGGGACCGAAACCCGCCGCCGGGTTCGGTCCGGCGTGTCGATGAAACGGACGGCATGGCTTGTTGCCGCGCCGATGCCTTCCCTCCCGACCTTTTTCTAGTGGGACGTTTGAGCTTCGATGATGGCGATTTCATCTTCCGTCAATCCATACAACCCATAGACCAACCGGTCAATCTGTCCATCCAGCGCCGCGCACTTGTTTTCGTAGTAGGTCCGATCCTTGTCGGTGGCGGCGGCGGCCACCTGCTTCTTGGCGGTCATCATTTGCTCGACTAGTTTTTCCAGGTCATGGCTGTGTGGGCCAAGGTCAGGAACTGGAAAGGTTTCCAAGTATTGTCCAAAGAAGCGCAGGTACACCTCTCCTTTGCTTTCCAAGCCCGCGCACACAGTTCGGAAATAAAACAGAGCCAACCTTGAATTCAGCAGAGCCAGCAAGGGCAGATCACGGCGCGCGATGAAGTACGTGGTGTTTGACCCGTACGCACCGGACTCATCCAGGCAGAAGCGCGGTTCGGTGGCGATGTCGGGGAAAACCAGCTTCGGTTTATCCATCCAAGCGGCGAAATTCATCTGTGGTTGCTGCAATTCGAACCACGCTTGTTTTGTTGCACGTTGATTCAGGCGGTCACGAAACGGTTCAAGGTGTTTGGCCACGGCTGGGTACTTTGAAATGGGGACCCCGTGGTAGGTGTACAGGAGAAACTTACCCGAGCTTTCAATTACATAGCGGCGGACTTCGCGGCCACCCAGATACGGCTTGATGATGTCGGCGGATGCGGCGTTCTTGCGGATGAGTTCTGCGCGCGTGTCGGCATTGATGACGAATGCTTCCGATAACCCGGATTTAATCCCCATACAAATCTGGCCTTTTGCGTATTGGCCCAGCGGGGTCGTCATCTCGGTTAGCCGTTGGAGGAGTGATTGTGTTTCCTGGCGCGGGAAACTCCAGGAACCGGCTTTTATTGCGTCTGATGAAACATCGTAGGCCAGGGACTGAACAAGCTCGCGAACGCTGGTGTTGCCCGAGTCCAAGCGCTCGAAAGCTGCCGCCGGTGGCGGGGGTGTATAGCTTATGGATGTGCGCCTGGCATCTCCCGACTTGGTGGTAAGCAATACAATGGTGCGCACGGTTGCGCCCTTAAAAACGGGCAACCCGGCAAAATCCACGACCTCATCAATTTGCGCGGTAGATTTCAAAAACTCGCGCAGCGGGCGGCCATAGTTGGCGCGCAGGAATTTGTTGGAAACGATCATGCCGAAGCGTCCGCCTTCGCGAAGCAGATGGTGTTCTCGCTCAATAAAATAGCCGTAAAAGTCTGCCCGCTCTTCGTATACGGCGTAGAAGCGCCGCAGGTAATTCTTGAGCGCTTTAAACTCCTCCATCCGCACATAAGGCGGATTGCCCACGATGGCGTCGAAGCCTACGCTGGCGGGCGCCCGGGGGGTGTCGGAGTCTGGTTTCCTGGTGATCTTGTAGGGGGCGTCGGTGGCGGGGATAAACTGGGGTTCCAGTTCGAAACTGTCACCGGTGCTGGCTTCGCGGGCGAGGGCGCCGGGTTTGGGGCGGAAGATGTGCGGGAAGGCATCCGCGAAATCCATGGGGTTGAGTTTGCGTTCCTCGTCACTGGCGAAGAGTTGTTCGGTGAGGATGTCGCGTCCGATCAGCGAGTTTCCGCACACGATGTTTTTGCTCAAGTTGGGCAGTAGGGTTTCCTTGAACTCCAACTGGTAGCCGCGGGCGCTGGCTGTGGTCTCATCCTCCAGCAACTTGAGATACAGGGAGAGCTGGGCCACCTCACAGGCCTGGTGGTCGATGTCCACGCCGTAGATATTGTTGACCAGGATCTGGCGACGCTGGGCCAGGCTCAGGTGCCAGCTCCCGTCGTCTTTTTGCACACATCCGGCCTTTTGTGCCCGCTCGGGGTGGTCGTTGAACCACTTGGCATGATGGCGGAGCAGGACGTCAAAGACGCCGAGCAGAAAGCTGCCGGAGCCGCAGGCGATATCAGCAAAGCGCATTCCGGCGATCTGGGCGGGCGACTTGCCCTCGATCAATTTGCCTACGGTATTCTCCACGATATAGGTGACGATGTATTTGGGCGTGTAGAACACGCCCCCGGCCTTACGCACTTCCGGCTTGTCGTCCACCCGTACCCGCTTGTCGGTGGCCACAATGACGCGGCCCAGAAACCGCTCATAGATGGAGCCGAGGATGTGAATGGGGATGCTGTTGAAGTCGTATGGCGAGTTGAGGTGCGAGATGTCCTCGCACAGGTCGGCGAAG
>CAYTVN010000003.1:0-44646 GCA_964441655.1 uncultured Verrucomicrobiota bacterium | reverse complement strand
AGTTCTGCTGAATTACGTGGGGCGTTGTCATGCGTGGCCAAGACTGTACCATCTGGGTCACTTCAACTCAATGCACCGCATCCTCGAACCTGAACTGATGAGCGACCCGGACCAGGCGGTGGTCTACGCCCGGGCCGACTTCGCCACGCCGCACCAGCGCTTCGTCGAGCTGTTCGCGGAGAAATTTCCCGGCCGGTTCGTGCGCGGCTTCGTCCTGGATCTCGGCTGCGGGCCGGGCGATGTCGCGCTGCGCTTCGCGCGGGCCCACCCCGCATGCCAGGTGCACGGTGTGGATGGCTCCCCCGCCATGCTGGCCGCGGCCGACATCTGCCACGCCCGCCACCCCGGCCTGCGCCACCGCGTTCAGTTGCTGGAAGGCCTGCTGCCCGACGCGCCTCTGCCACGCCACCGTTACGACGCAGTGATCAGCAACAGCCTGCTGCATCATCTGCCCGATCCAATGGTATTGTGGAAAAGCGTGCGGCAATGGGCCGCGCCCGGGGTGCCGGTGTTTGTCGTGGATTTGCGCCGACCCGCCGACCCGGCCGAGGCCCGCCGACTGGCTGACCTCTACGCCGCGGGCGAGCCGGCCGTGCTGCAGCACGATTTCTATCACTCCCTCTTCGCCGCCTTTGCGCCGGAGGAAATCCGGCAACAGCTGCGCGACGCGCGCCTCGGGCACCTGCACGTCGAGGTGCCCAGCGACCGTCACGTACTCATCTGGGGAAATGCATGAAATCAAATTACCGCGCCTGTCTGTTCGATCTCGACGGCACCCTGCTGGACACCCTGCGCGACCTGGGTGAATCCATGAACCTGGTCCTCCAGAAACACGGCCACCCGATCCACCCCATCGACGCCTACCGCTACTTCGTGGGCGAAGGCGCATCGCAGCTGGTGGCCCGCGCCTTCCCGGAAGGCCATCGCGACGACGTCACCGTCAAGACCGGGCTGGCCGAATACCGCGCGGTGTATGACCAGCACTGGAATGTGCACACCCAGCCCTACGCGGGCATCCCGGAAATGCTGGACGCGTTGACCGCGCGCGGCCTGGCCCTGGGCATTCTCTCCAACAAACCCCACGGCATGACCCAACGCTGCACCCAGGGATACCTCGCCCGCTGGTCCTTCGCCTGTGTGCTGGGCCAGCGCGATACGGTGGCCCGCAAGCCCAATCCCGAGGGCGCGCTGGAGGCGGCCGGCCTGCTGAAGGTGCCGCCCGCAGAGGTGCTGTATCTGGGCGACACCTCCACCGACATGGAAACCGCGCGCGCCGCCGGCATGTTTGCGGTGGGAGCCACGTGGGGGTTCCGTCCCGAATCCGAACTGCGCTCCCACGGTGCCCACGCCATCGTGCATCATCCGGACGAAGTGCTGGAGCTGATCGCGAGGGGTTAGCCACCTCCGATCCACCGGAACGTGGCCGGGGCCAGGGCCTGGGCTACCACACGCCCACGACGCGACAAGGTCCAGCTTCGGCCCGCCTCTACGAACACGTCAGGACCACCGCCTTCTTCGGTCAACCAAAGCAGCCCCTGCTCCACAGCCACCACGGAACCCGGTCGACCGGCCCAGGCCCGCACGGCACCTGCCGTCACCGTATACCGCCGCCCGGCTGTGTGGTCATCGACCGCATCGCCCATCCGGTTCACCGCATATTCGCTGAACAACATGGCCCCACCATGACCGGCGCGGTTAAGGCAATACAGATGCAGTTACTTGCAATTATTACCAATACAGTTTACACCGGACCACATCTGTACTGGTTCATATGATTATTCACTGTATCTGTACATATCTGGTCCCCGAGCCACGCTAGGCCGCCTATGAGCGAACAATCCAACCTGTTGTACGAACGACTGGCCTCCACGCTGGAGCAATCCATCCAGGGCGGGGTCCTGCGCCCGGGCGATCGCGTACCCTCCGTGCGCCAATTGCATCAACAATACCGGGTCAGCCCGAGCACCGCGGTCACCGCCCTGCTGAAGCTGGAGAACCAGGGGTGGATCGAGGCCCGGCCCCGCTCCGGTTTCTACGTACGGCCCCGGTTGGCCAGCAATCTGCCCGAACCGGTGGCACCGCGTTCCTCCCCCCTGGCCACGCCCATCGGGGTCTCCGAATTTGGGGCCCGGCTGTTCGAAGATGCCAATCGGTCGAGCGTGTTGCATCTGGGTACGGCCTGCCCGGCCCCCGAGTTGTTGCCGTGGGAGCGCCTGCGCCGCGATCTGGCCGCTGAGGCCCGCCGGCTGGGCCCGGCCTCCACCTCCTACGACTGGCCGCCCGGCGCCCTGCGCCTGCGCCGCTCGCTGGCCCGACGCTACCTGAACCTGGGTTGCCCGCTCTCGGCCGACGAACTTATCATCACCACCGGATGCATGGAGGCGGCGGTGCTGTGCCTGCGCGCCCTGTGCAAGCCGGGCGACGTGGTGGCCATCGAATCCCCCATGTTTTTCGGCCTTTTGCAGACCATGGAAGAACTGGGTCTGCGGGTGGTGGAGATTCCCGCCCATGCGCGCACCGGTTTGGACGTGGACGTGCTGGCCCGCACGTTGCGTCGGCAGAAAATCAAAGCCTGCGTGGCCATCCCGCAGTTCAACAACCCGCTGGGCTCGTTGATGCCGGAATCCCACAAGAAGGCGTTGCTGGCCCTGCTGGCCCGCCACGATGTTCCGCTCATCGAAGATGACATCTACGGCGATCTCTTTTTTGGCGAAACCCGGCCGCGGCCGGTACGCTCGTTTGACGCCGAAGGCCGGGTGTTGCTGTGCGGCTCCATCTCGAAAACTCTGGCCCCTGGATTGCGCGTGGGCTGGGTGGCTCCGGGGCGCTATTACGACCGGGTATTGGCGTTGAAGCGAACCACCACCATCGCCTCCGCCACCCTGACCTCGCTGGCCGCTTCCGAATTCATGGATAACGGTGGCTACGACCACCACCTGCGGGCCCTGCGCGCTGCCCTGCGACAGCAGGTCCACCGGGTCAGCGAAGCGGTGGCCCACAGTTTTCCGCGCGGGGTCCGGTTGTCGAGGCCCCAGGGCGGATTGGTGCTGTGGATCGAGCTCCCCCCCGGCCTGGACGCCCTGCAACTGAGCCAGGACGCGGTGCGAGCCAACATCAGCATCGCCCCCGGCCCCCTGTTTTCGCCCCGGGGCGGCTATCGCAATTTCCTCCGCCTCAGTTGCGGGGAAGTGTGGTCACCCCGCATGGAACGGGGATTGGCCACACTGGGCCAGCTGGCCCACCGTCAGTGGAAAGGAAGGAAGTCCGGATGAACGCCGACCAAGCCCGTTTGTTTGCCGAAGCCTGGGTATCCGCCTGGAATGCCCACGACCTGGAGCGCGTGCTGACCCACTACCGCGACGATTTCATCATGGAATCACCCTTGATTCGCGCGGTCGTCGGCGAACCCTCCGGCCGCCTGCAGGGCATGTCCGCGGTGCGGGCGTATTGGGAAAAGGCCCTGCAACGATTGCCCGACCTGAAGTTTGAACTCGTGGATATCCTGGTCGGCGCGCGCAGCGTGGTGCTGTATTACCTCCGGCACCCGGGCCGGCACGCCTCGGCCGAGTTCTTTCTCTTCGACGAACACGGAAAAGTCACCCACGCCTCGGCTCATTACGGAGAGAAACGGCCATGAAAGAACTCTTGCACACCTATGCCCGCTACCACGGCTGGGCGATGGATATTCTTTTGAAGGCCACCGAGAGTCTGTCCGATGCGCAGCTCCGCGCCGACGCGGGCCTCTACTTCACGAGTGTACACGGGACACTTAATCATCTTTTGCTGTGCGAGCGGCTGTACCGCGGGCGATTGATCGGCCAGCCGTACCGCGTGACCTCCCTGTCAGCGATTGTGGAGGATGATCGGGTCCGCCTCGCCGCCGCGCTTCGCACGGAAACGGCGGCTTGGGAAGACAACGTCGATTCGTTCACCGAGGAAGCACTGGCCTCGCCCTACACCTACACCAACGTGCGCGGCCTGCGAACCACCGTAAAGCTCGGCGACTGCTTCCTTCATTATTTCAACCATGCCACGCACCACCGAGGACAGATTTCCGCCGTGATCACGCGGGAGGGTTTGCCGCCGGCCGAGATGGACCTCATCGATCTCGTGCGCATTCAGTGAGCGGGGCCAACCGATCGAGCCGCGCCACGCGTCTCACCGCTCACACCAGCCGCGCACCAGGGCGGCCAGGTCAAGGTAGGTACGCGGAGTGATGCCGGGCTGCAACGAGGTGGTCCAGGCGATGGCCGAGGCTTCATCCGCGCGCCCGTGGGTGCCGCCGATCTTCGACGTGTTCTGGCTGACGCTGATGGGCGGCCAGCCGAAAAATAATTCGCACGGGTCGTAGCCGGGCTTGTTGTGAATGTCCACATGGGCGGCGAAATCAGGCGCTTCCTTGCGATCGGTCCACCACGGATAGGCAAACCATGCGCCCTTTTTCGCCAGCAACACCAGGTCCCCGCTGCGGTGATGATCCAGCCCGAATTCCCGCTGCGCCGCGCGATCCAGCACGCGCTCCACCCCGGCCAGGGACACCAGCACCTCGCGGGCCCGGCGCGCCGTCGCTTCATCGCGCGTGTACACATGGGCCACTTC
The DNA here is from genome assembly GCA_964441655.1 of uncultured Verrucomicrobiota bacterium. Classification (GTDB taxonomy): domain Bacteria; phylum Verrucomicrobiota; class Kiritimatiellia; order CAIVKH01; family CAIVKH01; genus CAYTVN01. Next base: position 40,047 of record CAYTVN010000003.1, on the reverse strand, counting down.
GTGATCCACCATGGCAAAGGCCGGGCTGTGGAAGAAATCCGGATAGGCCATGCCCTTGAGAGTGCGGGTGGCCAGCAGGCCGGCCTCGCGCAGGGCCCGGTTCGGGAATACCGCGGGCTGGTCCACCGCGCCAATGGCGTAGTCGCCGGTGATCAGCCAGTCGTACCCGTTCCGCTCCGCGGCCTCGCGCAAAACGGTGAGCATTTCATACAACGCGGTGCGCGCGCGCCCGGCCGAACGATGGTCCGGCCCGTGCCGCTGTAGGTCGTAGTCAAGGTGCGGCAGGTAGGTGAACAGCAGCTCGGGCGCGAGATCGGGTGCGGCCATGACGGCGCACGTGGCGGCCATGATCCAGTCGCTGGATTTGCGCGAGGCCAGCGGACCCCAGTAGTGCATCAGATTGAAAGGCTTTCCGATCTCGCGGCACAACCGGTCGTACAGCGGCGCGGGCTGGCACAGGCAATCCTGAATCATGCCCCCTTCGTGTTTGTGAATGGGCCGCGGCGACAGCACCAGGTCCACCGACTCGCCCAGGCTCTGCTGCCAGAACATCATGCCCACCCGCCCCCCGCGGGCGCGCAGCCGGTCCCAGATGCGCGGCCCCTCCACCAGCGCGGACGACTGTTCCCAGAACAAAACTTTTTTCAGCTCCGGCACATACAGCCCGTTGCTGACCAGCCCATGCTGCGCGGGCAGCGCCGCCGTGCGGAACGAGGCCTGGGCCACACAGGTCACGGCGGGGAATACCGGCGCGGCCTTCTGGAAGGTGAAATCCGCAGGCGGCTTCTGGGCCACCAGGTTCCACCCCAGGGCGGCCACATCAATAACGAGGAGTTTATTGTTCGTTTTCATCTTCAGATTCAGCAGCGGTCCTGCGTAGTATGAACTAATATTGTGAGTATAGCACATTCCAGGTCGGGGCGAATCCGTCACTGCCGCATGGGGTCATCTTTGTCATTTCTCGCCGCGATGGCTCTCATCGTCGGTTGTACGCGGGAAACCCGCGAAACTGACGGACAGAAATCTAAGGCTGCCATTCTCGCCGAGTTCGCCGCGGCAAAGGAAGCCGCTCAAGCCCACGATTGGGCGGCCTTCCAGACACATCTAACCCCTGAGAGCACCAATCTCTTCGAGAACGCCCGGCGACTGGCCTGCCTGCCACCGAACGCCGACCTCAGCTTCATGAGCCACGGAGACATCGCGGTCGGAGTTCGGCTTCGCGAGAAATTCGATTCGGCCAGCAAGGCGCGTATGTCACATCAGGAATGGTTTTCCTCCGCCATTGAATTGGAGGTTGTTCTGCTTGATACCCTGCTACAGGTGGAGCTATCCGACATTGAGCTTAACGGGGTTCATGCGCAGGCCAAGATCAGCGCGCCACCCCAACAAACCATAAGACATCCCATACGATTTTCATTTACGAACAAAACCTGGAAGCTGGAGTTGCGAAGCGTGATTCCTATGTTTGATGAAGCGGGAAGCAGTGCCATGCCACCCGAGCCTACGCGCATCGTCAAAGATCCATCCTGGTTCGAAAAAGCTCGGTGGTTCATTACGGGCATTTATCACATCGGTCGACAGTTGATGGGGTCGGACGTACCGCGGGAACTTTCGAGCCGCCTTAAGGAGTTAAAGGGGGCATCAGCCGAGGTTGTTTATAGCGCCGCCCTTCAAGAACTGAATCGTGGTCGTCAGGACTACGCAGAAGCCATTTTATATCATTACGGAACGCACTTCGCCACCAACCAGTCCATGGCCTTTTTACGGGGTGTATGCGCACGCAGTCGATGGTTAATGCAGGCGTCCCAGTATAATCTCGCCCGAACCCTTCAATTGAATCCCCGTTCCATCGAGGGCCAATGCGCCAGATTCGCTCTTGCCCTGGATCATAAAACCGATATTGAGGAGTCCTTTCGTGGACTCCGCCTGTTGACCATCCAGCACCCTGAACAACCGCTGCTCCACTGGATGCTCGGCATCCAATGCCGCGACTATTTTCGTCGCACTCATTCGACCGTGTACAGTCTCGAGGGCCTACAGGCGTATGAGCATGCATTGGCCCACTTTAAGGTGGGACCCGTCATGATCCATCACACCTATGCAAACATGTTGACGGAGGAAACGAAACAACCGGAAAAAGCCCTGCCCCATCGCCGAATCGCTTTGCGCCTCGAAAAAGCTCCCTGGACCTATCAGGGCCTGGCCAACACCTTGACCGCACTCGGCCAGTATGAAGAAGCGAACCGCACCTTCAAACAGTTAGTCGAATTGTGTCCTCGCGACCCAGACTATCTGGAGAGTTGGACTCTATCGTTGATGAAACAGAAGAATTGGCAGCAAGCCGCAGACCTTTGCGAGAAGATCGTTCAACTTGACCCTGGAAATGCCAAGGCCTTTTACCGCTGGGGAGAGTGCCTGGAAGTACAATACAATTTTCCAATCGCATTGCAGAAATACATGGCTGCTATCGCGTTGAATCCCGCCGACGCGAACGCTTATACCTCCGCCGCCAACCTTCTCATGATCATGCGTCGTGAGCAGGAGGCATTGCAGCTATTGGCCCAGCGTGACCTGACTAAAACCGAGGCACCCTCCCCGCCTCTTAGCTCGCCGCGAACGCGCGGGCTAGCAGGCGATTGAGCGGCCAGGCCAGCAGCAGGGCCAGCGCCACCGCGAGGGACAGCCAACCCGCGTCTGCGGCCAGACAACAGGCGGCCTGCAGGAACATCAACACGCTGATGAGCAGCCCGACAAACGGCGCCGCCGTGCGCGGCCCGGCTCCCCACAGGCGCCACGCGGCCAGGCCGGTCATCGAGAAGCCAAGAAACAAAACGGCGCTCAGCCGGAACAGCAGGGAACCGCTCGCCGTGCTGTGCATCAGCAAGGCCGCCACCAGGCCCGCCACCACCACCAGCGGCAGCAGGGCGCGCACGCCCAGACGCCGCCCCGTCATCTCTTCCCGCGCCACCACGGTCACCGCCACGATGTACGCCGTCAGGCCGGCCGCGGCCACGTACAGCACATCCGTGCGGTCCGGGACCAGCGACACCCCGAGCCATACATTGAGGCCACGACACATCCCCATGAACAGCGGGCCCAGCACCGTGCGTTTGAAAAAGTAATTATAAAGGGTCATTGTCACCACCAGCGCCAGCGCCACCACCACGGTGGCCCAGCCGAGGTAACGGGCCAGCAGCAGAGCCAGCGCCATGAAGGTCATCAGGGCCAGGCGGGCCAGCCCCTCGTCCAGCAGGCCGGACGGCAGCGGGCGCTCCGGGCGCTCCTGCGCATCCAACTGCACGTCGGCCAGGTCGTTCATGATCAGACCCGCCATGTAGAGCAGCAGCGAGACGGCGATCACCTGGCCCAGGGCCGGACTCCACACCGCGGTGCTGGCCGTGGCCAGCAGGTATCCGGCCAGCGGATCGCCCGGCACGGTCAACAGATTGGGCAGGCGCACCAGTCGCAGCCACCCCATGAGGGAGGCGCGTCGCGACGGCCTGGAGCTTCGAAGTTTCACCGTTGATATTCGCGCGGATGGATAAAGGGAATATCCAGCTCGGGATTGAACTTGCCGCTTTGTTTGTAAAAACCCATCGGGTTGTCGAACAACAACTTGGTCACCTGGCCTTCGCCAAAACCGTTCGCCTTCATGTGACCTGCGACCTTGACCAGACTCAGCGGATCGGAGGAACCCCAGTCCGCCGAGCTGTTGACCCACGTACGATCCAGCCCCCATTTTTTCAGGATGCCGATGCAGCGCTCGGGATTCAGCTTGGAATACGGATACACCGTCATGCCCGCCCACGCCCCGGAATCGCGGGTGAGCTGCATGGTTTCCTCGGTGTTGTGATCAATCAGGATGCGGTCCCAGTCGTAATTCAACTCGCGGCACACCGCGATGGTGCGCTCCACGCCTTTCTTTTTGCTCACCGTGGGCGTGTCGTGCGGGGTGTGAATTACGATCAGCATCTTGCGCGCCTTGGCCATTTCGAGCTGGCGCTGGAAGACGTACTCCTCGTTGGCGGTGATCAGGTTGTAGCCGATCTCGCCCACGGCCAGACAGCGCGGGTGGTCAAAGTAAGGACCGATCCCCGCCAGGGTTTCCTCGGCCAGCGGGAGGTTGTCCGCCTCCTTGGGATTCACCGCGATGCACGCGTAGTGATCCATGCCGAAGCGGCGCGCCCGCACGGTTTCGAAGTCGAGGATGTGCTGGAAATAATCCCAGAAGGTGCCCGCATAACGGCGCGGCGAGCCCAGCCAGAACGAGGGCTCCACGCAAACCCGGATCCCGTTCTCATACATGGCCTGCAAATCGTCGGTGGTGCGGGACAAAATATGGATATGAGGCTCAATAATCATGGCTATGAGCTACTCCACCCCCGTGGTGGAATCAAGGGGGAAGGCGCGTGCCTCCTCATTCGGCATTGACTTTGTCCGGCTATGTAATAACTGTTATTACATGAAGACCACCGAATTGAAAGTGGCGCGCATCGGCAACTCACGCGGGGTGCGACTGCCTGCCAAGTCCCTGGCCAAATACGGCATCGGCACCGTGATTCTGATGGAAGAACGGGCCGAGGGGATTTTGCTGCGTCCCCATGGACCCCAGGTGGAAAAGTTATCCTGGTCGGCTACCGCCCAGGCCATGTCGGCGGACCGCGAAGACTGGACGGCTTGGGACTCCGCCGCAGCGGATGGTTTGGAAACGGTCCCGTGGAAATCTACGCCCGAGAAAATAGCGGCTGAGCCGGCCGCACGCTATATCACGCGCCAGACACGGAAAGACGCGTTATGAAGAGATACGAAATTCGTTGGGCTTCCCTGGATCCTGCGCGGGGCTCGGAAATGGCGAAAACCCGCCCGGTGGTCATCGTCAGTCTGGACGAACTTAATGCGCATCTTCAGACGATCACCGTTTGCCCTCTCACCAGTCAATTGCATCCTTCCTGGCGATCACGCCTCGCCGTGCGATGCGGACGACAAACTGCGGAAATTGCAGTGGATCAAATCCGCACCATCAGCAAGGTCCGGCTGGGTGCAAAAATCTCGGTCCTGAGCGAGCAAGAAGCGTCCACCCTGCGCAGACTCATCACGGAAATGTACGGCGAATAAGTGGTTTTACTCCACCGCGATCTGTATGCGGTCGCTGCTCCCGCGCGCATCGCTGCACACGATCTGAAAGGTGCCGCGCTGTAGCGGCCAGAAGGCCGGCGTGCCCGGCCGCGACTCGCCCAGATAGCGATCGTTCACAAACCAGTACAGCCGCTCCCCACCCACCCCGCTGGCCGCCTCCAGGGGCAGCTGCTGTTCGCCCGCAGCCACGCTTTCCAGCAAACGATAGGTGCTGCCGCGGGCCGGCGACACGATGCGCAACGGATCCGGACGCGCCGGACGCGACGCCGCGGGCGTCTGCTGCTGTTGCAGGAAGGTGGCGATTTCCACCGGCCAATGTTCCTGGCCGTCCGCACGATGAACGGAGCACAACTCCTGGCGGGTAACCCCCTCCAGGCACCAGTCCTCCACGCGATGCGGACAGTGCGCTCCCGGCACGGCGCCACTGACCGCACACACCTCGCGCCTCACCACCCCCGCCGGACGCGCGAACCACGGCCCGTCGTTGTCCGGGTACAGGCGGCGGAAGATTTCCCACACGATGGGCGTGGCCACCTTGCGCCCTACCAGTCGGTCCACCCCCGCGCCGTCCGGATTGCCCACCCACACGCCGATCACGTAATCGGGATTGTAGGCGATGGTCCACGCGTCGCGGAAGCCGGCCGAAGTCCCGGTCTTCCAGGCCAGCGGGGGCAGCCGTACATCGGCCGCGTGGCCCGTGGTGTCCATGGCCCGCTCCTCCCCGCTCAACATGTCGGTGACCAGCCAGCAGGCCTCGGGCGAGAACACGCGGCGGCCTTCGCCCGCGGACCCATCGTCCACCACGCGCAGCGGCTGCACCACGCCCCCGCGCGCCAGACAGGCGTAGGCATTCACCAGGTCAATCAAACGCACCTCGCCGTTGCCCAGCACCAGGCCCAGCCCGTAATGCGCCGCGGGCTGGCGCAACGTGTCCAGGCCCAGCGCACGCAAGGTCTGGTAAAAGACGGGCTGCCCGATGCGTTGCTCCACCTCCAACGCGGGCAGGTTCAGGGATAGCACCAGGGCGTCGCGGGCGGTGACCAGACCCCTGTAGCCGGGATCAAAATTCTCCGGCTCGTAGTCGCGGAACAAGGCGGGCACATCGGCCAGCACGCTGTGCGGGGTCAGCTGGCCGCGGTCCAGCGCGCGCGCGAAGGCGAACGGTTTCAAGGTGGAACCGGCCGACCGCTCGGCCAGCGCCCCGTTCACCTGCCCGGCCCGGCGCTCCCGATAATCCGGCGAGCCCACCAGCGCCCGCACCGCGCTGTTATTCACGTCGAGAATCACCACCGCCCCGCCGCGGATGCCCTGCCCGGCCAGCACGGAAGCGTGCCGCTGCAACGACTCCTCCGCCACGCGCTGCAAGCCGGCGTCCAACGAGGTGCGCACGGTGACCGCGGTGCCGGGACCGATTGACTGATCCACCAACTCGGTGAAATGCGGAGCGCGAAACGGATAGGGCGAAGGCCGCACCAACACCGGCTGGGCCGCCGCCTGCACGTATTCGTTGGAGGTGATAAAGCCACAGGCCAGCATGCGGTCCAACACGTACTGCTGACGCTTTTTCGCGCGCACCGGATAGCGGTCAGGACGCAGACGCGAGGGCGATTGCGGGAGCCCGGCCAGCAGCGACGCCTCCGCCAGACTCAGGTCCGCCGCCCCCTTCCCGAAGTACCGGCGGGCCGCCGCCTCGATGCCCACGATGTTGGACCCGAAGGGCGCGCGGTTCAGGTACTGGGCCAGGATGCTGGACTTGTCGCCATGCCGCTCCAGCTGCAACGCGCGAAACGCCTCCACCGCCTTGGCCCACAGGTTGCGGCGGCGCGGCTCCATCAGCCGGATGACCTGGGTGGACAAGGTGGACGCGCCCGACACGGTGCGCAGCGACGTCACGTTCTGTTTCATGGCGCGCAGCAACGCCACCGGGTCCACCCCGTGGTGCGACCAGAAGCGCTGATCCTCCGCCGCCACCATGGCCTGGGCAATCCAATCCCCCGGCTGCGGCTCGTACAACGGACGACAGTCCAGGTCGCGCGGGCCCAGCCAAACCCGCAGGGGCTGGCCCTGCCGGTCGGTCAGCATCAGCGAGGAGGGGTACTGCTGCAAAGCCGCGGCGTCAAACGGCACCCAGCAAACGGCCAGGGCCAGCGCGCCGACGCCCGCCAGGGCGGACAAACACAGCCGGACCGCCCACTTTTTCCAACGATTGGAAAAACGCGATTTCACCATTTCCAACGATTGGAACTTTTTCGTCACGGGGTCACCGACACCTCGCGCCCGCCCTGCACGCTGCGGATTTCCGGTTCGTACATGCAGGCGGCGGTCACGGGCGGATACACGTAAAGGCCGGGGGTCACGGCCCGGGCCGCGTAGTAGAACGAACGACGCCCTTGCAGCGCGCCGGTGAACAGCAGCATCCGGTCGTCGCGCAACTCGCGAGCCCGGCACCAATCGCTCTTCTCGGTGATCCAGCTAAATTGCTGCGCGGTGGCCAGGTTCGGATTCTCAATTTCCCAGCCCGCGGGCAGCAACTCCTCGATGGCGATCTGGTCGAGCGCGCGCCCGCCGGTGTCCACGGCCAGGCGCACGATGACCAGCGCGCCCTGCTCCAGCGTATCCACTTCCAGCGGCTGTCCATTGATATCGAGATAGTCCCGGCGCACGGACAGACCGTGATCGACATCCGGCTCGACCGCATCCGATACGCCCTCGAAACGTACCACCGCATACATCGTTCTCGGCCCGCGATTCTCGAGGCGACGCACCGTCACGTCGCCCGGCGCGGTGGCCAGTCGAAACGCCTGGTCGCTGTTCAGGGAACGCGTCAGACCATCGGACAGGAAGAGCGTGCCGGTGAAGGGACGTTTATCCGCGGGCACGCGCTGGGCGTATTTGCCCAGGGCCAGCAAGGCCATGGCGTTGTCCTGCGTGGTGCCCCAGTGGCCGTCGCGCTGACGCTGGTCGAGTAGCTGGACCAGGCGAGCGACCGCCTCGTTCCCGGGCTCGATCTCCAGCCACGCGCCAAGCAGCAGCGCGGCATCGCGCACCTCGCTATTGAGCAGGCCGCCGAGTTCACGCGGACGCTCCGCGGGCATACCCAGTTCCGCCAGCAACGCGGTGGCCTGGCGCGGCTCGCCGGACAGCAGCAGGGCGCCCGCCACGTGCACGCGGGCCGCGAAGCGCAGACGCGCCGCCTGTTCGCGCAGCCGGGCGTTCCAGCCGTGATCGGGGCGACCGGCCAGGGCCAGCACATAGCACGCATAGGCCCGCTCCTGCAGGTCGTCCGCCCACGCCGTGTTGCCGGGACTCGCATCCGTGATCACCTCGCGGTCCAGCCGTTCGCGCAACCACCCCAGCGCGGCGTCCAGCCGGTCCACGGGCACCGGATAGGCGGCCTTGCGGGCTTCCACCAGGAAGTGGATGGCATACAGCGAATTCGCGCGATCGGTGGCGCGCTCGAACGGCCACAGCGCGAAGCTGCCATCGGACTGCTGCATGGACAATACGCGCAGCACGCCGGCCTGCACGAAATCCGCCAGGTCGGTTCGGGCGGCCGACGCGGGCAGGATGCGTTCCGCCAGGTCGGCGGCATAGAGCAGCGGGAACGCGCCCGAGACCGTCTGCTCCAGGCAGCCGTAGGGATAGTGCATGACGTAGTCCAGCGCACGACCCAGTTGCAACGCAGGCTCGCGGGCCACCACCAGATCCTGCGCCACCGAGCCGGGCACCCAGCCTGCGGGCGGGGCCAGATCCACCGACTCGCCCGCGGCCAGCCGGATGAACTGCGCGTGCACCTGCAAGCCGGAGGTCGGCCGCACGGCCAGATCCAGCGTGTCGCGATACGTTTCCGCACCGCCTGTGACTTCAAAGGTACACAGCGCCTTACCGGGAACATCCCCGGCCACCATCGGCACCTGCACCTGGCGAGATTCACCTGCCTTCAAAGCGATCTGCTGCTCCGCCACCTCCGCCTGCAACGGACCACCGCACGTCACGCGCAGTCGCAGATCGGCGGGCTGACCGCTCTCGTTGAAAATGTCGACCAGGGCCTGGCAGCGATCGCCGGTGGCGAGAAACCGCGGCAGCGAAGGTTGTACGACCAGGCTGCGCTTGACCTTCACCGGCTGTGCGGCCACGCCGGACTGGCTTCCATTATAGGCCACCGCCATCAGGCGCAATTCGCCCGAAAATTCCGGCACGGGCAACTGGACCGTGGCCCGGCCCTCCGCATCCAGGTTCACCCCGGCCTGCCACAGGGCCACCGGTTTGAAGCGGTTGGCCTTGATGGGATTCAGGCGGCGGCGCAGGCCGGCCCCGCCGTCACCGCCGATATGCGACACCCCGGCCACCGCCTCGTCCAGCACCGGCATCAGCTCGCGGTACAGATCGAAGAGCGAAATTCCCAGTCCGCGCTGGGCGAGAAAAGTGTCAAGCGGGTCCGGGGTCTCGAAACCGGTCAACATGCAGATCGCTTCATCCACAGCCATGACCGTTACCGCGCCCTTCCCCGGCTGCCCCGCCCCGTCGCGCACCGTGATCTGCACGGGCAGCACGGCCTGCGGGCGATTGGTACCGGGCGCGTCGAGGCTGACCTGCAGGCGGCCATCCACCGGCTCCACAGGCAGCGCGATGGCCCCCACCGCGCGATGCGCCGACCACACGTTCTCCGCCACCGCGGGCCGCAGCAGGGTGACCACGGCATACACATTGGGCGCATAGTCGAGGCGCACCGGGAGGTCCACTTCGGCGGTGTTTTTCTCCAGCGTGATCACGCGCTGCTCCAGCACGCGGTCGGATTCCACGGTGAGCAACGCGGTGCCGCTGAACGGGGCCTTGATGAGCAGACGCGCGGTATCGCCCGCATGGTATCGTTCGCGATCCAGGGCAAGCTCCACGCGGTCCGGATTCTCCCGGCTCCAGGCCACCCATTCCTGATCGGCGGAGGCCGCATTCAGGCGCAGGCTGCTGGACGAACCGGAGGCGGGGTCGCTGACCAGCAGCAGATATTCGCCGGTCTGATCCACCGCAAACGGCCACGTGCGTTCCGCTCCGGAGGCGGCCAGCGTGTCCTCGCGGATGACCGTGATGTCGCGCTCCGATTTCCATTCGTAGCGGCCGTTGCTATTCCGCTTCAGCGCGGAGGTCCACCGCACACGGGCCAGCTTGACCAACAGCGGCTTGTCCTCGCCCGCGGGCGTGCCATCGGGCTTCACCTCCACCACCCGCACGTGCTGGGCCTCGCCCACACGCAGGGTGCCCTCGCGGTCCACACGCAGGCCGATGTAGAAGGGATAGACATCCACCGGCGTGGAGCCGTACGACGTCACCGTGCGCCCGCTGGCCTCCGTCACCACGGCCTGCTGAACGGCCAGCAGCGCCGCCGGGGGACGCCAGGCCGCGCTGGACTCGGTGCTGAATTCCGCGCGGCCTTCCTCGTCCAGCACTTGCGTGCCCAGCTGACGGTACACGGGGGAGAACCGTTTTTCGCCGTCGCCAAAGTGCCAGTCTTTCCAGGCCGCGGGCGCGAAGTCTTCCATGCGGAAGGTCACAAAACCATTGGCCTTGAGTCCGCTGGCCGCGCGGCCAAACAGGTGCTCGCTCTTCACCCGGTAGGCCAGTTCGGCACCCGCGGTCAGGCGGCCGGTCGGCGGCTCGAGATCCACGCGAATCTGGGGCGGCACAAAATCCTCGAGCGACACCACGGTCTGGCCGAGTACGCTGAACGTGCCCGGCAGGGCCAGCTCCAGCGTGTAGCGCCCGGTGGGCAGGAAGTCGGGCAGCACCGCTTCAGCGCGCGCGGATCCCAGATCATCCAAGGTCACCGGCACATCCTTGTAAATGCGTCCGTCCGGCTTGCGAATGCGGAACAGGGCGGGGAACGATTTGGGCGCCTGCAATGTGCGATCACGCACCAGGGCCTGCATGAACACGGTTTCGCCCGGCCGGTACACGCCGCGCTCCGTGAACACCGCCGCCTCCGCCTCGTCGGGCCCCAGATACGCCGCGCCATCCACCTTGTGCCCCTGGCTGACCTCGGTGCGGGCCAGGTCCACGTAGGACAGGTCGCCGTCCTTCTGGGCCGTCACCACAAACGGCTCGTCCCCGCTGCTGCGCGCGATCTGAACCAGGCCCTGCTCGTCGGTGCGGCCGCGCCCGATCTCCTGGTTGTTGGCGCCATACAGCACCACCTCGCACTCCGCCACCGGCCGGGCCTCGCGCAGTGAGTTGACCCACACCAGCACGGCCTGCGGAGAAACCCGCGCCACCAAACCCAGGTCCGTCACCACCACCAGGCGGCTGTCCCCGTTCACCTTGTCGTGACCGATGCTCAGCCAATACACCCCGCGCGGCTCCGGCCCCGCCAGCGCGCGCAAATCAAGACGGGTCTCCGCGACCTGGTTGGGCGAGGCGAAAATGGCGTTGCTGACATAGTGCGCGCGGCCTTCCAGCTGCTCGGTCAACGCGCCGTAAAACGAATAGGAACCGGCATCCCGGTGGGCCAGCTGCACCAGGTTGTTGGCGAACACCGGGGCCAGCTGGACCTCGCAGTAGTCCAGGTTCATCGACATCACCGGCACCAGCAGCTTGCCGCGGGGCGACAGGTAGCGGCCTTCGTTGGCGAAACTCAGGGCGGCCGGACGGTTGGGCATCTGCACCACGCGGCGGATGGTTTCCCCGAGGGCGTTGCCGTTTTCCGCGGTCAGCCCGGGGGCCAGGGTAACGGTATACACCGCGCCCGGCTCGAAATCGCCGGACAAGGTCAGCCCGCTGCCCTGCCAGGAATCCAGCCGTTCCACCGTGAATCGCACCGGCGGCTCCACGCTCACCTGCTCGGCCAGCCCGTTTTCCTCCGGCAGGGCGTTGAACAGGACGCTGATCTGGGCCGACGCAAAGGGCGGGCTCACGGCGTCCAGACTGCGGAACTGGAATTCGGACCGCACGGCCAGGCTAGCCGACTGTTCGATACCGGGCGCATAGGCGGGGTCGCGCGAACCCAATCCCGCCGCCAGACGCAGCTCCACCTGATCGAACGGCACGGTCGCAGTCTTGATCAACACCACGTTGGAGCCGGCCTGCCCCAGCAGATCGTAGGAAACATCGGCGTTTCCGGTTCCGGTCAGGCGCAGCAACCGGACCAGCGATTCGCGATCCGGCGCGGCATTAAACAGCAGCCGCAGGGTGACCTCGCGGGCCGCGGACAGGTTGATCTGCTCCACCTGCCGGAGCAGCAGCGGAGCGACCTCCGCCACCACGTTGGTGTCGGCCACCGCCGTCACCACCACCGGCGTGGCAACGGCCGGTGCGCGGGTCTGCCACCAGGCCAACCCATAGCCGGCCAGAAAGGCGAGTAGAATGACCAGTGCGATTTCCCACCGGTGCGACGCGGTCGGGCGCGCGGGTGCTACGGACGCGGGCGCTGGTGCGGGCGCGGCTGATTCGGCGAAACACTCCGGCGCGTCCATGTCGGCCAGCACGGCCTCCAATCCGGCCGGCGTGGGTTCCGCCCCACCCTGTCGGCGGAGGGCTTCCAGGATGTGATTGCGCAGCTCTGCCACCACTTCGCGGCGCACGGCCGGGGGTTTGGCGGACAGGTTATTTTCCACCGCGCGCAGGTATTCCTCCATGCGGCGGGTCACGGCAGCGGACAGGTTCATGTTCAGCTTTCTTTCCGGGGTAATGTTTGCAGGCGGGCCAGGGCCTCGCCCAACAGGGACCAATAGGTGTTCATTTCGGCCAGGCGCACCTTGCCCAGCGCGGTGAGGGCGAAATAGCGGCGGGGCGGGCCGGCGTCGGACGGGACATCGCGCACCTTCAGGAACTTCTCGTCGCGCAGGCGGGCCAGGATGGGATAGATGGTGCTTTCCGAAACGGCCAGCTCATCCATCTGCTTGAGCGCCTGCACAATCTCATAGCCGTAGCTCTCGCCGCGGCTGAGCACAGTCAGCACGCAGTACTCCAGCAGGCCCTTGCGCAGTTGGGTAATCCAGCCGTCGATCATCTAGCTACTCCGTATCACGTAGTACGTAATACGGAATAGCAAGGCAGCGTGTCAAGAGATCATAAGAAGAGTCGCGCCGGACGGCGGAGGCTATTTCCGGCCCAGCGCGTTGATGGCGTCGCGCAGGGCGGCGGCTTTTTCGTAGTGTTCGGCGGCGATGGCGCGGGTCAGTTCTTCCTGCAGGCGGTCGGCCTCGGTGCGCGGCTTGGAGCTGCGGATGTCGCCCAGCAGATCGGAGAGCAATTCGATTTCGCGCGACTGCTCTTCGTCCTCCTCGTCGCCGTTCTCCCGCCAGAACAACCGGATGTCGCCGATGCCCTCCTCCAGGGCGGCGATGGCGTCCTCAAAGTGCTGGGCTTCCGCGGCTTTTTCGGCCCGGGCCCGTGCGTTCATCATGCGGATATAGGGGAAGAACTGGAGGAACTGCCACACCAGGTCGTCATCGTCCACCCGGCGGGACACCAGCTCCAGGATGCCGAGATTGTGTTCGGTGTCATCCATGACCCCGTCCAGATCACGCAGGGCATAGAGCGCGAGATAGCGATAGTAGTACTGGGCCGCCTCCTGCTGCAATTCGCCACAGGCCGCGGCATCCAGACGGAAGGTGGAGGGATCGGTGCCGCTCTGCTGTTCCAGATTCTCGTAGTGATCCAGCAGCGAGTCGGCCTCGTGGGGGCGCAGCCCGTCCGGGCGGCCGGTCGACTCCATTTGCAGGATGCCCAGATCGAGCCGCAACTGAAGCCGCCGCTTCCCATCCGCGCCCAGAATCCAGCGCGCGCTGATGGTCGCCGGATCGTACGGCCAGTCGCCCATGATTGTATTCAGATCAGAACTCACAGAAGTATATGTACCCTATTGGAGCCGGATGTCCAACCTGCAGCAACCGGGGTCGAGCCTGGACGGCGAGATCATCCGTTGAGCCCCCGGCCAGCGCGCAGGCGGCCTGCTTTCCGCACGCATCATTGCGCAGGCAGGCTGATGTAGGTTCGGCCAAGTTCGGTCAGTTCACCGGGCTGGTCGGTCAGCAGACTCATGCGCTGGTTGTCCTTCATGCGGGCCATGAACCACGCGTATTTCTTCACGGCTGGGGTTCGTTCGAACAAACTCACGGCCTCCTTCATAAAGGCGATTTCGTCGGCCTCGTTTTTGGCATCCCACCAGGCGAACTCCGTGATCCAGATGTCCTTGCCCGGATAGGTTTTTTGCAGCAGGTCGACCAGCCAGGTCAGCTCGCTCATATTCCCGTAGGAATGCACGGCCACCGCGTCCAGTCGATCCGCGCCTCCGAGGTGGTGGATGAACGCGTTTAAATACGGAATCATGTAGGTGTACGTTTTGTCCTTCTGCTCGATCGGATCAAAGGCCGTGATACTGGACTCCGTGCTGGAGCCGAGGGCCATGTGGGGGCCGATCATTTTGATCCCGCGCGGCTTGGCCAGGGCTTCCACACGGGCATAAAGTTCCGCCGACCGCTGCGGCGTGATAAAGGCCTGCCCTTTGAGGTTGGGCTCGTTCAGGACCAGCACATGGCTCGGTGTGGCTCCCGACTTGAGCGAGTTTTCGAAGCCCGCCAGGTATTCTGGCGCATCCCCCCAGACCATCGGATAGAATTCCAGATCGACGGATGGAGACACGTTCGTGCATTCAAAATACCAGCTGTAGAACCAGCTGACCCCCGGTGACAGAGCCCGAGCATCGGCCTCGGAAAACTGGTTTACGCAGACACCGCGCTTGCTGCTGCGTCCCTGCATCGATGGAGGCGTTTCCGCCAGCGCCATTCCTGTCGCAACCACCAGGCATATTATAATGAGTCTTTTCATAGTCGCGTTCCACCGGATCGAGAAGGGTTGCTCCGAGACCATGGCGCACCCGTCATTCGTGCCACGTAAAATCACGGAATTTGTGAAACGTTAAGAGCGATCTATCCCCATGGTCAAGATGGGGCATCGGCCTCGATACCGTTGCGGACTTCAACCATTGGAAATTCCAAGGGTTGGAAGTTTTGGTCAAAGTCCGCCGCCGCTCTGAACCTGCTTCGTCCAATCGATGCCTTCCTGGGTCTTGCGCAGACCTTCATTGTATTCGTCTATGCCTGAATACAGTTCGCTGGCCGCAGCCCATACGCCCAGGGCGGACATGATCTTGTCGCCTATGGGCTTGAAGACAACTTGTCCAATGCGGTTGCGGGCGGGCTCATAGCCGGCCTGGAGGCTGCGGCGCAGCCACTGTAGACCCAATTCCCGATTTTCCTTCACGCCCTCGCCGGTCACCAGACAGTCCCCGTAGTTGTACATGGCAATGGGAATCCCCTTGCGCGCCCCACGCTCGAACCAGGCCGCGGCCTGGACCAGATCGCGGGGAACGCCATCTCCATAATAATAACAGAGGGCCAGGTTGTTGATGGATAAGAGGTCGCCAGCGGCCGCGGCCCGGCCATAGAGTTCAGCCGCGCGTTCAGGATTCTTTTCGACCACGGTGCCTTGTTGATACAGCGCGGCCAGATTGTAGAGCGCCGACGGGTGCTCGGTATCAGCCGATCGCTGGTACCAGTCCAAGGCCTGACGCTGATCCTTCTCCACCCCCCAGCCATTCAACAGGCAGACCGCCCAGGCGTTCATGGCATCCGTATTGCCCCGCTCCGCGGATAGCCGGAGCAGTTCCGCCGCCCGCTTCATATCGCGGGCCGTGCCCTGACCACGCGCCACCAGCATGGCCAGATCAAATTGGGCCTCGGACTCACCCAGCGCCGACGCACGCTCAAGCCAGGCCACCGCTCGCGGATAATCCCGCACCACCCCGACACCCTCCTGGTATAACCGGCCCAGTTTCGCCATGGCGGGGGATACGCCGGTCCGGGCGGCCCGTCGGTAACACTCAACCGCCCAGTCATCACGGCGCGCCGTTCCGATACCGTGGGCAAAACAATAGCCGAGGTTGGCATAGGCCCAGCGGTTACTGGCCACCGCGGCCTTCAGGTAATACTTCAAGGCTTGCGCGTTATCCTGAGGGAATACGACCGCCTGCTCATGGCAGTAACCCAGGGCGCGCCAGCCTTCCGCATCACCTGCGTCGGCCGCCTGTTGAAAGAGCCGGACCGCCTCCTCGGCATCAGCGTCCACCCCTTCACCGTACAGCCGGCACCAGCCCATTTCGGCCAAGCAACCGCCATGGCCCCGGGCCATCCCCTTCTCCAACCACGCCACGGCCCGGGCCGGGTCCATTTCGACTCCCAAGCCAAGCCGGTAGCAACGCGCGACATTCCGCATCGCGGAGAGATCGCCCTCTTGTGCCGCCGCCTCCCATCGGGCCGCCTCCGCGGCGAGCAGAGCCGGTGTCTGGAGAGGGGGGGGTTCCGGCCCGCTCCAAGGCTCCAGCGGAAGGTGCGGAATGGACACGGTCACCCGCCGCTGCAAGGCCTCGGGCCAATCGTCGCGGAACACCCTGGTGATGCCGGACGACAGATATAGCGTCATCCCATCCGGATCGAAGCTGTTTATCACCGCCTCATCAAAACGTGCCCCCGACCGCGTGGTGAGGCGGATTTTTGCCCCTATCAAGGAGTTTGTGTCCGGCCCCGCCCGGAGCACCTCGTAGGTCGGCTCGGTGTTCGTCAGGCGGGGGGCCGATTGCGCAGAGGGTGCAGTCACCTGCAGCCAGGCGGCCGGAATGGCACTCCGCGGCACGCTGGCCACCCCGGCTGAATGGATGATGGTGGCCACCTCACCCTGGATTCGGGTGACCTTGACCTGCTCGAAGCGACGGCCATCGTCCAGCACCAGACTATTGGTTGATGGACCGGCGGCATGACCGTCCAGACACCAAGCCGTCCAGATTAATCCCCAGATCAAAGCTCGCCCCCAGCACCTCATGATCATGGGTCAATTTTGTCCACCGACAACAGAAGCTCAAGCCCGCGATCGTTAGTTTTTGGCTAGGTGCAGAGGGCTCGAGCAGCCTCGGGGCAGCTTCGGGGGCCCCGCCTGCTTTCCCGCCTGCATCATTGCGTGGCGAGGGGTTATTCCCCATACTTCCCGGCCATGTTTAGATTTTTCAGACGTTTGCTGGCGGGGGTACTGATGGGCGCCGGGCTGGTTCTGCTGCTCGTGGTGGCGCTTTGCTTCACCCCTTTCCCGTGGCGGGCCTATGCGTGGCTGGCCCGCGATACACAGTCCCTGACCGGGGAACCGGATGTGCTGGTGATGCTGGGCGGCGGCGGCATCCCCAGCGAATCCGGGCTCATGCGCAGCTACGCGCTGGCCGAGCAGGCCCGCCGGCACCCCAACGCGCTGGTGGCGGTGGCCATGCCGGATACCAACGATCTCTCCTGCATCCGCATGAAGGAGGAACTGGTGATGCGCGGCATTTCCCCCGACCGCATCATCTGGGAGGACCAGGGCCGCAACACGCGCGAGCAAGCCCTGCGCCTGCACACCATGCTCTACGCGGATGGCATGGAACCGAACACCCTGCTCGTCACTTCGCCCAACCACATGAAGCGGGCCCTGCTTACCTTCCGCAAGGCCGGGTTTCACGCCATCACCGGCCGCTCCGAATTCGGGGAAGCGCTGACCGCGGACCTTCATTACAACCGGCAGGAACTGGGCGGCACGGCGGCGGCCCTGCCCGACATCGGCCAAAGTTACACCCTCCGCTATTCGTTCTGGAACAACCTCCACTATCAATTCCGCGTGCTGCATGAACTGGCCGGCCTGGCCTATTACCGCGTCATGGGGTGGATCTAGATGTCATCGTCCAATGACGCGGCGGCGTTTCCTCCTCCGGGCCTGCGCTACAAGGCCCTGCCCGTAGCCTGGGTGGCCTCCTGCCGACACGTGCTGATCGCGGGGGGCAGCTACGAAACGGAGTCCCGCCTGCGCCACGCCATGATGTTCGACTGGGTCAGCATCCGGGTGGTGGTGGCCCACATCACGCCCTTCCTGCGCGAGGCCCGCCGCCGCGACCTGCGCATCAACCTGCATGAACGCGCCGTACTGGAGCAGGACATCGCCCAGGCCGATTTCGTGATCGAGGACACCGGCGACCCCGGCCTGGCCCGGACGATTGCCGATTGGTGCGAACGACACCACAAACCACTCAACGCCTGCGACAAACCGGACCTGTGCGACCTCTATTATATGTCGCTGGTCACCCTGGGCCCGCTGGTGCTCGGCATCAGCAGCGGCGGGGACGCCCCCGCGGTGTCCTCCGCTCTGCGCCGCTGGCTGGGCCAGAACCTGAGCCCCGGTTGGGCCATGGCCTCGGAATTAATGGCCGACCTGCGGCGCTCCCTGCCCAGTGGACAGGCCCGAATGGATTTGCTAAAACGAATAGCTCGTCACGAATCGTTTGTCCGCCTCATCGAACAAAATGATCGCGACGGATTGAAAGCACTTATTTCGGATGAACTTCGTCGGATATGAACTAGAGCTGACCGCACCCCAGGCGCGGGAAGCGGCGGTGGCCGGATTGCGCACCTCGGCGCACGCGCCCATGCTGGTGCTGGACACCTGCCAGCGCCTGGAATGCTATGGCCTAGCCCTGCCCGCCATGGAGCACCTGCGCGTGGTGCGGTCGTTTGACAGCCAGGCCGCGTTTGAGCGACTGGCCCGCATCGCGGCCGGACTGGAAAGCCGCATCCTCGGCGAGCTCGAAGTCATCGGCCAGGTCCGCACCGCCTACAAACAATTCCATGAAACTACCGGACGGTCCCTCACCGCACTGGATCGCATTTTTCAGGATGCCCTGGCCCTGGCCCGCGAAGCCCGCCGCGAAAGCGGCATTGATCGCAATCTGACCTCGTTGAGCGGCCTGGCTGCCCACGCCCTGATGGACCGCCTGCCCCCGGAGGCCCCGCTGGCCGTGGTAGGTTCCGGCTCCCTGGCCACCGGCGTGGTTCGCAGCCTGACCAAAAACGGCAAGCGCCCGGTACGCATCGCCAGCCGCTGTCCCGAGAACGCCCTGACGCTGGCCATGGAAGTGGATGGCTTCGCACACGGCTTGAGCGAGCTGTCCCATCTGTTCGACGGCGCCGCGGGCATCATCACCGCCACCGCCGCCCCCCACGCCCTCGTCTTCCCTCAGCATCTTGAGAAGGCCCAGCGTCCGCTGGTCATTGTGGATCTGGGCGTGCCTTCCGATTGCTGCCCCGAAGTGCAGACGCTGCCGGACGTGACGTATATTTCCCTGAGCGACATCGAAGCCAAAGCCCAGCTCAATTCCGCCGACCGGCGCGAACGGGGCGAAGAAGCGGCCCGCCTGATCCGCGAGGGTGCCGCGGCCTGGGCGGCGCGCCGCCAAAAGACGCATCACGAATGAAGCCGGCCGGCTTGACCTTGACCATCGCCTCCCGGCAAAGCCCGCTGGCCCTGGCCCAGGTGGAAGAAGTACGCCCGATCCTGCTCGGCCTCCTGCCGCCGCCCATCACGTTGAACGTACACGCCATGGCCACACCGGGTGATCGCGACCTGCAAACTTCCCTGACCCATCCCGCCGTGCCCCAGGATTTTTTTACCCGGGACCTCGACCAGGCCTTGCGGGAGGGCCACGCCGACCTCGCGGTCCACTCCGCCAAAGATCTACCCCAGCCACTCGCGCCGGATTTGACCGTGGCCGCCCTGCTGCCCGCGCGCGATATCCGCGAGGCCCTGGTCGTGCGGAAAGGGCTGTCCCAATCCGCGGTGCGCACCATCGGGACCAGCAGCCAGCGCCGCGAAACCGAGCTGCGTAAATTCCTGCCGGACGCCGTCCTGAAGCCCGTGCGCGGAACCATCAACCAGCGGCTGGCCCAGCTGGATGCCGGCGCCTACGACGCGCTGGTCATGGCCGCCTGTGCGCTGGAACGACTCGGCTGGGCCGAGCGCATCACGTCGTATCTGCCCTTTGAACCGGTGCCGCAACAGGGTCGACTCGCCTTGGTGGTGCGATCGGATCGCCGCGATTTAATCGAGCTGCTGCGCACCCTGGACGTGCGCCGTCACGCCGGCTTGGTCGCGCTGGTCGGCTGCCCGGCGGACGCCACCCTGCTGGCCCGCCGCGCCATGACCTACCTGCGCGAAGCGGATGTCATTCTGCACGATCGCCTGATTCCCGACGAGGTGCTGTCCGGGCTCAAGGCGCGCCTGATTCCGGTGGGCAAAACCGGCGGAGGACCGTCCACCCCGCAGTTCGACATTCACCGCACGCTGCTCCACGAGGCGGAAAAGGGTCACCTGGTGGTGCGCCTGCACGGGGGCGATCCCGGCATCTACGGACACCTCGGCGAAGAGGCTCAGTTCCTGACCGATTGGAATCTCCGCTGCGACGTGGTGCCCGCGGTGACCGCCGCGCAGATTGCGGCCGCGCGCGCGCGCGCCCCCCTGACCCATCGCGGCAGCGGGCACCGCGTCACCCTGGTCACCGCCAAACCGGGCGCCGGCATTGAAGACGTCCCCATGCCCGGACCGGACGTGGGCAACCTTGCCGTGTACATGGGCGTGCACAGCGCGGACCGACTGGTGGCCAACCTGCACGCCGCGGGTTGGCCGGACACCACCCCGGTGGTGATCGGGGAACGGCTGGGGTATGCCGACGAGCAGATCCGCCATGTAACTGTCGCCGAACTGCCCGGCCAGGCCATCGACACGCCGGCGGTTTTCCTGGCCGGCGTACGCACCTTTCCGAGCCAGCAGTTCACGCTGTTCACCGGCACCGACCCCGACCACTTTCTGCGCCACGGCCCCCTGCTGCACTGGCCGATGATCGAGCTGGTATCCCGGCCGCTGGACGAACGGCGAGCCCGGCTGGCGGCAACGTTGCCGACCAGTGACGGCATTCTTTTCCCCTCCCGGTTCGCGGTACAGAGCTTCATGGAAACCCTGCTGGCGGGCGGCGACACCCGCGATCTGTCCGGCAAAAAGCTGCTGGCCGTGGGGCCGGCCACGGAAAACGAGCTGCTTCGGTTCGGCCTGCGGGCCGACGGCGCGGCCGACAACCTGGGCGGGGTCCGCGCGCTGGCCCGGAAGCTGGGCCAGACCTTTGCCGGTCGTTATATGTACCCGAGCTCGGACGCCTCGCCCCACGCGGAGCGGGTGGACAGCCTGCGCGGGCATGGCATCGAACTGGCCCCCGTGGTACTTTACGAAAATCGCGAAACCGCACCCCGCGAATTGCCGCGCCTGGCCTTCGACCGCGTCCTGTTCACCAGCACCACCACGGTGCAGTCCTATTTCCGGCGCTATCCGCTGGAGCGTGAGCGCAAGCGGACCTGGCTGGCCGTGGGGCCTTCGACCCTGAAAGCGTTGCAGGAATTGGGGCTCGAGGCGGATTCGTTGCGCGAGGGACTTGTGCCCTCTTGAAATAATTGGAAAACAAAGGAAACTAGCGCATGCAAAATCAACTACGCTACGCCACCGCGATCCTCCTCGGCCTGTTTGCCACGCTATCCGCCCGGGCAGAAATCATCGCGGGCGGGCGGCCCGTGAACCCCAAGAAGGATTTCACCATCTCCGGCAGCGTGGGACAAATCACCGAGATCAAGGGCTCGGTGGATGAGACCACGCGCCGGGTCTACGATCTGCTCGACCTGCCCGAAAAGCAGCTCGACGCGGAGAGCTACGACCTCAACGAGCTGGGCCTCACCGAAAGTGAAATCATTTACGGGGTGAACCTGGAGAAGCAGTGGCGCTACATCACATTGCGCGGCGATTTCGCCTACCTGAGCGCCGAAGCCAACGGCGTGGCCAAACGCGACTACTTCATCGGGGTGGACGACATCAAATTCAACGGCCGCAGCTACGAGTACATGAAGCTGGAGGACGGCGAGAGCTACAAGGCATCGCTGGATGGCGCCATGATTGCCCTGCGCACCCAGATCACGCCCTTCACCATCGCGCCAGAAAATATCGTGTCGTTCACACCGTGGATTCACCTCGGCCTGCAGGTGATCGCGGGCACCTTCGAAGTGGAATCGGAAAGCCCCGCCTCCCGCATTCAGGTCTATGAGAATCCGCCCCGCGAATACGTGGTCGGCGGCAAAGGCGAAGGCGATGCCAGCGTGTTTGCCCCTGAACTGGGCGCGGGCGGCGAATTGCGGATCTACCTGGGCCAGACCGAAAATGGCCCGGTGGAACTGGCCCTGCAAGGCACCTACGCGATTTTTGAGTACAGCGGCTCCTCCGATTCGCTCGGTATCAGCTCCCGCAATGACAAGGATCTCGATGTGGATTACGACATGCTCGAGCTGCGCGCGGAATTCAATTACCCGCTCAGCTCCGAAGTGGATCTCCTGCTGGGCGCCGCCTACAAACTGATCACCGCCGACGCCAGCAGCAAAGCCAAGATCGTTTCCCGCGAAGAAGCCCTGACTACCCGCGAGAAATTCGACAAGGACATCAACCTCGAGTTGACCATGATCAGCGCCTACGCGGGCTTCCGATTCTAAGTGCCCGCCTGAACAGCTAATCGCGACTTTTATCACAAGTCGTTCACCTTCAACATATTAATAGCACAACATTATCTTTGCATAAGCTGATGCGGTTCAGTATAACGCTTTACATCGATTTAACCCGATGAGGTTGTTATGAAGCTGATGAAGCGTATGGCTGCACTGATGTTGGGCTCCCTGGTGATGACGTCGTCCGCGTGGGCGGCGTTCCCCAGTTGGATGGGTGTTTACGGCGCGTTTGAACGCCACACCACCAACGGCAATCCCGGAACCTATACCATCCTGATGAATCAGGATTACTACGGCCTCCAGGCCGAAGTCGGGGTGCAAGTAAACGGCGGCGCGTGGACCACCTTCCCCATGAGCTACGCAGGCAATGTGGATGGCAACTCGAAGTGGACCTTCACCCCGGCCGCGACCTACCAGGCGGGTGCGAATGTGAAGTTCTATTTCCACGGCTGGCAGTTCGGCGTGGGCGACATCTACGACAGCCAGAACGGCGCGAACTATTCCTTCTCTATTCCCAGCGGCAATACGTCCACCGGCCTGAGCTGGAGCGCGGCGGCCCAGATTCCCACCCCGGAAGGCACGGTGGGCGTGGATGTCGCAGCGCATAACGGCGCCCTGTACGCGGTGTGGGGCGTGCGCTCGAACAGCTACGACAGCCCACTGATGGTTTACCTGTCCAAAAAGCTGCCCAACGCGCCCTGGCAGGCCCCGCAGTTCGTCACCACTCTGGCCGGCGCCTGGCAGACCCCGCGTCTGGCCGTGGCGGACAGCGGCCTGCACGTGTTGCTGAATGACTACAACGGCCTCTTCTACCTGCGCAGCGAAAACGAGGGCCAGTCGTGGAACGTGCCCGTGGTCATCACCAACGCCAACTACGCCGAGTTGCGCGCCGATGCCGACAACGCCTACGTGATCTTCAACCGCTACTCGGCCCCCGAGCTGTCACGCATGTTCTTCGCCAAGATTTACAAGAACGACTCCGCCTTCAGCACCCCGGTGCAGATCTTCACCAACCAGGGCTACAAGACCACGGTCTACGTGAAGGACTTCGATGTGGTGGGCAGCCGGGTTTCCCTGCTCACCTACGCGCAGAGCTGGTACGGCGGCTTCGTGAAATACTTCCTGCACCAGAGCGGCGATGCCGGCCAGACCTGGAGCGGCGGCGAGCAACCCGGCCAGGGCGCGCAGTCAGCCCTCCGCCCGGCCACCGGCAGCATTTCCTATATCACGCCCGACACCGGGCCAGGCGGCCCCGGCCTCTATTTCCAGTCCAAGCCCTTTGACTGGCTGAACTCGTGGAAACAGGGCTACGCCAACGTGTGGGCGGGCGAAGGTTCCGGCGACGGCCTGCGCTGGATCGACAACAAGCTGATCGCGGTTTCCCAGCGCAACGGTATGCGTTACTTCTCGGTGGGAAGCGTGGATGCCACCGAAACCGTCACCTGGGGCGCCCCGCTGCTCGTGGATTCCGACAACCGCTGGGCGGTCAAGGACCTGTCCGACGGCGTAAACATGCACCTGCTGGTGGCCGCCTATGCCTCCAACACGACCTTCTTCACCATGTCCACCCGCAGCGGCGCCGTGGCCCCGGTGCAGTGGGTCGGCAACACCTACCACTGGCCGGCCAATGCCGAACTCGATGCGTGGGATGACCTCTGGATCAACACCGAGAGCTTCGCCAAAGGCGCGGCCGTGACCGGCGAAGTGATCTACACCACCAACGGTACCAACTGGCTGAGCAAGGGCCTCAGCTACGCCGGGGCCACCGCGGCCAACGACCAATGGCACGCCCTGCTGGGCAAATTCCCGGCCGGTACCCAGATCCGCTACGCCCTGGTGGTGCGCGATGGCGCAGGCGTCGAGAAGTGGGACAACAATGGCGGCCAAGACTTCCTGGCCCGCGTGTCCAACAACTCCAACGTCTCCGCCCCCGTGTTCTGGGGCATTGATCCTTACCGTTACGACAACGAGAAGGTGCGCGTGAACGGCGCGGCCGCGGCCAGCGGGACCAACTTCGGCCAGTTCGCCGCCGGCCAGGCCATCACCGTGGTGGCGCGTCCCGTCGAGAACGGCAACGGCAACAACGTGCAACAGGGCACGGTGTCCATCACCTCCGTGCTGCACTACACCACCTCGCCCGGCAACTGGGCCAGCGAAGTGGCGGTCACCGGCGTGTTCCACAGCGCGGGCTTCAGCAACAAGCCCATCTTCGATTACTTCACCTACAGCATCGGGACCCTGCCCGCGGGCAGCTCGGTCCTGTTCTGGCTGGAAGCGCGGAATCCCTCGGGTACCGCCTACGCGCAAACCGCCAGCCACGACTTCAGCTTCACCGTCGCGGGCAGCAGCAACGGCGACAACGACAACGACGGCCTGCCCGATGCGTGGGAAATGGATTGGTTCGGCGACTTGAGCCAGACCGCAACCAACAACCCGGACGGCGACGGCGTGATCGGCATCCCCTACGCCAACGTCATCGAATGGGCCGTGCACGGTCAGCCCACCATCCCCAACGACCCGATGGGCGTGCGCCTGATGTGGGCCCCCGCGTATCCGGCTCCTGGCGAAACGGTCACCCTGTCCTACACCTACGGCAACGAAGGCAATCCGCTGTTCGGCAGGCCGGTCTACGCCCACCTCGGCCACAACGGCTGGACCACCCCTTTCGACACCGCCGCCCTGCAATTCAGCGGGCCAGCCGCCCGACTCGAAGTGCAGTTCGTCGTCCCCGCGGGTGCGACGGAAGTCAACGTGGTATTCCACGACAACGCCGGCACCTGGGACAACAACGGCGGCCAGGACTGGCGCATCCCGGTGCGCAACACCAACGCCCCGGCCGCGCCCTCCGCGCCGGCGCCCGCGCCGGTCACGACCAGCAGCAAGACCGCGACCACGGTCAGCCCCACCATCAAGAACGTTGCCACCACCACGATTGAATCCGCCCCTGCGACTACGAGCGCGAAGGTGTCGGTGGAAGAACCGGCCGCTGCGATCGCGGTCGCCAGCATCCCCGCCGCCCCCACGGTTCGCAACTCGGTTCGCCAGGCAACTCCTTCCGCCATGCAAATCACCATCAAGGCGAAAGGCTTTGGCGCGGATAAATTGTTCGCCCACATTGGATGCGACGGCTGGAAGAAGGCGGTGGATGTGGCCATGGCCAAACGGACGGACGGCACCTTCAGCGCGAGCTACAGCGTGAAGCCCGGCCTGCACGATATCAACGTGGCCCTGCGCGATGGTAAAGGCAACTGGTTCACCAATGGCGGCAACGGTTGGACCATCACCGTGGCCGGAAACGACGAGCAAACCATCGTCATCACACGCTGATTTATATGTCTGGGGGGAGCATCTGATAAGGTGTAGGCTCATTCTTGCCCGTCGAACGGGAGGGACGGCATCGGCCACGCTTCGGGGACGAGCCGTCCGGAGTTTACCCCTGTTTACGGACCGAACCGCAGCGGATTCGGTCCCTCCCCAAGAAACATACACCCCCTCGCAGATGCACCCGAAAACAGGATGCCCATGAAACGTCGCCTTGCCCTGCTGCTGGCGCTCGTCGGCACCTCCGCCTTCGCTCTTGAGCCGGGGCAGTTCTTTTTCACCAACCGTCTGCCGCTGACTGTGTTCGACGGCAGCAGCGGGTTGATCGTGGGCACCAACGTTTTTCAGGTCACCGGCCCGGGCGCGGACGCGGAACTGGGCACCAGTGTCGCGCTGCCGGGCGACGTTAATGGCGACGGCCTGGGCGACGTGCTGGTGGGTGCGCCCAAGGTGGCGGGCGCCGCGGGCCGGGCCTACTTGATCTGGGGTCGCCGTCAGTACGCCCCGCAATTCGACGCCAGCAGCCTGCTCGGCAGCACCAACGCCGTGGTCATCAACGGCGCCAACGCGCTCGATGAACTCGGTACCGCGGTCAGCGGGGCGGGCGATTTGAACGCCGACGGCCTTCCCGACATCGCGGTGGGCGCGCCCATCAACACCATCTCCGCGCGCACCAACTACGTGGCCATTATTTTCGGCGGCACCAACCTGGCCGGCGCGCTCTCGGCAACGGACTTGAACGGCACCAACGGCTTTCTGTGCGTGGCGCCCACCGGCTCGCTGGCGGGCGCCAGTCTGGCGGGCCTGGGCGACATCAACGGCGACGGGCGAGACGACCTGGCCATCGGTGCCCCCGAGGCGGATCGGGCGGGCGCGGCCAATGGCGGCGCGGTGTATCTGCTTTTCGGCCGCACCAACTGGCCGGCCCAAGTGGACCTGGCTCAACTCAACGGGACCAACGGGGCCAGCCTGCTCAGCGAAGCGGGATATAATAAGTTTGGCAAAGCCGTGGCTGCGCTGAGCGATTTTAACGGCGACAACCGGCGCGACGTGCTGGTCGGCGCTCCCAGTATTTCGACCAACGGATTCCCCATCGGCCGCGCCTACGTGGTGCTGGGCCGGACCAACTGGCCCGCCCAACTGGTGGTCACCAATCTGGCTGCGCCGCATGGATTGCAATTGTTTGGCATCGAAGCCAACGGCTCCGCAGGCACCGCCGTGGCGGGTGGCGATGTAAATGGCGATGGTTTGTCCGATGCCCTCGTGGGCAGCCCCGGCAACAACGGCAAAGTCGCCGTGCTGTTTGGCACTACGAATCCGGCTTCACCACTTTTTCTGACGGCCCTCACCGGCACGAATGGATTCACCGTGACAACCACCAACAGCGCCACCCAGCTGGGCTCATCCCTCGCGGCCGGAGCCGACCTCAATCGCGACAACTACCCTGACCTCGTACTTGCGGCGCCGGACACGATCATCAACGGGCAAGCCAGAGCCGGGGCCGCTCACCTCATCTTCGGCCGACCCACATTTTCCGCCACCGTTGAGGTGACGCGTCTCGACGGTACGAACGGGTTCGCGGTGGAGGGTATCCAGGCGCAGGCGCTGGTCGGCAGCGCGCTGGCCATCGGACCGGATGTAAACGGTGATCTGTACTCCGACCTCGTCATCGGCGCGCGCAAGTTCACCGCCACCGGCCCCATCACCAACGCCGGCATGGCTAGCGTATTGTCTCTGCCCGGCATCGCCACCTTTACCCTGGGCATCCCGGTGCTGAGCCAGCTCGCGATGGCCCAGGGCACGCAAACCGTGGTGTGGGCCAGCCAATCCGGCGCGACCTACGACCTCTACACCAACAGTTCGCTGGACGCGGCCACGTGGGGGCTCGCCGCCTCGGTGCCGTCCACCGGAAGCACCACCATCTGGAGCCAGGCCATCAGCGGTGAAGGCGCGACCTTGATCCGGGTCCACGCCCGCCGCTGATGAGAACTGAAAACGCGACCATCGGACGCGTCTACAGGTGAGTTAGCCTTCGCACTTTTTCGCCAGCACTTCGTCCACCGAAGCCTTGCCACCACCAGCGATCAGCAGGGCCAGCGCGATACCGGCGGCCATGATATGATACTCGAAACCTTCCCCAGCCTGGTTGCCGTACCAGTTCATAAAGAAGCCGTTGCCCACATGCACCTTCAGCGCGGCCACCACCATGGTCACGCCGATGCCCAGCGCGGCCAGGCGGGTGGCTGCCCCCGCGATCAGCAGCAGCGAACCGCCGAACTCCGCCGCGATGGCCAGGAAGGCAAAAACTGCCGGGATGTGCAGGGTGCCGGTGAAGAACCCCATGGTTCCTTCAAATCCGTACCCCCCGAACCAGCCCAGTACCTTCTGCGCCCCGTGCGGAAACATCACAAGACCCAATACCAGCCGCAACACCGTCGCCGTCCATCCACCCTTCGTCGCCACCAACATACTTCCCATGCTCATGCTCTTCTCCTTGTCTTTGGTTTTCACTTCACTGCACTCCACAAAACCCTCCCCCTCCCCCCGCGCCCCCTCCCCTCCGTCTTGTTATCTGATATCTTGATATCAAGATATCTAGACGCACCACCACCCTGCTGTTTTTCCTATGTGTAAAGCCGGCCTAGGCGCGGGTGGCGCCAGTGCGGGTGCGCAGGGGGGCGGCCCCGATGCCATACCCGGCCAGGGTGGCGGCGTGTTTGCCCAGCTTGCGCAGCAGGGGGAGCAGACGGCGGCGCTCCTCCTCGGTGAGCACGCCCACCGCCATTTCCATATTGCGGGCGTGCAGGTCAAACACCTGCTCGATGAGGCGCCTTCCCTTGGGCGTCAGCTCCACCAGCACGACCCGGGCATCTTTGCTGCTCGGGCTGCGCTCCACCAGCTTGCGCCGCTGCAGGCGGGTGACCGCAGTGGTGATGGAGCCGCTGGTGAGTTGTACGGTGCGCCCGATCTGGTTGACCGGCTGCGCCCCCTTGTGCAGCAGCACTTCCAGCACGGCAAAATCAGTCAGGCTCATGTCCAGCGAGGCGATGGACTGCTCGTCCCACGCCCGCAGCGCCGTCCACGCCTTCCATACCACCAGCCACACATGTACCCCCGAGAGGTCTTCTTTCATAATGTCCAAGCTTAGCGGGGATATATCTTGATGTCAAGATATCTCTCCGCCGCCATCGTGATGAATGTTCGCCTCCCATTTTCCATTTTTTTGGGGGGGGGCGGATGGTTACGGGCGGGGTTCGGCGACCGCGCGCAGGTACAACTGGGCGACCGACGCAACCGGATTGGTCAGGGCGGTGCTGCCCCACGGCAACTGCTCCACCGCGGAGGTGGCGGTGGATTGCCAGGCACCCGCGAGATCGGTGGCGCCTTCCAATCGATAAACATGCTGGCGCAACGTGGGCAGGGTCAGTGCCCCCAGCGGCGAGCCTTGCAACACAGGCGGGGCCGCCACACTCAGTACGCCATTCGGCTCCTCGCGCACGTCGAGCAGGAAGGCCAGGGCCTGCGGGGTGCGTTCGCGCCAGGCCGCCTCGTTGTGAACATGTCCGCAACCAGCACGCATGATCACCGCGTCGTTGGCCGCATAGCCCTGGGCTAGGAAAATGTCGTAGGCCTCCCACGGCTTCTCCCAATAATTTCCGCCCGGGGTGATGCCCACTTGGCCCTCGTGCGTGCCCGTGTCGACATAGATGCGGACGGGGCGACGGGTTTCGCTCCATAGGGTCGCGTTGAAGTTGGTGGCACGCGTGATGGAGGGCGACATGGCCAGCACGCCGCCAAACACATTGGTCACGTAGGCGGCATAGAGACTGAACAACCCACCCATGGAGGAGCCACCCACCAACGTGTTGCGGCGATCGGTCAGCGTCCGGTAATTAAAGTCCAAGGTGGGCCGCACGTTATCCATCAGGAAACGCAGGTAGGCGTCCCCCACCCCGGGCGATTCGCCCGGATAGGTATCGCCCGCGGGCTCGTATTCGGAGCGGCGGTAGGTGGGAATGTTGTCCACCGCGACCACGATGGTTTCCCGCAGGCGGCCCTGGCTGATCTCACGGGTGGCCGCGGCATCCAAGCTCCACGACCCGTTGGCGCCGCCCGGGTCAAAGATGTTGGTGCCGTCCTGCATGTACATGACCGGGTACCGCTTCCCGACGTGCTGATCATAGCCGCGCGGCAGGTAGATGCGCATGCCGCGGGCCACGATGCCCGCCACCGTCGAACCGACGTTGGTATTCAGCACGCGCGGCGCGGAGGGAAACGGGGCCGGCCAGTAGTTGTAAATCTGCCCGTCCTGCACCACAAAAGCATCCAGCCGCGTGAAGTAGTTGCTGTTGCCATAGCCGCCGTAGGGCGCCTTGTCGTATTGCCCAAGATCGTTGTGCAGCACGAACTCCAATGATCCACCCGCGGTGCCGAGGTTGGTTCCGCGATAGAGATATTCACCCGGGGTTCGCCCGGTCGACACCTGGGTCAGCGGGGCGTCGGCGAAATTCACCCCATCCGTGGAGGCCAGCACGTACACGCTGGTCCAGCCCGTGAAATAATAGAGGGTCTTCCCGTTGTACGGCGCCGGCCCCAACGCGGCTGTGGACGTGGCCAGGTTGGCCGGTGAGATCCACGTCACATTGCCGACATTGCAGAACTGGTCCGTGCTGGTCAGGCGCGAGATGTATTTGTATTCCACACTCGCCCCGCGCGGCAGGCCCACCTCGCCCACCCACACGTTGCCCGCGGTCCAACGCAGCTTGACCGCCCCGGTGGGAATCCAATTGCCCAGGTCGGAATGATTGCCGGCGACAAATACACTGCGGCCCAGCCCAACATCGTTGGTGATGGAAAAGGTCAGGGCCTGCCGGACCTCGCCATCCGCCCATACCGAACCCATCGCACTCATCAACAGGATAAACAGAAGTTTTTTCACAACGATTCCGCCAGTATCCGCGTCAGCACCTCCGGTGGCAACACCACCGGGTTGCCCTTCATGCTGCTGGCCTGCTGTGCCTGCTGGACCAGCTGCGGAAGGTGTGCCGGGGTGACACCGTACCCGCCCAGGCGCGGAATGTGCAGCAGGTCGACCAGCTTTTCCAGCCAGCGGACCCCCTCCGCCACCGTGGCCTGCGGGTCGCCCGTGATGAGGCGGGCCACCTCGCTAAATTTTTTCCAATCGTTGGAAGTCCCGCCGGACCCGTTTTCCAATCGTTGGAAGTTTTCCGCGAAAACACCCGGCAGCAACCGCGCGCAGATCGCACCATGCGGCGCGGGGAAGGCCCCACCGATGGCCCCGGCGAATCCATGCACGGCGCCCAGCCCGGCGTTGGCCAGGGCCATCCCGCTATAGAGCGCACCCAGCGCGAGATCGGTCCGCGCGGCGAGGTCATCGCCGTGTGCGAAGGCGCGCGGCAGAGCGCGGGACACGCGCGGGATGCCGTCGCGGCACAACGCATCCACCAGCGGATTGGCGCGGCACGACACAAACGGCTCGATCAGTTGGGCCAGCGCATCCATCCCGGTGGCCGCGGTCAGCGCGGGCGGCAAACCGAGCGCGAACTCGGGATCCACCAGGGCGACCCGGGGCAGCATCAGGGGGCTGCGCAAACTGACTTTGGCCCCGTGGGCGGGCGAACCCAGCACCGCGTTGCGGGTCGCCTCCGACCCCGTGCCCGCGGTGGTCGGTACGGCGATGAAGGGAACGGACGAATGGACGATGGGCCGGCCGGCCCCGATGACTTCGGCGTAGTCGAGCGGATCGCCCGGATTGGCCAGCAGCATGGCCAGGGCCTTCCCGGCATCGAGTACGCTGCCCCCGCCCACCGCGACCACCACATCACAGGCCGCGGCGCGCGCAGCGTCGAGCCACCCGCGGATCAGATCAAACGTGGGCTCACCGTCGACGCGCAGATGCAGGACCGGCCGGAGCCCTTCGCCGCCACGGCCAGATTTTCCGGTCACCAGGAGCAGCCGGGAACCGAAGGACGCCATCAGCGCGGGCAGTTCGGCCCGCTTGCCGGGGCCGAACACGATGCGTTGCGCGGTGGCGAACTCGAAGTTCATGAGGGGAGATTAACCACAGCGGTGATTCAATCGACGTTGTATTTCACGCTGGTCCGCGGTTCCGCCATCAGATCAGCCACCGCATCCCGCCACGCCGCGTAGTGCGCGGTGGCTTTGTGGGCGGCCGGGGCCTCGGGCGTGCGGTAGCCCTCGATGAGCACGAAGCGGGTCGGATCATCAGCCTGCTGGTGAACATCGAACTGGAAAATGCCCGGCTCTTTCCGGCTCGCTTCGGCGTTGGCCCGACTGGCGGACAGGAAAGCGCTCTCCGCCCCGGGTTTCACGTGGACATGGACATGGACGACAAGGTAAGACATGGCCTCATTTTTACCCCAGATCCGTGTCGGCAGAAAGACTTTCAACATGGCCACTCGCATTGAAATCGGGCTGAAACGCGGGGTCCGCGATCCACGCGCCCAGGGCGTGGTGTCCCGCGCCCGCCACTTCCTGCACCTGCCCCTGCGCAGTTGCGCCACCCGCGACGTGCTGAAAATTGATACCGCCCTGAAACCGGGCGAAATCCGCCGCCTGCGCGCTGCGCTCACCGATCCCGTCACCTCCCGTTCCACCGCGGGCCGCCTGCCCCCCCCGCCCTTCGACTGGCTGGTCGAGGTCGGCTTTAAACCGGGCGTGACCGACAACGTGGGGCGCACCGCGCGCACCGTGGTACAGGATGTGCTGGGCCGCGCACTGGGCGAATACGAGGAGGTCTACACCTCGACCCAGTATTTCCTGCGCGGCTCGCTCGACCGCGCCGGCGCGGAACAACTCGGGGCCAACCTGCTGGCCAACCCGCTGATCCAGACCATCCGTGTGTGGTCGCCCACGGAATGGGCGGCCGCCCCGATCGACGCAACCGTGCCCGCCATCCATGACGCCACCGAGCCGCAGGCGAAGACCTACGACCTCTCGGGCTCCGACGCGGACCTGATGAAAATCAGCCGGGACGGCATCCTCTCCCTGACCCTCGAGGAGATGCACGCCATCCGCGACTATTTCCGCGATCCGCAGATGCGGGCCCGCCGGGCCACCGCGGGACTACCCGCCGACCCCACCGACGTGGAACTGGAGTGCCTGGCCCAGACGTGGTCGGAGCACTGCAAGCACAAGATTTTCGCGGCACACGTGCGCTACACCGACGAGCACGGGCAGGTGCGTGAGATTGATTCGCTGTTCAAGACCTTCATCCGCGCGGCCACCCTGGAGATCGGCAAGAAGATCGACTGGCTGGTTTCGGTGTTCACCGACAACGCGGGCGTGATCAAGTTCAACGAACACGGCCACGTGCTGTTCAAGGTGGAGACCCACAACAGCCCCTCCGCGCTGGACCCGTTCGGCGGCGCCATCACCGGCATCGTGGGCGTGAACCGCGACGCCATGGGCACCGGGGTGGGCGGCGAGATGCTGTGCAACGTGTGGGGCTATTGTTTCGGCTCGCCGTTCTACGACGGCGAACTGCCCAAGGGGCTGATGCATCCGCGGCGCATTCGCGACGGCGTGCACCACGGCGTGATTGAGGGCGGCAACCAGAGCGGGATTCCGTGGGCGCGCGGCTGGGAGCGATTCGACGACCGGTTCCTGGGCAAGCCGCTGGTGTTCTGCGGCACGGTGGGCAAGCTGCCGGTCACGGTGGGCGGCGGACCCAGCGAGCGCAAGGATGTGGAACCGTGCGACGTGATCGTGATGGCGGGCGGACGCGTGGGCAAGGACGGCATCCACGGGGCCACCTTCTCCTCCGAGGAACTGCGTCAGGAATCGCCCGCGCAAGCGGTGCAGATCGGGGACCCCATCACCCAGCGCAAGATGTACGAATTCCTGATCGAGGCGCGCGACCTCGGCCTTTACCGCTCGCTGACCGACAACGGCGCGGGCGGCCTGAGCAGTTCCATCGGCGAGATGTGCCGGACCAGCGGCGGGGCCGACCTGGACCTGACCGACGCCCCGTTGAAGTACGAGGGTCTGCAGCCGTGGGAAATTTTCCTGTCCGAAGCGCAGGAGCGCATGAGCCTGGCCGTGCCACCGGAGAAGCTGGACGCGTTCATGGCGCTGGCCCGGCGGCGCGATGTGGAGTGCGCCGCGCTCGGGCACTTCACCAACTCCGGGAAGCTCAACGTTCTGTACCGGGGCAAGCTGGTGGCTTCACTCGACCTCGACTTCATGCACGACGGCTGCCCGAAGCTGCACCTGGAAGCGCGCTGGACCCCGCCCACGGTGGCCGCGCCGAAGCCGCTGCGTGCGGGCTCGCGCACGCGCACATTGATCAAATTGCTGGGCGCGCTGAATGTATGCTCGAAAGAAGCCAAGAGCCGCATCTATGACGGCGAGGTCAAGGGGCTCAGCGTGGTGAAACCGTTCGTGGGCGTGCACAGCGATATGCCCACCGACGCCACCGTGATGCGCTACGAATACGGCCGTCCCGAGGGCGTGGTGCTGGCCGAGGGGATCAATCCGTTTTATTCCGATATCGATACCTACCACATGATGGCCAGCGTGGTGGACGAAGGCGTGCGGCGTATCGTAAGCGTGGGCGGGCGGGTGGACCGCATCGCGGGCTTGGACAACTTCTGCTGGCCGGACCCGGTGCAGTCGGAGAAGACCCCGGACGGGGCCTACAAGATGGCCCAGTTGGTGCGGGCCAACCAGGCGCTGTATGACGTGTGCGTGGCCTACGGGGTGCCGCTGATCAGCGGCAAGGACAGCATGAAGAACGACTCGGTGCGCGGTGGTCGCAAGATCTCCATCCCACCCACCGTTCTGTTCTCCACCATCGGCCGCATCGAGAACGTGCAGCAGGCGGTGACCATGCCATTCAAGCAGGCGGGCGATTTGATCTATGTGCTGGGCGTGACCCGCGACGAGCGCGGGGCCTCGGAATATCACCGCATGCTGGCCGCCGAACAAGGCACCCCGGAGGCCGTGGGGGGCGCGGTGCCCAAGGTGGATACGGACGCCGCCCTGAAACTTTATCGCGCGCACAACGAGGCGGTGAAACGCGGGTTGCTGCGTTCCTCCCACACCCCGACCGTGGGCGGACTGGCGGTGGCGTTCAGCCTGGCCGCACTGGGCGGCGAACTGGGCGCGGAAATCGATCTCGGCGCAATTCCGCAGGACGGGAAGTTGTCCACCGACGCCCTTCTGTTCTCGGAATCCAACAGCCGCTTCGTGGTTACCTGTGCGCCCGGACACGCATCCGGATTGGAAGAGGTGTTTACCGGCCTGCCCTGCGCGCGCGTGGGCGTGGTGGGCGAGACCCGGCTGACGCTGGGCGCGGTGGTAGAAGCGGAGTTACCCGTCCTTCGCAAGGCATTCAAGGACACCCTCAAATCCGAAATCTAAAATCCGAAATCCGAAATCCGAAATTCATCATGTCGCCCCCCATCCTCATCCTCACCGGTTACGGCCTGAACTGCGAAGCGGAATCCAAATTCGCGTGGGAGCAGGCGGGCGCGGCGCCGACCCTGCTGCACCTGAACGATCTGCTGGAAAACCCAAAGCGGTTGCACGACTACGCGGGCCTGATGTTCATCGGGGGATTTTCCTTCGGCGACCACCTGGGCTCCGGGTTGGTCTTCGCCAACAAACTGCGCACCCGGTTGCGCGACGACCTGCAGCAGTTCATCGCCGCGGGTAAACTGATCCTGGGCGTGTGCAACGGGTTCCAGATCATCACCAAGCTGGGCCTGCTGCCCGGGCTGGATAACGACTACTTCACCCAGACCGTAGCCCTCATGCAGAATGACTGCGGGCATTTCATCAACAAGTGGGTGACCCTGAAATTTGAATCCGCCTCCCCCTGTGTGTTCACGCGCGGGCTCGACCGCATGCCCATGCCCATCCGGCATGGCGAAGGCAAACTGTTTACCTCGGATAAAAACCTGCTGGCCCGCCTCGAGGCGGAACACAGCGTGGCCTGTCGCTACGAGGGCGAAAATCCGAACGGCTCACTGAATGCCATCGCGGGGCTGTGTGATCCGACCGGTCGCATTTTCGGCCTGATGCCGCACCCGGAAGCTTACCTGTTCCCGGAAAATCATCCACAGTGGGATTTTCTCAAGCAGCGGGGCGAACAGCCGAGACACGGCGCGGGTTTGCAACTGTTCCAGAACGCCGTGTCCCACCTCCGCCACTCGTAACTTACCACGGCAGCGTTTTGGGGCGGGCTTCCATTTCGCTCCCCATCACACCCATGGAAGGCGTACTGTCGGCCTGCGAAGGCAGGGTCAGCGCGGGAGCCAGCGGTGCCGCGGAACCCAGCGTCGGCGGCACCTCCACCGCACTTAATCCACCAAAAGAGGGCCCCGCGGCCGGCAGGCCATACGAGAGACTGCCCGATCCAATTGCGTCGGCGTTCAGTGCGCCCACCTCGGAACCGCGGGATCGCTGGTCGTAACTGGGCAGCACGGAAAGCGCCTCCGTATTCCCCGCGGCACTACGATCGCCTGCTTGCGGATTCCCCTCGGACAGCCGGTTCAAATTCTGCAGATAATCGGGAGAGGCCGACGAGCGCGTCAACGCATCCACATCGGGGGAACTCTGTCGAGTTGCTTCCCGAACCACCTCGGGGGCAACAAAGGACATGCCGGCCAGGGCGGTGCGGTCGCGTGGATCGTCCTGTACATCCGCGGTGGAAGGCCAGCGGTTTTGATCCTGGTCGGCGCCCACGGGCTGCCAGCCGGGATTGGACTCGGATCGGAATTCATTGAGCCTGGCTTTGACCAGCTCCTCCTCGGTCTGCGGCCGGGTGTACGTGGATTGTGGCGATTGATCCGCAGCTGACTTCTCGCCGTCCGCATCCGATTTCGCGGTCCCATCCTCCTGCCCATCGCGATCCAAATCATTTTCGCCATCGTCATCCCACCGGTTGCGCACCATGGATTCAGTCGCGGTGTTCTGAGTGGCCCGTAAAATATCGTCCGCCAGCCAGCCCCAACCCGAGGGTTTGGCCTCCGGCGCCTCCTCCTTCATGGACCAGAGCTTGTCTTTCTTATCGGTGCGCGGCAGGTTGGCCTCGCGCGGAGGCGGCAAGGGTGTGGCCGCATCACCCGACAACTCGTCCACCAATGCAGAGGAGCCGCCGGGGATCTGCTGCTCCGGGATGCGAACCTTGGATTTGGACGCTGGTTCGGCCGGCCCAGTCGTGGTACCGCTCAGATTGGCCCGCTCCCCGTAGGTACGCCGCACCTTGGGAGGCGGCAGGTCCTCGGCGCACGCCACCTCGAGGGTGGACGGAGTCACCCCGACCAGCAGGAGAGCCGCCATGTATACACGAATCGACATGGTTCTATCGTACTGCCCGCGTCGGTCCCCGTCAAATGGGCTGCCTTTGCGCTGGACAGGGGCGGTCCGGCCCACTTTTACTAGCCATCACGACAGCTGCGGTTGGGGTATGATGGGCGGACAGCGGGATGAGTTCCCCGCTTCACCGCCCGGATTTTCATCAGATTCAGGAGACGACGTATGCACGCACGGTTTTTTCTTTATTCAACCCTCATCGCCATCGGTCTCCTGACCGGGCCCGCGCCGGGGCGGGCGGAGTTCGTCCGGGGCGATATCAATGGATGGACAGGCAACAACTTCATGACGCTGGATACGACGTTCGGCAGCATCTGGAAGGTCACCATCTCCGAGACCAATACGGATTTCGCGTCCGACTTCAAGTTTGAGAAAGATGGTTTAGTCGTTTGGAGCGATAACTGGGGAGCCGGAAGCAGCGCGATAAAAAACTCCACCGTGGGCAGTCTGGTTGCCGGTGGCGGCAATCTGTCTTATGACCAGACAAATGGCTACCGCTATTCCTTCAATATGAAGGCAGACCACGCCAGTTATGTGGTCATGGAAACAGCTAACGATCCGGTGAATATCCTCGCCGTAAACAGCACGGTGAGCCAGTCCACCGGCGCGGTACCCACGGCCATCCAATCCAGCGCAGGTCTCAGCGCGTCGGAAAAAATCTGGGTGCGCTTCTCCACCAATGACTTCTCCAGTTCGCTTTTGCTGCCGGCCAGCGGCAGTTCCACCAACTACACGGCAACCCTGCCCGCCCAGGCCGCAGGCACGCGGGCCTATTACTACGTGCTGACCTCGACCATGCCGTCCAACGTGATCACCGGGAATTACGATCTGTGCACGCTGCGCGGAAAAATCTCCGGCGCCACGAATTATAGTTTCCGCTACGGGGCCATGGAGGCCTTCCACGTGCCCGGCCTGGCCGAACCGCCCGGCGCCTTCATGCGTAATCCGCCGACCAACGGCGTGGCTCCGGGCACGGCGATCTATTTCTATTCGGGGGTACAGACCGGCGGCACCGGCAACGTGGCCAACCAATCGGGCATGGCCCTTGTCCATCGCCTGAAAGGGAGCAGCGCGTGGACCACCAACGCGGGAGGCTATGACAGCAACGGAAGCACGCTCAACAACGCCTACTGGACCAGTTCCATACCCGGGAACGTTTATGCCGCGACCAACGAGGTGGAGTATTACCTGCGCGTCACCGCCACCGACCACAACACCACCTACCTTGGCACCACCAACGCGGGGGCCGGCTATGTGCGCTTTCTCGATGAGGCCCAGGTCTGGGCGGCGCCGTTCAGCTTCACCTATGGCGGCCCCGTGGTGAATCTCGGCAACTGCTGGCACCTCCCGGGCAACAGCGAGCCGCCCGGCACCACCATGCGCAATCCCATCAACGACCCGCAGACCAACCAGGCGGTCTA
Source organism: uncultured Verrucomicrobiota bacterium (assembly GCA_964441655.1). Lineage (GTDB taxonomy): Bacteria > Verrucomicrobiota > Kiritimatiellia > CAIVKH01 > CAIVKH01 > CAYTVN01. The sequence continues at coordinate 1,379 of CAYTVN010000003.1, read as the reverse complement.
TTTCTACACAGGGAACCAGGCCCTGGGTGGCGGCAATGCGGGCGACCAGTCGGGCGGACGCCTGGTGTATCGGCTGGCCCCGGCGGGGGCCTGGCAAACCAATGCCCTGGTCTTTGATGTGGAGTCGGGCAACAACAAATACTGGCGTGGCACCGTCCCCGCCGGCGCGTTCAGCACCTCCAACGAGATCCAGTATTACCTGGTGGTGACCTACACCGACCACGACACCACCTACCTCGGCACCACCAACGACCTGGCCAGCAATACGTACGCCAGCGAGGCCTCGGCCCAGGCCAACCCGTTCACCTACATCTACAGCGCGCAGCAGGGCCAGGCCGCAGCCTACCTGTGGCACGCCGACAACCGGGTGGTGACGGGCGGGTCCAACGTGCAGTTCTGGGTCAAGATCGGCTATGCCGAAGGCACGGGCAGCAACCGCTACGTGGATTTCAGCACCGTTTACTACACCACCGACGGCAGCGTGCCGGGCGGGGCCAAGGGCGTGGCCACCAACGCGGGCACCCAGGTGGCCGCCATGCAGTTCGACCACATGGAGGAGGACAGCTACGAGGGCGGCGACGCCATGTGGTGGGTGGGCACGGCCACCAACCTCCCCTCCTTCACCACCATCCGCTACAAGATCGGCGCCTACAAGAACACCAACAGTCTGGAACGCTTCGCCGACTACGGCACCTCCGGCACCAACAACGCCATCTTCAGCTTCGCCCTGGGCACCACCGGCGCGCAGGTGCTCGCGGTCAACGGACAGAACGCGGATTACACGGCGACCAAGTTCTTCATCGATGAAATCGCGGGCGACACCCAGACCGTGGTGGTGATCTACACCCCGGGCGTGGCCAACGTGACCAACGTGGAAGTGTTCAGCAACCTCGGTCGCCGCGACCTGGCGGACGTGGATTACACCAACGCGCTCATCGCGGGCGACGGCTACCCGGACGGCATCAAGCCGCCGGACGGCAACTTGCTCACCGTGGCCGACACCGGGGCCTACTTCCGCGCCTGGACCATGTCCGGCTCCGGCACCTACAGTTGGACGGGCAAGGTCAGCAAAACGGGCGCCTACCGGTTGACTGCGCGTTTCCAGACCAACGGCTCACCCACCTGGACCTGGTATTCCAGCGGTGGCCGACGCGATCACGCGGTGGTGGTCTCGCCCACGAAGGCGCTGTCCATGACCCTCTACGAACTCAACACCCTGACCGTGGAGGCCACTGCGGCCAACGAGGCGGGCCGCAGCACCTTCCGCGATCTGCTCAGCGTGTCCGATCCCAACGGCGATGATGACGCCTTCGATCCCTTCAACCTGGAATACCTGAACTACATCCAGGCCAACGCCCTGTGGTTCCAGCCCATCCACC
>CAYTVN010000002.1:0-45790 GCA_964441655.1 uncultured Verrucomicrobiota bacterium | reverse complement strand
CAGGGAGGCATCGCCGAGCGGCTGATCAATATGCCTGGCAATTTTCTCAAATAGCTCTGGGCCACTGGACGATGCGGGCATCACATAAAAGGGCAGCCCCAGATGTTCCGCCACCCGGCGTGCATGGTGGGATTCATCATAGGCCTGGTCTTCGAACGAAATGCAATAGGCGCTGACATCCCGCCCCACCTTTTTCCTGGTCAAAGCCGCCATGAGCGAGGAATCAATGCCGCCGGACAGAAAGAGTCCCACCGGCACATCCGCAATCAGCCGAATGCGTATGGCATCCTCCAGTAACGCTTCCAGCTCATCGGAAAAATCATCCAAGGTGCGATCTTCCGGCTCCAGCCGCTCCATCGGGTGGACGTAATACCGATGGACGGACAGACGCCCCTTTTCCCAGATTGCATAGTGACCGGGCGGCACCATCCGAATTTGCCGAAACATGGTGCGCGACCCCAGCGGTGTGCCCACGCGCAGGGAATCTGCCACCGCGTCGTCATCCAGCTGCTGCAGGTCAATCAAACCCGAGGCATACAGCGCCTTCATCTCGGAGGCAAACAGCAGACCGCCCTGAACCTCGGCGTAATACAAGGGCTTCTTGCCCACCCGGTCCCGGGCCAGTATCAACCTGCGACTCGGACCGTCGTACAAGCCAAAGCCCCACATGCCATTCATGCGGCGCAAGGTTTCCTCGATCCCATACTCCTCGTACAAATGGATGATAGTTTCGGTATCGCAGTGGGAGCGGAAGACGTGGCCGCGCTGCTCCAGATCCTGGCGGAATTCCTGGAAATTGTAACACTCGCCGTTGTAGGTGATCCAAACCGAGCCGTCCTCATTTGCCATGGGCTGGGCGCCCGCCTCGGTGAGATCAATAATGCTCAGACGACGGTGCGCCAGGCCCCCGCGGGCCGCCGTTGCATCTTCCGTGCGCCGTCCATCCTCGCCCACCAGGGCAAGGCCAAAGCCATCGGGCCCCCGGTGGGCCATCGCATCGCGCATGCGTGCAAACGTGGTGGGCGGAAGCCCTCCCCTGATATCCATGTAGCCTGCAATGCCGCACATGATGCTCTAGTCTCTGAAGACTTCCCGTCCGGTTACTGCGTCACACACCGCCGCACGTTACGCTGGCTTCTTGTGCATATGCGCCACAAGAAAGCCGCCCATCTGGCAGTGGTTGCTCAAAAAGCGTGTGAAGACGTCCGGAATGTACTTCTTCCCCCACTTCTTCAACGTGCGCCCGGGCAGAAAAACCACCTCCTGCTTCATCCCGGTGATCTCAATTTTATCCACAATAAATTTGCCGGCCACCAACTCGCGCCATTCCGACTTGGTGTAATAGCGGGCAAATGAACCATCGATGTTCTCCTGGGCGATGCGATGGATGGAACCCAGCTTTTTCAATTTGCCCCGGATTAGGCCCTCGATCAGAAACATCTTGAAGTAATACATCCACCAACTCCGGTGATACACCATGACCACCGTCCGCCCGCCGGGGCGCAAGACCCGCTCCATTTCGCTGATGATCTGCCGGGTATCGGAAGAGTGGTGAATGACACCCCACGTCCAGATAAAATCGAACGATTGGTCTGGGAATTGCATATGCTCGGCATCCATGCGAATGGCCTTCGCGGTGCTGATGCCGGACTGCTTGATGCGACCGGAAGTTGCTTCGATGGCCTGGTTCGTCAAATCAATCCCGGTGAAGCTTTTGGCGTGCCGGGCCAGCAACATGGCATGACTGCCCAACCCCGTACCGATCTCCAGCACATCCAGCTTGGGCAACTCATCGAAAGGCATGAGGGCTTCAAAAGGCAGTTTCTTCCAAGGCAGGAAATGCCAGGCTTCGGAAAAGAATATCGCGTCATTTTGCGCAAAATATTCGGGACTCCCGTAGGGGGCCGGAATGCGATTTACGCCCACTTCCTGATCATAGCGCATGGGATTGTTTTCCCACCATGAACGGTTCATTTCCTGCCAGCGGACCCGGTCCTCCGGGGTTTGCGGAGTCTGGGTCGGACTTTCAAATTCGTCAGGAAATTTATGCTCATTCATGGTTGATTCGCTCCTTGCACACGTTCTTCTTCCCCACTGTAAAAATAGATCCCATGACGGGCCGCGCCGGAAACGCGCACGAGTTGATGCGCGAGAACGGCCGCCTCTGCTTCAGGCTCAGAAATGGGCCAAACGCTATCATCGTCATCCCGATAAAGCACGAGGTAAGTGCCGGGCCGCAGGTGGTCCAAAGAACGCTGCAACGTCGAGGGACGACCGGTCAGGAAGCGCATCACGCGGGGCTTGAAAAATACGACCTGATCATCCGGTTGGGTAACCCGCCGGACATCGTCGAACAACGCGCGGGACACCTCGGTGTAGGGCCCTTCCGGCGCGGGTCGGCTCTGGCGCTGATTGGTGATGAAGCGATCCGCAGCGGTCACCATCATGGCGCCCGCCACGTAAACGGCCAGGCCCCATCCCGCACCCAATACCACCCGGCGCAGACCCGGTGAGAGGCGATCCGCCAGCGTCTGAAATCCGGTCAGGGTAAAAGAGAGATAGAAGGGCAAGAGCGGGAAGAGGAATCGCAAGCCCTGCATGGAGTCAGGCCAGATCAAATAGATTCCCAGCGTAGCGGCCATATACAGCAGCGTGGGCAGATCACGCCGCATGCGCGCCAGCATGCCGATGGCACACCACGCATAGGTCAGCAGACAGATGGCCTGCCGACCGGGCACACCTTCGTACAGGGCCAGCGGAAGCTTGAAGTAGTAAACGATGTTTTCGCGGATGGTCTGGGCGGTCACCAGGGAGAAATGACCGACATGCGACGAACCGCCCTCCGGCAACCAAGCCGTCACCGCTGCGTAGACCGGGACAAAGGTCAGCCACGGGCATAGATAATCCCGGGACCACACCGCACGCAGGCCGGCGCGGAAGCGCCCGGATTCCAGCACATGGATAAACTGCGCGACCGCCAGCGGAATCACCAGCAGTATGCCGTTCGAGCGCAGCAGGCTGGCCGCAGCCATGACCAATCCCAACGCCACACCACGACGCGCCGTAATCCCTGATCCACTCCAGCCGGGCATCAGCATGATGGCCGCGGTGGAGGCCAACATAAAGGGAATGTCGGAGGCTATTTGATTCAGATAGGCCAGCAAAAATGGATTTAGGGCCAGCACCGCCAGCATCACTAACCCGACCACGCCGTGTCGCACCCGGCCATAGTGGACCAACAGCAGCAATACCCCCAACCAAGCCGCCACTCCCACCAGCTTGAACGCCAACAGGTTTACCCCCCACAAAGCGTACAGTGGTGCCAGCAACAACGGCAGCCCCCACGGATAAGCGACGGGGCCGATGGGGCGATAGGACTGCTCCATGGTCCAGCGATTCGCCTCAATAAAATCCGCGACGGTGCCCTTCACCACGCTTTCCGCCTGCATGATGTACTGGGCAAAATCGCCGCCCCAATTATGGCCGGCAGTAAGCTGGCCAAGTCCCAGGCACAGGGAGATCAGCAGCAGCCCCGCCGAAAGGCCCGTCAATGTATGGTCGGTTTTTTTCACCATAATCCTGAAGTAAACACAGAACCTCACTCAACTGGAAATGCCGAACCGCTCCATCCACATGCGAAGAAAATTTTTGACCGGTCGGGGAATCCGGGTGCGCCAGGTTGGCTTGAAGGCATGGGGCAGTTCGTATTCGTTGAGCGATCGCGGGGCCGCGCGCAGGTCCGGCGCCCGCAGTACAGCCTTCAGGCTTTCCGCATAGCGGGCGGCCATCCGGTCCAATGTAAAGTGATCGCGAACGCGGGCCTGGGCTTTTTCCTGCACAGCCCGCAACGCACCGCGGTTCTGGACCAGAGCGCCTATGACCCGGGCAAACCCCGCAGCATCCCCCACCCGGGCCAGCCCACCCGCGCGTCCCTCATCCACGATCACCCGCAACGATCCGCGAATATCCGACACCACCGGCGCACACCCGGCCGCCATGGCCTCCAGCACGGCGAAGCCAAAACCCTCGAATCGGGATGGGAAAACAAAGATATCCGCGGCGCGGAATTGCGCCTGCATTTGGTCGAGCGGCAGACCCCCCGTCATCACCACCCGGTCCATAAGTCCGGCCCTGGAAAAACGCTGCCGCAACTCCGCCTCATCCGGCCCACTGCCCGCCACGGTGAGCTGCACGTCGGCTCCTTCGGCCCGCAACTTCTTCATGATTTCCGGCAGCAGAAAAACGCCCTTATCAATGTCCCACAAGCGTCCGGCATACAAGAGGCGCACCGTTCCCGTGACGCTCTTCCCGGTCAGGGCGTCAGCATACAGGGCGGGATCCATGCCGTGATACACCACCTCCACCTGGTCGCGGAGAATGCCGTAGCGGCTGATCAAGTCATCGGCAATACGATCACTGACGGCATAGATCCGGTTGAGGTGCGGGGCGATGGCCTGGGTCGGGGCATAGGCGCCCCGGGTCATCATGGGCACGCGGATGACACATCGGATGGAACGCGGCAAATACGCGGGTAGATTGCCGGACAGGTAATCCGTGCCGGGCAGGATCATCACCAAGTCGTACGCCTGGTCGACCAGATAAGCGACCAGCTTCCGGGTCGCCCCGGGCAAGTCATCCTCTCCGCACCCGACGCACTCCACCCCCTCAACCCCTTGAAACGGGGTGCCTCTCAGGCGTTCCGCCGACAAGGTGGTGATACAGCGCAAATCAATGCCATGCCCGGCCAGAGCCGGCCGCAGGCGCAGGAAGAAGGTGAACGTACCACCCAGTTGCGGTTCACAAATGTAGGCAAGTTTGATCAAATGCGCCCGTGCTCCTTCATTGACTTCCGCCCGTAAAAATTGAAACGTTGCCGCAACATCGTTGGGAGTGAAATGTATGGCCGAGCAGAAATCGATTCCATTTATTGACCTCAAAACCCAATTCCACGCCCTGGAACGGGAAATCCGGGCCGCCATGGATGCCGTGCTGGCCCACGGCCAGTTCATCATGGGACCGGAGATCAAGCAGCTTGAAGACAAGCTGGCCGCCTATGTCGGGGTGCCCCACGCCATCACCACGGCCAGCGGAACGGACAGCCTGGAAATCGCCCTGCGCGCCCTCGACATTGGGCCGGGTGACGAAGTGATCACGGTGCCGTTCACGTGGATCAGCACGGCGGAAGTCATTGGTCAGGTCGGCGCCCGTCCGGTCTTTATTGATATCGAGCCCGACACCTACAATATGGATCCCGACCTGCTGGAAGCGGCCATCACGCCGAAGACCAAGGCCATCATGCCGGTCAGCCTGTTCGGGCAGATGGCCAACTACGAGCGCATCAACGAGATTGCCGCGAAGCACGGCATCACGGTCATCGAGGATGCGGCTCAGAGCTTCGGGGCCACGCGCCACGGCAAGCGGAGTTGTGGGGTGACCAAAATTGCGGCCACCAGCTTCTTCCCGGCCAAACCGCTCGGGTGTTACGGTGACGGCGGGGCGCTGTTCACCACCGACAAAGCGCTGGATGAAAAGATGAAAGCCATCCGAAATCATGGTGGTCTGGTGCGCCATCACCACACCTGCATCGGCATGAACGGCCGGTTCGACACCCTGCAGGCCGCCATCGTACTGGTCAAATTGACCCGCTTCGACTGGGAGGTGGAACGCCGCAACGCCATCGGAGCCCGCTACTCGGAGTTGCTCCGCCCGCTGCTCGACGCGCGGGGCCGGGGCACCACGCCGGTGGTGGCGCCCGGCAATACGCATGTCTATGCGCAATACACGCTGCGGGTGTCCGATCGCGATGCGGTGCAGGCCAAACTGAAGGCAGCGAACATTCCCACGGCGATTTACTATCCGAAGTGCATCCATGAGCAACCGGCGTTCGCGTACTGCGGATACCGCTTGGGTGATCTACCGGTGTCGGAAAAAGCCTCACGCGAAGTGGTCAGCCTGCCCATGCATCCGGACCTGTCCGAAGCGGACTTGCAGCGGATTGTGGCGGCTATGGCGGGTTGAGCGCAGAGGGCGTCACCTGAAGTACGCGTGCGCCATGGGGACCGCGAAACACTTCATTAAAAAGCGTCGGATCCTGCGGTGCAATCAGATCAAGTAGCGCCAACTTGACCCTGCCATAACCGGCGGTCAGCGGGAAACTGTCCACCACCACGTAAACAGGACCGCCGGAAATCGCCCCCAGACCTGCGGGGTACGCGGCTAGGAAATCGCGCAGGTAGTACGCGCGCCGGCCGGAAGACAGGGCCAGAAAGGCCGATTTTTCCCCAAACACGACGGCATCGGATTCGGCATGCCCGGCCAGCCAGAGGCCGCACGCGAGATGGTCGGCGAAATCCGGTTCCCCTGTGCGCTCATAGCGATCGGGATGCCAGGCCGGCTGACCGGCAAAGGCCCACATGGCCTGGATGTTTTTTTTGCCCGCGTAGGCATTGGTCGCCAGCTGCCAGATCACCAGCAGGCTGAGCACGACCGCAACGCTCGGTGCGCCAACCGAATTTGCTGGGCGCAACATCTTTGCCAGACGCAGAACGCCGACGATGACCATCATCCACAAGGCCGGGATTAGCGGCACAAAAAAGCGCCCATCGGTATAGGGCCACACCAGGAAAATAGCTACCGAGAGCACCACGTAAAGGGTGGCGATCATGCCTTCTTTCCGGCGCGTCAGTCCCTCCACCAGGCCGGTCAGGAAGAACAGATACAGCAACACCGCAAGCGGCACCTGCAAGAACGAGGTGCCCGCCCGCGCAAGAAGGCCATCCCCGCCGAACACCTTGGGCAACAGCATGTCGGGGATCGTCATTTGATAGGTCTGTGCATTGTGGCGCACCAAGGCGACTTTTTCGGAAATTGATGTCACGAGTGAGGCGCCCGCCGATTCCCCTGCTGACAACTGCTCCAGATGGCTGGGGTTGGAAAGAAGCATCAACAGTAGCCCCGCCACAAAAACTAAACCGGCACCGGCCAACAGCAGCACCTTGTCACGGCGGGCATACCGTCCGGGCGTAAGAAGAAGTCCAAGCAGGACGGCCAGGGCCAGGGCCATTCCGATTTGCCGGAACAGGACCGCCAACAGGGTGCAGGCGGTGGCAAGAAGGAGAATTTTTCGCGGCACGCGACCGTCGGGCGAAAAAGCTTTTTCCCACGCCCACAGAGCCAGCCAGGAAAGAACTATAAAAAAGGGCTCGGCCCCGATGATGGAATAAACCGGAGCCACTTGCTGGGTGCTGGCGAACAGTGCCACCAGGACAATCGCCAGGGCGCTGGTTGGCCAGATCGCCCGGCTCCACCACCACACCGCCAACACGGCAATGGGCGCCATGGCAACACCCAGCAGTTGGATGGCGTACAGGCCGGCGGTTGAAATAGCCAGGGGATCCGTTCCGATGGGAATGCCCGCCAGTGCGCTGAAGGCCGCGATCAGGAAGGGGTAGCCCACCGGGAATCGCCACAGAAAGGGCTCCGCCCAATCCCCGCCCAGCACCGATCCCGCGATAAACAGGTAGTCGAGATTGTCCCCGTTGGTCATGACCCGGTGCACGAAAAGCAACAGGGCATTGGCCAGCGCCAGGAGCATCACAAGAGCGGCGAAGAATTTAGGGCTGGGCTTCACGGAACAAATTGTTTTCGGGGACTGACTGACGCGGCCTCCAGTGTTCTGTCTTCTGGTTCCTGAACACTTTCCGCCTATTCCAGCGGATTGGTCCGGCCGTGTCGCAGAATCTTCATGCCCTTGGTAAAGGCGCGCACGAGGAAGGGTGGTTCCGACACGAACTTTTCCACCAACACTTTGTTCAAGTAGTGGATGTTGTATTTCTCGCTGATGCGCAGCCAGAGTTCGTAGTCGTCGAAATAGAAATCCGGGTTCCACCCACCCACATCGTCCAGGATGGCCCGCCGGTGAACAACGCAATCGGTATCAATGAAGTTGTATCGCTTCAGCTTTTCCTTCGAATAACCATGCAACCAGCGCTGGAAGGGATTGCCCCAAACCCGGCGCCCGGTTTTCTTGTCGCGATAAGCACAGCGGCAGTAGAGGAAGTCCGCCTCCGGGTGCTTCGCCAGATAGCCCATCATGGTGCTCAGGTACTGGGGCCGATAGTGGTCATCGTCATCGAGGTAAGCGATGTACGGGGTCCGGGCCATGTTGAAAATGGCGTGATTCTTCGCGATCGCGCCGTGACTGCCCGGCGGCGATTTTTCGGTCAAATTGTAGTAGCGCAGCCGGGCATCCTTGTAGGAAGCCACCGTGCCCGCCGTGTCATCGGGGGTACAGTCACCCACCACACACATCTCCCAGTCGCGATAGTCCTGAGCCAGCACCGATTCAATGGCCCCGCGTACAATATCCGCACGGTTATAGGTGCTGCAGACAATGGTGACCAGAGGCGTGTTCATAGTTCGCGGAGGCACTGGCGCGGAGGGGGGCGCTTCAGTCGCTGTTTCGCCCTTCCGTATTGAGAATGATCTCATTCAATTCATACTGCTTGCGGGCCTGCTCAGGATCCACCCCAATCGACACCTGGGTCTGGATGTAGTCCTTCTTAGCCTCTTTGTCCTGGACAGAAGCGTCGTACCAGTCCGTGTCGGGACGTTCGGCACACGAGGACGCCAATACCAGCGCAAACCACCAGGGCCTGGCGGCAAGGCGTCTCCGAAGGACAGAAGGGGTCATGCCTGGTTATCCTTTTTTCGCAGCACCAGTTCATTGCATGCGAGATTGCCGCCCACGGTGACCAGTTTTTCGAGCACAAAGCCGCGTTCCCGGTAGAATTCAAACAGCCCTTCCGGTTTGGCGACTTCAAAGGGGTAGCCACCGAACCAGTCAATCCAGTCCGTGAACATAGACATGCCCCGGTTCTTTTTGTACTCGCGGTACCGGGTGAACGGATTGCGAAACCGGACCAGGTCCTCCTTGAGGCAGACCAAGACGAAATAGGCCGATCCGAACACGGTCACCAGCCAGCGTCCGGGCCATCCGGAGCAGTACATTTTCTTCACGGCCAGCCAGCGTCGGGAAATGCCGCCCTGATCGTTGTAAATGGCGATAAACAACTGGCCGCCCGGCTTTACGCAGCGCCCGGCATGATCCAAGGCGCGGTACATATCACCCGTGTGATGAAGCACGCCCCACGCGTATACCACGTCGTAGAGACCCAGCCCCGCCATGAAGTCCGCGTCCAACACATCGCCCCAGCTGACAGTCCATGCCGCCGGATCCTTTTCGAAACGTTGCTTCAGGTCTTCGGCGCAGGCCACCGAGTCGCGATCGTAGTCAAAAGAGCGCACACGCGCACCCAGACGCCGTGCGGCCAGGCTGAACAACCCGCTGCCCGATCCGATATCAAGAAAGGTGCGACCGGCCAGATTCTCCACCCCGAGCATGGCGCGCAGCGATTTCTCGGCCTCGGCAATCCGCTCGTCCGTCAAGTAGGTGAGAAACCGCTGCCAGTTTTTTACAAATTTGAAACGTTGCGTCATACAGGAACGTTACAAGTTACAGGTTGCAGGTTACAAGTTGTGACTTCTTCCACTGCACATAGGAATACGCCATCCAGGACAGAACAGGTGAGACCGGCCCTTGCTCCGGCAGCAGTATGTCAACGGCACCGGGGTTTACCATCGCGTCGTTCAAACCAAGCCAGTCCGCACGCACCTGCCGACGGAATTCACCCGTGCACCAGCGCTCCCAGGGCGGCGTAAACCCTTGCTTGGGACGATCATACAATTCCCGAGGCATGAAGCGAGAAAGCAAATCGCGCAAGACCAGTTTGCCCGCTCCCGACCCGGACACTTTGACCCGCGTGGGCAGGCGGGCCGCCCACTCCAGAATCCGGTAATCCATAAACGGGCTCCGGCACTCCAATGCATGCGCCATGCTCATGCGGTCCACCTTGGTATGCACGTCGTCGGTCATGTACACATGGAAATCACAATTCTGCATGGCGGCCAGAGGATCGCGAACCGGGGCCAGCCATTGCCGGCGCTGCTCGGCCGTTTCCTCCGGATCAATCAGCTCCAGCGCAGTCGTGCTGTAGAGGGCACGTTTTAGTTTCTCATTGGCATGACGCTGCATGCGTTCGTAACCAGTGGCGATCCCGGCCCTCCGCAACAACACGGCACGAATCGCCGCCTTGAACCCGCGCGGCCCACCGGCCCGGTCAAGATGGCCCGCCCCCCAGATGTGTAATCCTTCCCGATAATGGTGATAGCCGCCGAAAAGTTCATCCCCGCCATCGCCGGTCAGGGCCACGGTGGCGCTTTCCCGGATCATGCGGGACAAAAAGTACATGGGAATGGAAGAGGCATCGCCAAACGGCTCGCCATACCAGGAAGCGATGGTGGGGAACTCGCGGGCCAGGTCGCCCGATACATTCAGTACGCGGTGCTCAATTCCGAGGTGGCGGGCAATGGCACCCGCCTGCTGGGCTTCGTCCGCGGGCGATCCCTCAAAGGCAATGGTGTACGCGGGCACATCGGCGCGCAGCCGGGAAATCATGACCGCCATCAGGGACGAATCAATGCCCCCGGACAGGCAGATGCCCACCGGCACATCGGACAGCAGACGCAACCGGACCGCGTCTTCCAACAGCGGGATGAACTCATCCACATGACGCTTGAGATCCTTGCCCGCGTCATCCAGCGGATCAAAGGTGAGTTGCCAATACGTTTTGATCTCCGTTTTGCCCTGACGCCAGCAGGCCATGGCTCCGGGCCGCAGTCGGCGTATGGAACGGTAGAATGTGCGTTCCCCCGCGGTGTAGCCCATGGTCCAATAATGATCAAAAGCCTGAACGTCGATGTCCCGTTCCGGGACCAGTCCAGAGGCCAAAAGGGCTGGTATTTCCGAAGCATAAACCAGCGAACCATCGGGGAGAATCATGTAGAAAAGCGGTTTCTGACCGGCTCGGTCGCGGCAGAGGAATAGCTCCTCGCGCGTCCCGTCAAAATAGCTGAAAGCAAACATTCCATTGACGTTTGGCAGCGTCTTCTCCACGCCCAGGTCGCGACATAGGTTCAGCAGCACTTCAGTGTCGGAGGTGGACCGGAATTCTAACCCCCGCCCCTTCATGGCCGCACGATAGTCGGGCGAATTATAAAATTCTCCGTTGTAACAAATCCAGTGCTCGCCGGAGGTGGTGCGCATGGGCTGATGCCCCGCCCCGGAAAGATCCAGCACACTCAGCCGGTTATGCGCCATGCCGACACGAACCGCCGGACGGTTTGCATCCGCCGAGGCCCGGATCTGAAACATGAGACCCGTGTCGTCCGGCCCCCGATGCTTCTGCGCGCGCTGCATGCGCACGAGGAGAGCCTCGTCTAGGCGGGAATCCGTACCGATGAATCCGGCTATGCCACACATGATTGAAGGTCAGAGGTCAGAGGCTTGAGGTCGGAGGTCTGAAGTGGGGGGTCGGCTTACCGATAAGAAAGGCTTTGGGTTATGCATCATTTTCCCCAACATAGCTCCGATATGGGCAATCGTTCCGACGAGATCACGATGAACATCAGCGGAGATGTAACCGCAATCCAAGGCATAATCCAACCATGTGTCCGTTTCGCTGTTCTCGCCGTCGCACGTTGTCAGCTTATTGACGAAGTGAGCTTCGTACCGTCGTTTCGCCCATGCTTCACGTAGACCGGCGCAGACCGCACGACTGGATCTTCGACATTGATCGGTCAAAGCGTACTGCTCATCTTTCGGCCATGCCTTGGAAAGATCATATATGTGCATACTCAAGGAATACGCCAGTTTATATACGTCCAGTTCCTTCGCTGATTTAATCTGCATGCCAGCTCTTGCCTTCAGACCTCTGATCTCCGACCTCCGACATCAGATACCAGCCCCCGGTACACGCCCAGCAATTTTTGGGCGCTACTTTCCCAGCCGTGCTCACGCACAGCTTTTTTGCGATTCCACGCGCCGTTTTCGGCCCGCAGAGTTGCATCTTGCAGCATCACCTTCATGGCTGCGGCCAGCGAGTCTGCCTCCACCCTGCTTACCACCAGGCCGCCCGGCGCCGTGCGGATGCGTTTCCCATCCTGCTCGACCGCGAATCGCCCCGGCGCATCACCCCCGTGGGCCCACTGTTTTTCGATGGGCGGTAGCGTATCGCCAATCAGTTTCGGGACCCATCCACAATCCGTGGTGACCACCGGCAGACCCGCCGCCATGGCCTCGATGGCGGCGAAGCAAAAAGACTCGTACTCGCTGGAAATAACTTTGATGTCAGCCGCGGCATATACCTTGGGCAGATCGGAAAAGGGAACCTCGCCCAGAAAAAGCACGCGATCCCGCAGCTCTGACGTCTGACATCTGGCCTCGATCTCCTTCTTGAGCGGTCCACTCCCAGCCAGAACCAACCGCACGTCGGGTGCGTCCTGGACCACGCGCAGAAAGGCATCCATCAGAAGATTGTGATTTTTGAAGGCCTGAAAGCGGGCGACATAGAGCATTACCGGGGCGGAGGCCGGAATGTTGTGGCGAGCCCGAAAATCCGTCGTCAGTCTTGCGGCTTCAGGCTGGTTAAACCGCTCCAAATTTACTCCGTTGGGCACATCAAACACGGACGGCCGCACCTTCTTCCGCACTTTTTCAATGGACGTTCCGCTGGCGATAACGGCATCCGCCAGCTTCACGCCGCCCCATGGATCGTGGGCATTAGGCGCGGTAAGACGAAGGACAACAGGGGTCGGACAAGGAGTGTCCGCCGATTTAAGCAGGGAAACAAGATACGGCAGCTCGCAGATTTGGATCACATCATACTCGTTGGCGTGGGCCATGATCCACCGCGCGGCCTTGCGCTCAAACTGGCTGAATTCCCACACCCGGACGCGCCAACCGGCCTTTACCTTGTCCCACGGGAACCAGGGCAGATACGGGGATCGAATCAGATGGGACCGGGGATGTGCCAGCGGCAACGGCGGCGCGCCCCACACGGGGGCTCCGGTAAGATAGCTTATCTGGCAGCCTAATTTCTCCAGACTGGCGGAAATCTCCAGATCAAATGTCTCCCCCCCACCCCGGACCAGGGTGGCCATGCGGTTGACAAACAGGATGCGTAGTGGTCGGGACATCATGGGATATTATACGGCGGGTATGAGGTCTTCACGCGTCCAGGAGCGATGCGGCCAACTTGATCAACTGGTTTCTGGTGACGTCGCGGCTATAGAGGCGAATACATTTTTCCCGGGCGGCCAAACCCAGTTGACGAGCTTCCGCTTCATTGGAGAACAACTCATCAATGGCGCGAGCCAGTGCGGTGGCATCATCCGGCGGAACCAACCGGCCGCAGCCCTCCAGCACCAGCGGCAGATCTGACACCTGGGAGGCGATCACCGGCTTGGCCATGGACATGGCCTCAAAAACCTTGCACGGCATCTGGGACTGAGCCAGCAGGTTGTTGGATAGCGGAAGTACGATGGCATCGGCCAAACTCAAATAACGGGGCATCTCCTCCTTGGGCCGGGCACCCAGAGCGACCAGATACGGACGATAGCGCTCCTCGGCCAGCAGATGCTCCACATGTGCATTTTTGGGCCCAACAATGACCAGCCGGTAGCGGGCATTTCCCAACTGGGCCAGCGCTTCCAGAATCAATTCAATCCCCTTGTGTGGCCGCACCACACCGCCAAAGACAATATTCTTCAACGAACCGAGGCCCAACTCGTGTTTCAGCGCTTCGACCTCCGCCTCAGCGCTGGGCGAAAAATAGTCGGTATCCACCCCCATATGCACAAGGTGGCCGCCGAATTTCTTTTGAAGAAAGGTGGTGGTGGACAGCACCGTATCCAGTCGCGGGATCAATTTTTCGATCCAAGGGTAATAAATATCCTCCAAGGGATGGTGGAGGTTGCCAAGGGCCGAGCGGCATTTCTGGCGTAGGTTCAGCATGCTGAACAATGCGCCATCCCATTCATCGAGATAGGCCACCGCCCGCCGGCCCCGCCTAACCTTCTCCCACCAGGCCAGCGGAATGGTGTTGGCGTAAGCCTTCACCGCGATGATCAAATCACCATCCAGGGCACGGCTCAACCGGCGCGATTCCCAGATGAAATCGGGCAGGCGGTACAGGCGGGGCGCCGGGACCACCCGGTACGGAAAGGTATCGCGATACATCGCGCACACACCCGACCCCAAATCAGGACCAACAATTTCCACCTGGTAAGCCTGCTGCAAATGCTTGGCCAGTGCGGTGGCCGCGCCCAGAATGGGGCTGCCCACATCAGGAACCAAAATGGATATCCGGGCGTTCAATCAGGGATTTCTCCGGCTGTTCACCAGATCAGGCGTAAACAGCGTGGGCTCGCATTCAGATCCGCCCCCCGCAACCAGTCGCTCCACACATTCGTAGCCCTGGGCAAAAGAATGATCCTGGTTGGCCACCTCGTATTTCCAGGCCCCGAACCGCCCTCGGCTATAAATGCTCTTTGCTTCAAAAGCGCGCAGCATTGGATCCACCACGGCATCCCGGCCCAAGAATGGCGTGGGATAGCCCTGCTCCAGACGCTTATGTACCACCGAGCAGATGGCGGAGCGGTCGGGTATCAACCGGTCTTCTTCCAAAGCCAGCAGTGTTTCTTCCACCAAGCTTTCCGGACGGACAGGCTTCAGGGGGCTTTCGGCCGTTTCCGTCATGAGGGACCACTGCTGGCCGGGTTTGGCCGCATTCTCCTGGCTGTAGTTGGTGAACACGGTCACCCGGTAGTACGGGCTGTTGGCATCCGGGAAATACATCCAGCACTTGGTTTTGAGGGACTCGGGCACCGCGCCGTTCAAGCCGACACCAACGACGTTGGTGGATGAATAGCGGAGCAAGCCGGCGTGTTCCGGAGGAACCACACCCGGTGCCATCCCGATCAAGTGATTCAGCGCTATGGTGGAGATCAGATGTTGATACGACCATGTTTGGCCGTCGTGGGTTTTCACCGTACGGGCAACGGGATCGATATGGGTCACGGCCCGGCCCAATTGAACCCGATCCGCGGGAAGCCCCCGGCCGATGGCTTCCCACACCGCCCCCGTGCCACCCCGCTTGGGAAAACGGAAGACCTTGTTGGGGCCCCAGGAAACTTCGTCTCGGTTCAGGCAGATGGATTTGATCACGCCCCCCAGGCCCGGCACGGATACGCGCTCACCGATCCAGTGCGCGTCCATCTGAGACGGTGGATAGGCCCACACTTTGAAGTTATAGGGATACATGAACAATTCGGTGATGCCCGGGCCAAAGGTATCGAGCATCCATTCTTCAAAGTTTCTGGTCGAGGCCTGAGGTTTGAGGTCTGCGGTCTGAGATCTGAGATCTGAAGTCTGACTTCTGGCCTGCTCCCGCTGCCACGCCTCCAATAGTCCCTCCATGCAAGCCCACCGGTCCTCGGGGTCGAGACGGTGAAGATTGTTTTGGAAGGGATAAGGTACGAAGCGCTTCTTGATCCAGACCCAGGATTCCCGCTGGTGAGTATTCCATCCCTCCGGGCCCAAGGCCTGGTCCATGTAGCGGTCGAAGGTTTCGTAGTGGGAAAACTGGACGTGCCCGCCCATATCCCAGGTAAATCCCTGCGGATCTTTGAAGGATGACGCCAATCCGCCAAAATGCTGTTCGGCTTCCAGCAGGAGCCAGTCCTTCCCTTTTTCCTGCAAACGCGTCGCTGCCCCCAGCCCGGTCGGACCCGCGCCAATTATCAAATATTCTGTTTTATTCATGCCTAAATCGCCCTGCCATCCTCTTCACCCTATCGTACATCGTCCATGGATCTATGCCCGCACCGGCTTGGGCAACCCGCAGAAGAATACCCGCAACACACCCACCCGCATCAGCCCTGCATGCAAGATCAAGGGGATCAAAACCCCGGCCGCGATGCGCAGCAGGTGCCAGTCGTGAAAGCGCGTGTAGCCCAATCTCAGTTGGAAGAACTGATGAAGATACATAATGGTCATCGAAGCCTGGCCCACATAGATCAGGGCATGAGCTAACACAGGCGCGCGCGCATAAGCAACTTGCGAGAGCGCCAACAACATCACGGACATGGAGAGAGCCATGACCAGGCTGATGGGGAATATCCCGTAATAGGCATGTTTCATGTCAAAAGAGAACGGTAAATCTGTAAAAAGAATGGCGCCTGCCGATGCCGCAGTAAGGACGCCCGCCCACCACAGCAGCGGCTTGGAATCGAGATGCTCTCGTAACCACTGTCCGCAGAAAAAGAAAACATAGCCCATCAAGGCCACATTCGCCGCGAACGGCCAGGCGATGGTGTGGTGGCGCTGGTTTATCAGCGCGCCCAACAGACAGACGATGGCCGCGCCCGAGGCAAAATGCCGGCGTTTCACCAGGGCAACCCCTGTGGCCAAAAGAGCCGTGATGTAAAGTGCGGTTGGGAACCAGAAAGGTGTGGCATACGTTTCCAAGTGCACACCGCCTATCAGCAACGACAGCACGGGATGTTGGGCGCCTTGAGCCCCGAGAATGGTCTCCATGGCGGGCTTGGGGGCGGCCAGTGCAAACAGGACCAAATACGAAAAGTAGGGCAACAGGTAGCGAACGGTTTTTCTTTGAAGAAAATCCCGTAGCGTGGTCGGCCGGAACAGATACCCGCTGAGGATGAAGAAGAACGGCATGTGAAATTGATAAATCAGGTTTCCCACCCACGGCCGGGCATCCGTATGTCCGATCACCACCAGCAGAATGCCGATGCCCTTCGCCACATCAATAGAGTTCATCCTTGCCGGCCTAGTTGATGCTGGAGGAGCCGTTACTGCTTCGGATTTCATTGCGTCAGAGCGACATTCCCATGGATGGGCGTTAACACCGGGCGTTGATTCTTCCCGCGGCTTCAATTCCGGCTTGATAGGCCTGATCAGACCACATGTATTTCCATCGGCCATACAATCCAGCCGTCTCGATGCCCTTGCTTTCAAGCCATCCCACGATACGGTCCACCGCCGCCTGCCGCCCCAGGGTCGGGATGGTATAGGCGTGTGACACCACTACGTGATCCACGGCGACCACATCGCTCGCCGGGTCAAATCCCAGCAATCGGCCCAGGTCCTCCACCGCCCCCCGCTTCAGCGCTTCCACATCAAACACTTCGTCATCCCGCCGGAATATCTCCGTCTGAAGCACGGTAACGCCAGGCGGCAGACCGTCCGGTATGACATTACTTAGGACTTTGACGCGGGACACCTCCACTTCCGGATCGTAAATATAGAACCAGTGATGAGGCACCAGGTTGGGCTTGCGGACCACCAGGTTGATCCCGATCAGTTGAGTGTGCCGCAACGATTCGGCATCCCGGCGTATGGCATCGGGCACCTCCGGCAGCGCACGGATCAACTCGTTCAGCGGGATGGTGCTGATCAGTTGACCATACGACGCTTGTTCGCCATTGGCGAACCGCAGTCGGCGCAGGTCGGGGTCAATACCGACCACCTTCATGCCCAACTGGACCGGCACCGTCTGGTAGAACTTTTGAAAAAAGGCGAAGAAGCCTCCCTCCAGCGGATAATGAAAGGTGGAAAAGACGGACTGCTTTTCATCCAGCGGAGCGATGGCGCCATGCACAATACGGTCCACCTGGGACGGCAACAGGCGACCGGCCAGCCAATCCGTGTCCATGTCAGCCATGGAGGTGCGCCAATATTTATCGGTATATTCCTTGTAGAATCGCTCGGTTAAGAACGTCCCATACTGATAGCGGCACCATTCCTCGTAGTTCCCTGGCGTCCGCTCCGGGACCGACTGGGCGGCTACTATTTCCGTGAGGGCACGGATGCGATGTTCCACGGGCAAATCACGCAAATGATTTTGCACCGGATAGGTCACCCAGTGCCCATGCCAGTAATTGGCCACCCGACTTTGCGAAATGCGGACAACCCGGCCGGCATTCTGATGCAGCTTCTCCAGCCATACCGGATCCTTGGCATGACAGATATGGGCCCCTTCGTCGAACGAGTAACCACACTGCCGATGTGAATACACATGGCCACCCGGATGGTTCTTGGCTTCGTAGATCACGGCGCCGGAAAGTTGGGTGGCCGCACCCAGGCCGGTCAGGCCGGCGCCCAGAATAACCGTGGAGTTGGAATTCGTTTTCACGACTGTTTATGTTCCCGCATTGGAGATTTTGGCGGACGTGACGGGATCGCCCCGATGTCTCCGGAGCCGGTTCCTAGAATTGAAAATAGAGAAAGGGCGAGCTGCTATTGATCATCAATACACCCACACACAACATGAAGAGCAGGGCCGCCGCCGCGATGCGTGCCACCACACCACCCAAGCTCTCCCCCAGAAAAGAGGCCTCTTCGTCGGCGTCATCCATGCGCAGGAGGGACCACGAATTCGGCAGGGCAAAGGCAATGACCAGCGCCATCCCAAGCAGCGTGAGCGACGCTTGCAGAGGCAGCGCCCCGCTCCATGATACGATCCAACCCGTCCCATTCAACCCGAGCATCCCGCGCCAGACATCGAGGGCCTGAGCCATGCTGGTGGCACGGAAGGGAACCCACGCGAGGCAAACCAGCACGAAGGTACGGACCCGGCCCCACCAGATCCGACGCGGCACCGTCGTGCCACGGAACTTTTCCCAAGCCAGCAAGGTGCCATGCAGGCCACCCCACACCACAAAAGTCCAATTGGCTCCATGCCATAGCCCGCCCAGCAGCATTACCAGGGCCAGATTGACGTAGGTCCGCCCGGGACCCAGTCGATTACCGCCCAGCGGGATATACAGATAGTCGCGCAGCCAGTTCGAAAGGGAGATATGCCAGCGGCGCCAGAAATCCGTGATGGAAATCGCCTGATAAGGTGAATTGAAATTGATGGGAAACTGGAACCCCAGCATCAAGCCCAGCCCTATCGCCATGTCGGAGTAACCACTGAAATCAAAATAGATTTGCATGGCATAGGCCAACGCCCCCACCCAGGCATGGAGCAGACCCGGCGCAGGTTCTCCGAAAGCCAACACGGTCAGCGAGGCCACGCTGTCGGCTACCACTATTTTCTTCGCCAATCCGACAATGAAGATGGCCACGCCACGGGCTGCTTTGGCTGCGGTATGCTTTCGCTCCACAAGTTGTGCCGCAAGCTCATGATAGCGCACGATCGGTCCCGCCACCAACTGGGGGTACAGACTTACGTAGCAGGCAAAATCCATGAAGGAACGGGTGGGTTTGGCGTGCCCGCGATACAGATCAATCGCGTAGCTCATGCTCTGAAAGGTGTAGAACGAAATGCCGACCGGCAGGACCAGATGCAAATTGGGAATGGAGAATGAAGCGTGCAGAACGGAGGAGAGTCCGTAATTCAGTGTAGTGGCGAACATGTCAAAATACTTGAAGAAGCCCAACAGGGAGAGATTGCTGATGACGGAAACCACCATCCATTTTTTCCGGCCCGAAGGGGTTTCCGCCCGGCTGATCCCCAGGCCGGCGCCGTAGTCAATCAGCGTGGACAGCAGCATCAGACCGCAGAATCGGAAATCCCACCATCCGTAGAAAAAATAACTGGCCAGGGTGAGAAAGAAAACCCGCTGGCGGCCCGGCAAAAGATAGTACACGGCCAGGACCACGGGGAGGAATAGAAACAGAAATTCGTAACTGCTGAATATCACCGGGTAGTCCTAGCAAAAGCAGTGGGTCTTCGCAACGCCCGCCGCGGATGAACACCGCCGGCATGGCATTGAATCACGCGCGAATCTTGGCTATGGTCTGGCGCGTGAATAAAATTCTGATGGTTCTGACCAAAGATCGGGAAGATTGCGTCGACATTAATCTCCTCCTCCACGAACGAGGGGGCAGCTTCGCCGTCTTTGACAAGGTGGTGTTCCTGCTCAACGATGTCACGGCCAGCCACATGCGCTTCATTGACGCATGGATCGAGGGACACCCCTCCGTGGCATGCGACAAGATCATCGGCGACGGAACCCGCCCCAAAGGCATCTCCGACATGCAGAATCGCTGTATCGAGAAGTACCCCGGCTGTTTCTACACCAAGACCGACGAGGACGTGTTTGTGCCGCCGGGATGGGCCCGTATGATGTGGGAAGCCTACGAGGCCAACCGGGACCGGGATGATCTCGCACTGATCACCCCCCTGCTCCCCAACAACGCCTACGGCTTGCACATCCTGTGTCATCAATTTTATCCCGAACTGTTGGAGGAACATCAACGCCTCTTTGGATGCGTCCCCCAGCCCCAGCGGGACTGCCTCACCTGGCACAGCCCCTACGTGGCTGAATGGGCCACCCGCAAATTCTTGAATTTAGCCGAGGCGAACGAACAGCAGCGAGAGAGACTGGGGACATTGGACGATAGACGAAAGACACCGGACAACGTGGGCACGACCCGACCATTGAGTCCTCGCCCATCGCCCATCGCCTATCATCTTTTCAGCATCCCCTTCTCCATCGGATGCATTGGGTACGACTACCGTCACTGGCAGAAGATGGGTGGTATTCCGTGGAACGATGAACCGGGCTGGTGCCAGTGGGTGGCTGATAACCGGCAAAACCATGTGCTTGATTGTCGGCAAATTGCGCTTCATTACACATTTTTTGTACAGCAGGAGTGGTTGGACCGCTCAAGCTTGATTGAAGACATTCGCGCGGCCAATCTGCCGGATACCGTCACCCTCGCCGACCGCCTTCAACTGCACCGGATCCACCGTTTCTCCCGGCAAATCCCCGCCATCGTCAAGCGGCGGTGGGCGGCGATTCAAGCGCGCGGTCAATAAGCTACCTTCCGAAACTGGAGCAGCGCCTTCGCGCCTTCCTTCCAAAGGGACAGCGCGAACAGGTTATGCAGCAAACCCTGCCGGATAAACCACAGGGCCTTGCCGGGTTCGCCCATCCCGCGCCAATGCTGTGCATCCTCCAGATACGCCGCAGTCAGGATCGCCACCATCTCCCGCCTCGAAACCACGCCTTCCCACAGTCCCTTGCGATAGATGCGTTCCAGCGTGTGCACATTGCGCGGAACACGCTTCCACTTTTTCACGCTGACGCTGGTCTCGGAACGACGGTAGGAGGCCAGCACTTCGGGGAGATATCCGATGGGATGACGGCGGGCCAGGGTCAGAAAGAAATCCTGATCCATCCCAAAATCGTTGATCTCCTCCTCCGTCAGGGCGGACAACCAGAGATCGCGCCGTGCCACCACCGCGCTGATGGTAATATAGCAGTGCTCCAGCAAGGCCCGCGGCCAATTGTGAATGGTTTCCAGCACACCTTCATGGCGGATACGCTGCACGCGATCCTCGCCATCGATCACCCGGACGGACGTATGCACCAGCGCGGCCTCCGCATGCGCATCCAGATAAGACACACAACGCTCCAGAAAAGTCGGGTCCCAGCGATCGTCGGCGTCCAGAAATGCGCACAACGGCGCGCGCGCGGCCTGGACCCCCTGATAGCGGGGTAATTCGCAGGTCCCGGAGTTTTGGGTCCGCCGGATCAAGCGGACGCGCGGCCCCCGTTCCTCCAGGGCGGCCAGGGTTGCTCCGTCGGTTGACGCATCGTCCACCACTACGACTTCGAAATCACGGAAGGTCTGCGCGGCCAAACTGGCCCATAGACCGGGCAGAAAAGCGGCACAATTGTAGGTCCCCACCACCACCGAAACCCGTGGTGCGGCGGTGCTGCAATCTGAATAGTGGCCTTCTTCGTTCACGCGTCGACTGGTCCTTCGTCCAAGGTCATCCGTGCTTGCGCATCCACATTTCCAACACCATCAGGTTCCATAGAAACGACCAATGATCTTTCAACATCTGCTGGTTGCGCAGCAACGGCGACAGCGCCTTGCCATCCAACAGACCGGCTTGAGCGCATCGCCCCGAAGGCAACTGCTCCAGCAGATCGCGCAGGGCTCCGTCCACAATCCAATTCACCAGCGGCATGCCGAAGCCGAGTTTGCGGCGGGTGAAAATGGCATCCGGCAGATAGGGTCGCAGCGCCTGCTTGAGCACGGCCTTTCCGGAACCGCCTCCCTTGATCTTGGCCGGCCCCGGAAGCGAGGCCATGAATTCAACCAGCCGCACATCCAGCAGAGGCACGCGCACCTCGAGTGACACCGCCATGCTGGCGCGGTCGAGCATATTCAGCACCTGGTCCACCATGTAGTTGGTGGAATCAAAGTACAGCCGGCTATTGATCCAGTCGGCGCCGTGAATCTCTCCGTAGACGTGCTCGATCCAGTTCAGGGCGGAGAAGTCCCGCACGGCCCATGGCGTCACAGCATCCGCGAGCGGGGGCCGGGCCTGCTCCACCCAGTACGACATCCCCATCACGTCTGCCTCGGTCATCAGTCGTCGCACGCGGGAGCGATCGCCCAAACCGCGCACCAGTGGCAAAAGAATGGACCGCAAGCCGGCGGGCAGGCGTCGGCGGAACGCTTCGACGGCACTGGTCTGCGCGGGCGCATCCAAATGACGCGCATAACCGCCAAACACCTCATCCCCGCCGTTGCCCGACAACACCACCTTGACGTGCTCTCTGGCGAATTTACAGATCAGGTAGCTGGGCAGCAGGGCCGGATCGGAATTCGGTTCGTCCATGTAGGTGGCCAGCGTGTCAAGATGGGCCACCAGGGCGGCGGGATCAACCGACTGCTCATGGTGCCGCGTCCGGCAGTGACCGGCCACCAGACGGGCATATTCGCTTTCGTCGAAATAGTGGTCGCGGAACGCCACCCCGAAGGTATCCAGCGTGGGCACCAACCGAGCCGCCAGAGCGGTTATTCCGCTGGAATCAATCCCACCGGAAAGGAAGGTCCCCACCGGAACATCACTCCGCAACTGGAGCCGTACCGCATCCTGTAGCAGCCAGGCTGCCTGCTCGGCCACGGCACCATCGGAAAGTGTCGTCGCACGGTCAAAGGCATCCGATAAGCGCCAAAAGGGGGCGACCGCGGGTACTCCGCCCTTCTCCAGCACCAGTCGCCATCCCGGCAATAATTTCTGAGCGTCCCGATACGGCGATTGTTCGCGTGGGATGTAGCCGAGATGCAGATAGGCGGCAATCGCAGCGTCGTTACGCTCGCGCGACACTCCGACGGCGGGCAGGCAACGCAGTTCTGAAGCAAAGACCAAACGCCCGGCCCGGTACGACCAATAGAGCGGTTTGATGCCCAGATGATCCCTCGCCAACAGCAGGCGTTCGCGGCGACGATCCCAGATGGCAAAGCCGAACATGCCGTTCAGCCGGGCCGGGAAATCATCCCCGTATTCCTCATAGGCGTGAACCAGCACTTCCGTGTCGGTGTGGGTTTGGAATACATGGCCGCGCGCCTCCAGCTCAGCCCGCAACTCCACGTAGTTGTAGATTTCACCATTAAACACCACCCAGACCGTCCGATCCTCGTTGGCAATCGGCTGGTGACCGCCCGCCAGGTCAATGATGCTCAATCGGCGCATCCCCATGGCACACGGGCCCTGCACAAGGGAACCCTGGTCATCCGGCCCCCGGTGCACGATGAGGTCCAGCATGCGCCCCAGCAGGTCCGCAGGAGCAGGCCGAGCGTGATCAATAATTCCGGCTATTCCACACATCGCCTATCTCGCTTTGCACAGCGCCAGCGAGCCCCAACGATCGGGGATATCCAGGAGGGCGTCGGGCTTGTTCTTCATATACTCGTCCACCGCGCGCTTGACCCCCCAATTGGATTCCGGCGAGTTGTAGTCATGGAAAAAGATGTAGCCACCGGGGGCCAGGCGGGGATGGAAGAATTCCAGGCTGTCCCGGGTCGCCTCATATTTATCGAGGTCAATGATCACCAGGGCGAAAGTCTCCCCGGCATAAGGCCCGAAGGTGCCTGGAACAAACCCTTTGACCGGCACCACCTGCGGGCTGTTGTTCAACTTTTTAAGCACCTGCTCGACCGAGGTATCGCGGAACCGGCCATCGGTGGACCGGTCTTCAGCAAAACCCTCGAAGGAATCAAACAGGTAATATTTTCGGTCCGGAGCCAGGCCGTGCACGATGCGGCTGGTGTCCCCGCGGTATACCCCGACTTCGGCGAAACTGCCGACAATCCGATTATCTTGCACGCGTTGAATGGCGGCGGCCAGCACGGTCATCCGGACCGGATCGTAGTTCGAGGAGATCAAGGGGCCAAAGATTTCCGGGTGCGGCCGGTACTGAAACACGCCCTTGGCAAACATGGCCTGGGCCAGAATGTCGTCCCGCACATACGGGGCCAACTCCTCGCCGCTGTAAATTTTAGAAAGAGCCCATTTCAGCATGGAATGTTTCAGATTCTTTTTCATTCAGGTTATCTCCTCTCGCCCACGGCTGATCGTCCGTGCGCTAAAACTGCATCGTACAACTCAAGATATTGGCTCTTTACCACGCGCCAGTCCAAGGACTCCGCCCACGCCCGCACCGCCGCGCGCCGAGCCAGCAACTCCACCCGGTTCCCGTTCAGCCTTCGCAAGGCGGTCACCCATTCATCCACATCTTTCCGATCAAACAGATAGTTGCAGTCGGCCTTCACGTACTCGGGTATTCCACCCGCGCGGTTGGCCATCACCGGCGTTCCGCACGACATGGATTCCATCACCGCATTATTGGCCGTGCAATCCAATACCGGCATAAAGAGAAGGTCCGCCCTGCGATAGACCTCCACCAATTGGGCGTCGTTCAAGCCGGATAAACAGGTTACATTCGGCAATCCTTCGTAGGCCTGGCGATTGACCGGCGATGTCAGCACTTCAAGATGAAAAGGTTCGGCCTGCACCTGCCGCATCACCCTGGCGGCAAAGGCATGATCCCGTTCCGTGGAGCCGACCAGCAAGAGGCGCAGGGCCCCGTCTGACCGGGGCTCGCGTGGTTGGGTGCCGGGATGGAAATAGTCGGAATCCACCCCGTGCAGCGTCACCTGTATCCGGTCCGCAGGATAGCCTCGGGCCACAAAGAATGGAACCTGCGACGCGGACATCACCGAAATCCGGTCGAAGGCAGACAGGCACCGATACCGCCCCAGCACCTGCTCCAACCGGCGTGCCGAACAATGAAAGGTGCCCACCAGTCGGGCCCCGTGGCGGTTGAACCAGCGCGGATGGCGGGGCGATGCGAACTCCGCCATGAGAAAGTGAATGACATCCCCCCGACCGGCCGCCTGGGTGGCCCGCGCCAGCAGCCACTCATGGGCATACGGGACCAGCCAATTCCACTCGCTGCCGTAATGATTCATCCCCCACCGGCGCAAGGCATGCCCGGCGGTCCAGCTTCTGCTCTGTACAGCTTCCCACGTGGCATGGTACGGCACCACACGACAATCGAGATTTTCCAGCAGGGGCGGGAAACTCGAGCGCGCACAATAGGTGCGCACATCATGAAGAATGGCGTAGATCACACGTGTTCAGGGCGAGCGGGCAACCTGCGGAGGCGCACCCTCAGCCCAGCGGTTTGCGGGCAACCAATGCAGAGGTCGTCCATTTGCTATCGCGAATATCGCGGCATTCTGCCGCCTGAAACCAGGTCCGTACTTCATCCCCGGTATGATTGGTGGCGATTTCCGGCGTGATGGCGTCAAAGGTATCCAACACACGCCAGCGGGCGTTGGGGTGCTCCACGATCACGAACCAATTCCGGTACAGGTACTCGGCGATGGAACCCAGTTTCAGGCGGTATAAAAAAAGATGCAGAAAATACAACACGTACGCAGAAAAGTAGGAGTAATACAGGGCGGGTCGATTTCCCAGCCACTTGCGGATGCGTAAATGATTGCGCCGGTACCGGTGGACCGACGGCAGATCATAGAATCCGCCCTTGCGATAGACGGCACAGGCGATCCATCCACCGGGCTTGACGGCCTTGACCAGTTGGCGAAGACCCTGGGCGGGCTCCGGCGTGTGATGAAGGACGCCGATCGTAAACCCGCCATCAAAGACATTCTCCCGGAAGGGCGGACGGGTGATATCGCCCTGCACGATCAGGACATCGGAGTCGGCCGAAAAATTCCGGGCCGCCGCCTCGACCGCAATACTCATGTCAATGCCAACAGCATATCCGCCCTTTCGCCGCACAACATCGAGAAACCGGCCGGGGCCGCAACCAAACTCCACATAATACTTGCCCCGCAAATCCTCGGCTTCGGAGAGTGTAATACGCTCCCACATCCGTGTCGTTTCCCCGGCCATGGGGCCGCCTTCGTTCTCCGAGTCGAATTGAACCCGGGGCCACCGGGACCACTCGTAACCAAAACTGCCGCTATAATATTCCTGGTCCACAAAGCGGGGAACCCGCCCCTTGATCGGATAGACAATCCCATCGACCGAGGTAAGTGAGCCCTCTATCACACACCCATGTGAATCGGTGGTTACAGCCTGCAACGAAAGGGGCTGACCAGTTTTGGGGCAGCACAGCAGGTCAAGAAATTTGGGATGCATAGGCAGTCAGTCCAGGCGGTATTTCGCGGGCACGTAATCCATCAAGGCCGAAACAGCCAGCGCCGGAGTTGACCCGGCAGGCGGGAAAAGGTTTCGCGCAATGTCATTTGCTGTTCAATTATTCCCTCGTCCACCAAGGTCAGGCAATTGGCCCGGGGTTGATTGACCAGGGACGCGAGCTTGGGATTTCCGCTCAGTTCGGATGCGGAGACAAACACCAGCGAATTTTGCCGGTAATGCAAATACACCGATTCGTCATGCCAGAGGCGGGGCCGGATAAAGTCGAGGGCCAGGTAGCCGTGGGCTTCAAATTCGCGCACCCAGAACGACGGCCAGCGTGCATTGATGTGCCCGACCCCGGGCTGCCCGGGAATGGCCGCGGAAAAGAGAACCACCGGGGCGAGGGAAACCAGAAAACGCACAAAGGCAGACGATGAGGTGGGATTAAGGTGTTCGGCTACTTCCATGGAGAGTGCCAGGTCAAACTTCTGGTCCAGCCCGACGGGGGCCTGAAGATCCATCGGCACAAAGTCGCTCTTGGGGAACAGTAGCGCGTCCGTATCCACATAATCTCCATCCACGCCCACCACCTGTCCCACGCCCGACTTGCGCAACGCGGCCACCCAGGCTCCCCGTCCACACCCGACATCCACAGCACGCTCCGGTTGATAGTACTCATGGAGTACGGAGAATATCTTCATTGCGGATAAACCCGCGCCTTCGATAAACGGCTCAAAGAAGGCATTGTCGTAGAGGGCGGATGGTTTGGTTTTATGGCTGGTATTCATATTCGTCATGGCCGACCGGATTCGGAGGACTCGACCTGCAACCTTTCGGGCTGATACTCAAAAAGCACCATGCGCTCGCTGGGATTTACCCAGGGATCACCATCAAATTTCCACTCCCGCAGCACCCGCCACGACGGCGGAAGGGCGGTGCTGTTCCGCACCGCTTCGCTGATGGGCCAATGCGGGCGCACGCCATCCGAGGCGACCACCAACCGCACTCCCTTTTCCTCGCACAAACGCGCCACGGTGTCCATGTCCTCATAGGGCACCTCCAGAAATCGTTCCCGGTCGTAGATGCCCATACGTTGTGCTATGACGCTGGCTCCCTGGGCCATGAACACTTCACCCGGCTTGAGCAGGGGGGCCAGATCATCCGCCACCGCGACCCAGCGCGCATAGTGATACCACATGAACTCCAAATGGAAGGCATCGGCCGCAGCTCGCGCGGTCACCGCCAGATAGACGATACAAACGCCCACGGCAATTCCGCGCGCACGCCCGAGGGATGACTGCAGCACGGCCCCCACCCCACCAGCGAGCACCAAGCTGAGGAGCGTGACGGTGGTGGCCATGTAACGCGGGAAAATGAAATAGATCGAGAGGGCCAGCGAATGCGCCGCCAGCAACAACAACGCCAGCACGGTCACCTTCCAATTGCGAACGGCCAGCGCGGCCACCGTGCAACCGGCCAGAACCAGGAGGAAGGCCAGTGGCCCCAGCCGTACCGTAGCCGGAAATAGATCTGCCGAGGTAAGCCGAACGATGTTGGCCAGGTTGCCCGCGGAACGATGCATGACGTCCGCCCGATTCTCCCACAGGTAGCCCACCAGGCCTTGCTGCTCATAGGCCGCCACGCGCTTTTGCCAGGGATACTCCACGTTTAGCCCATACATCCACTTCGAGTCATACGCATCCGCGCCGATCACGATGGTGTGTACCTTCGAAGAACTGGGGAGCCAGGAACCGGAGACCCGTTTGGCATGATAGGAAAGCGGTGCTAATGCCACGAGGATGACCGCCGTCACCAACAGAAGGCGGCCCGCGACCGTCTTGAGGCTGCACTTCCTGACCAACCACTCCAGCGCGCCATAGCTGGCCAGGGTCAAACCAATCAAGATAATGGCATCCGTCATACGAAAGTAGATCGAAGCGCCGAAACCGAACCCGGCCAGCACGGCGGTCAGAATGCGACGCCAGCCCGCACCGCCAGACAGCAGAAACACAGATCCCGCCAGCCATCCGGTCAGGTAGGGTACTTCCGAGTATCCGGTGATGGAGAGGTTGATGAGAAACGGGTTTATGGCCACCAGCAAACCCGCCACCACAGCGGTTGGAACCGACGCATCCAGCCGCCGCGCCAGCAGGTAAAGCAACGATGCGGCGAGCGTTCCGGCAGCCATGGTGGTGGCTTGAAGGGTCAACTGTGGATCGAGGCCGGTCAGGAATGCCGCGGCGGCCACCAGAATCTGGCCCTGGCTCCAATAATTTGAGAGACCTGTCAGATCGCCCTGCGCCAGGCGCCAGCCAAATTCGATAAAGTGCAGGGCGTCGCCACACGCGGGATGCGCAGACCGGGCTGCGAGCAGCCGGAAGCCCAGCGCAATCAGGGCCAAGACCACCACCAGTATCCGGTCGGTTGTCTTTCTGAGGTTAGCCGTGGGTTCCATCGTGATTCGTTAGAAAACTGGATTAGCTCTGCCTGGATACTGCATGGCCATCCGGTTTACGGGCCAGCACCTGATATTGGGCACCCAGCGGGAGGCGGGACAGAGCGGGTTCGAGACAACGCAGCGCGGACAAAATCTTCGGAAAGATAAAGGCAAAGGTGACCGATATCCGCTCGAGCCCCGAGTGCCGAACCAAGCGAACGGCCTCGCGGGGGAACAGCTTGATGGCATCGCGATCAAAAGGAATCCGGGCCATAACCCAATGCGTACCGGGATTCCATGGGTTGTTCTCCCAAAAGGCAAAGAAGCCGCCCGGCTTGAGACAGTTCGCTACAAAACGGGCCGCGCCGGCGCGCTCGGCCAGCGGAATGTGATGAAATACGCCGTTACAGAACACCAGGTCAAATCGCTCTGCGGGATCCAGTTCCGCCTGCGTGGTAAACCGGAGACCGGGCCGATGATGCAACTGGCGAGCCATGTCAATGGAGCCCGCGGAGACATCCACCCCTACCACCTCGCGGGCCCCCAGATGGTCCAGGAGATAGGGACCGGAGGTGCCGGTACCGCAGCCGAAATCGAGCACACGAAATCCGTCCGGGGACCGCGGCAGCACTTGGCGCAACCACTGGATCCGGTGGAGCGCAAAGTACTCCTTGGCCTCTCCGGAGAGAGAAACCCCGCGCTGCAAGGCTTCGTCGTAGTTCGACGAGTAGGCGTCAAATGTCTGGTTGGGATCCGTATTCATCATCGTTTCGCCAGGCCCAGGATGCTTACAAAGAAACTGAACATCACGGTCTGGAAGCCAAGGATGATCAGCAACGCGGACGGAATAGCCCGCCGCATGGAGTAGGCATAATCGAGGGGGCCGAAACCGGTTAATCGCCACACGTTGAGCGACCAGAACAGCACTCCAAGGCCCACCAGAAATGCGAGGGCGCCCAGGGTTACTCCCCGCTCCAGGTAAAACACCTTGAAGAACTTGAGCAACCGGGGATCCTCCGGCATCAACCGCTCGTTCATGGCAAACGTCTTTGTCATAACCGCAAATAGTATCGACTGGTAGCCACACACCATCATCACGCTGCCATACAAAAGGGTGTGCAAATCAAAGGTAATGCCGTTAATCACGACTCCCGGCAGGGCCAAAGCATAGGCCAGCAGGCCCAGCAGAATGAGCAGGGCGCCCGGGATCAGGAACAGCCAGCGCGGACTGTACAGCAGGAAGAAGCGCAGGGTGCGCCAGCCGTCCCGGATGGTTTTCAAGTGCGGGGGATGAGCAATGCGCCCGTCCTTGTGCAGCGTAATGGGCACCTCCGCGATCCGCGCCTTGAATAAACTGGCCTTGATGATCATTTCCGTCGCGAATTCCATGCCCGTGCATTGCTGGTCGAGCGACTGGTAGAACGTCTTGCTGAAGATGCGCATGCCACAATACACGTCGTGGATGGGAGCGCCGAACCAGGTGCGACAAAAGATGGAAAACATCGGGTTGCCAATCCACCGGTGGGACCACGGCATGGCCCCCGGGTTGACGGTCCCCCCGCCCCACGGGAGACGGCAGCCCTGCACCAGATCGTAGCCCTCGCGAATTTTCTCCAGGAATTTGAAGGTTTCCAGGAAGTCATAACTGTCATCGGCATCCGCCATCAGAATAAAGCGGCCACGTGCCTGCTCAATGCCGCCCATCAAGGCGCTGCCATATCCCTTTTTGCTGACCGGCACCACCCGGGCCCCGAAGGAGCGGGCGATTTCCAGGGAGGCATCCGTGCTCCCGTTGTCAGCGACAATTACCTCGGCGGCCAATCCATGATGGGCAATCACCGTCTGACATTTTTTGAGACAGGTGCCAAGGGTATCTGCCTCATTGAGACAGGGGATCACGATGCTGAGTTCTATGCCGCCAGTTTGATCGCTCATAATGTTCTTACTTCGTCCGGACTACGCCACGACAACCATCCGAAATGAAGATGCCGCTTAACCCCGGTTCAACAGGTAGTGCAGCATATTTTTCGCCCGATTCCACGCCATCTTTGCGAAGCCGGGCCCCGGTGGCAACAAGGGCTGATCCGCCGGCCAACGCCGCGCGGAGGCCTGGGCCAACCGCCGGGACAGTTCCATAAACCAAGGTACATAGTGTTCGTAAGAATAATCCGCCAAAACCCGGGCATGCGCGGTCCGTCCCACGGTGGAAAGCCGACTCCGATCACGTGCCAAATTGGCGATGACTCGCGCCATAGCCGGCATGTCACCGCGATCCACCACGAAACCATTAACGCCCTCTTCAATAACGGCCGCCACACCACTGACCCGCGTGACCACGGGCACGCAACCGGCGGACATGGCTTCCAGCATGGAGATCGAAGTTCCCTCGGAATCCGACACCAGCACACACACATCGGTGGCCTGCCACACCTTCGCGATCTGGTCCGGGGCCAAGGCACCTTCCACGGTCACCCGGGCCTGCGCTTCGGGCGGCAGACACGAAATCTCGTGCATCAAGGTGGCCCGGTAGCCGCCCTCGCCGATAATTCGAAACCGGTAATCCACCCCCAGCCGACTCAACTCCGCCATCAACGGCGCGAGATTCGACACCTTTTTCTCGTGATTGGTCAGCCGTCCGACATAGGTAATGGTCAAGGGTTGGTCACGGTCTGTCACCGCGCGGTCCAGCACCTCGGGTACATCAACCGGACAGGCGCGCGTATAGATATCGGCCTTCCGATCCGGGAGTCGCCTCATTAACTCGGCGGCGATTTCATCGCTGACCCCGATAAACGCATGAATGATGGGTTCGTAGCGGGTCAACGTCCCATAATAGCTTTCGTTGTTCCCGTGCGCGACGCCCAGCACCCGGATATCGTCCGCGCGGGTTTGGGATAAAGCAGCACACACCGCATACGAAACGTCATTCCAGTTGGGCACCACGATGGCGGGCAGGGTTTTCCCGTACACCTCGGCAAACGCCGCCAGGTCTGACCGCTTGGCTTCCGTCACCGGCGGGCCGCCGCAAGACAGGCGTCGAATGGAGTCCGGCATGGGCAGCCGGGCGTCCGGATGCCAACCCGGGTTGGCATGCACTACGGCGGCCACCGGGTGACCGATCGAAGCCAGGTGGCCACACATACGGGCCGACCAGATGTTGGCTCCGCCCAGCGTTTCCCCAATGGGGAAGATAAACGTGGTAGAAAAAGCGTTCAGGCTGTTCCTTGGTGGCGCAGGCTAGAATTGAAAATAAACAAAGGGGGCGAAGCCTTTTGGATAAAACAGGATGGCCAGGCCCAGCAGGAAGAAGAGGATGACCGGCGTATACCAGCGATCTGCCGTCAAGGCGGTCTCACCTCGCCACCCCCAGCAGGCGGCAAGATGTTGCAGGGCCAGCAAGCTGAGCGCCAGTAGAACAAACGGGTGCGCCCACGCCACGCCATCGGCCAGCGTAAACATGCTGGTCAGGATGCCCAACGCCTTATCCATATTATTAGCGCGGAAAAACACCCAGGCCACCAGAACAAGGGTCATGGTGGCCAACCACGACAGCAGGACGCCCGGGAGCCTGGCGGGGGTGCGTGTACCGCGGAATTCCATATACAATTTATGACTGGCCAGGCCTACCCCATGCAACGTGCCCCACCAGATAAACGACCATGATGCACCGTGCCACAGGCCACCGAGGATCATGGTCAACATGAGGTTTATATACGTGCGTCCGCGCCCCCGGCGGTTGCCGCCCAGCGGAATATAGAGGTAATCGCGCAACCAGCTCGACAGCGAGATATGCCAGCGCCGCCAGAACTCCGTAATGTTGGTCGCAAGGTAAGGAAGGTTGAAGTTGCGGGAAAAGTCGTAACCCAACATGCGCGCGCACCCGATGGCCATGTCCGAATAGCCGGAAAAGTCGCAGTAGATCTGCATCGCGTAGGCCACGACGGCCAGCCACAAGGTCGTACCCGACATTACCCCGGCGTGGTCAAAGCAATTGTCAATGAAGGGGGCGATCCGGTCCGCGATGAACACCTTCTTGAAGAATCCGAACACAAACTGACGAAATCCTTCAAAGGCTCGGGTCCAGGTGATGGCAGAAGGGCGCTCCAACTGCGGCAGAAACTCCGATGCCCGGACAATGGGTCCGGCCACCAGTTGGGGGAAAAACGAGACGTAGAGGGCATAATCCAAGTAGTGACGGCAGGGCGTGATGTGTCGCCGGTATACGTCAATGGTGTAGCTCAGAGATTGAAAGGTGAAGAAGGAGATACCCACGGGCAGAATCAAATTCAGCGTATGCGGGTGAAGTCCCAGCGCCTGCAGCAACGGGGTGGCTGAGGCGATGAAGAAATTGAAGTACTTGAAGAAGCCCAGAACGCCCAGATTGACGACCAGGCTGACCAACAGCAGTCGCTTTCGAATACCGGGGTCGGACTGTGCATGGATCGCCCGGGCGACCAGGTAATCCACGGTGATAGTGCTGGTCATCAAACCAAGGAATCGCCAATCCCAGTACCCGTAGAAATAATAACTGGTCAGAAGCAAGAACCGCCTACGGGCCACCTGATTCCGCACCAGGGCGTGAAACAGCAAGACCCCGACCATCAACAGCACAAATTCAATCTGATTGAATATCATGGCGCTACAAAAGGAGCGGTTTCCCGCACGATGGCTTCCGCCACCAGGCGGTGCCCAAGCGGATTAAAATGTGCCCGCCCCGGCCGCGTACTGGCGAAACCACGCGGGAACCGGCCCGTCCGGTCATACGATTCAAGAAACGTTGGACCCATGTCGAAAAAGCCGAACCCATGCCGCTCACAGGCAGATTTGAATCGAAGCGCCAAGTCACGTTCTTCATCCACCCGAAGGATTTCGCCTTGGGCGATGCGTGGAATGGCCGGGCAATAGACAAATAAGATAGGGCGGCTGGTTTTCTCGCGAAACTTGGTGAACACAAAATCGAATGCGGCATCAATTTGTTCGGGCGTAGCCAGTGATATCCGGGTTTCCCCGCCAGCTTTGAGCGACGGCTTCCGCGGGCCCATCCGCCACTGTGCGCGCCGCCAAAAGGGTTGCTTCCCATTACCGCCGACCACCGCATCCTTCAACTGCTTGTAGGCCTGTAACCGGTACCGGTGATACCAGTTGATGGTCTGCTCATACGACGAGGTCGGCGGGCGGGCAAAAGGTACGAAGTGCATGTCCGGCTCGGATACAAACCGGGCCAGTTCGTGGGAGTTTTCGTCGGGATAAAAATCCTCAAGTTGAGATACCAGGACGACATGCACCGGAACGGGGGCCAGCAGTTTTTCATACAAATCAAAACCAAAGTAATAATCGGCCGCCGACGCTCCCGACACTCCCACCCCTAATGCCACCAGATCCGACCGACCCTGTTCGCTCCACAAATGCGTGGCCTGTTGCGCCGCCTTGTCTCCGTCATTCACCTGGAGCGCCTCCACATAGGAATCGCCCCAGATCAGCACGCGCGCCTTCGCTGACATACACCGCTCATCCACCCCGCTGATGCCGTATTTCCAGAAGCGGGTGGTCGCCCAGCCTTCGCGTCGCCACTGAATAACTCCTCCCTCCGGCGGCACTCGGCGTGACACCGCCTCTGACCACACGGCTGAGGGGTAACTGTCCAGGAAGTACCCGCCCACCCACACCACCAGGGCCAGGGCCATCGCGCATCCACTGGCCCAGCGAAGGATAAGGGCCCTGGGACGAAGCATCTGGGCAGGGAGAGACTTGTTCATGGTCTTCCCTCCTCAGCAAAGGGTCGTCTCCCGGATGCGACACTACGAACCCCCATCCTTCGGGCAGCCCGCCGGAGTACATAGAGACCGGCCGCACCCCCGCACGCACACGCCAAGCGAATCGCCTCCACCCTCAACAGCTGCGACCATGCCAGTTGGTCCAGAAAAGCCTCAGCCCAGTCACGAAATGCCGCCTGCTGTTCCGCATGCGTGGTCCCCGGCGTACGTCCAGCCGCGCGGAATGCTTCACGGACGTGGGCAATTCGCAACGCCGTCGGCATGGAGGGTTCCTCCAAAGCTTCTCGCATCGCCTCCGGTGTAGCATCGGTCCACGAAGAACCCGCCGTAAACACCTTGCTATACCAGGCGCTGACCTTTTGGGTGGACTCCAGCTGCAAGGCTCGGCCTGTGCCGGTCATTCCGCCCCCCCGCTTTCGGTAGGTGATCAGTCGCTGCGGCAGAATGCGTATTCGTCCCAACCGGGCCAGCTCCGCCCACATGCCATAATCTTCAGCATAGGAGTATGCAGTGGGATAGGAAACACAACGGCCATCGTGAGCCACTCTCCTCATCATGATCGAGGTGTGAATAAATGGATTAAACCAGCATAACGCTATTTTCAACCGTGCCGGATCAAGCATCGACCCATAATCTTCCATGACTCCAGAGTCCTCGTGCAGGCGGCGCGCAAGGGTTCCGACCAACATTAACTCCGGATCCTGGTCCATGGCTGAAACCTGCGCCGCCAACCGGTCCGGCTGGGACAGGTCATCATCGTCCATACGCGCGACATATCGACCGCGGGCACGCCGGAGCCCGACATTCAGCGAATCGGCCAAGTCCAATTTCCTGTCATTTCTGAGCACCTGCACGCGCCCTGGGAATGTCGCGGCATAGGAGTCCATGATCGCGGCGGTACCGTCGTTCGAGGCGTTATCCACCAGAATCCATTCCCAATCGGAAAACGTCTGCCCCGCCATGCTGTCCAGCGCCTGGCGCAGATACTTCTCGCCATTATGGCTGGACAACAAGACCGTCACGGCCGGTGTTGACGAAGAAGACGTACTCAATGCGGGGCCAGAGCTAGGGTTTGAATTCGAATTTTACGCCCGGAAGATAGTCCAGGCACAGACTCTGCAATCGACCGAGAGCGCGTCGGGATGCGCCCCACCTGCACATGCGGATGACGCGCCACAACCACAACAAGCGCAGCCACCCGAGGCGCAAAACCATGGCCAACCAGGAAGCCCGCCAACCGATAGGTGCAGAGGCCACCTTCCCCAACAAGTCTTCCAACGCGCGGGCGGCTTTTTCGGGATCACACTCGCGCGTCACGGTTTCCCGCGCACATTCCCCCATGCTTTCCCGCTGCTCCCGGTTCATGGCCAGGGCTCTCCGAAGACCTTCGCGCAGGGCGACCATATCGTTGGAGTCCACGACCAGACCATTCCGACCATCCGTCACCAGTTCATCGGTGCCCGAGTTGCGAGTCA
Organism: uncultured Verrucomicrobiota bacterium; assembly: GCA_964441655.1. GTDB lineage: Bacteria > Verrucomicrobiota > Kiritimatiellia > CAIVKH01 > CAIVKH01 > CAYTVN01. The sequence goes on along the minus strand of CAYTVN010000002.1, from coordinate 9,705 downwards.
CCACAATAGGCCGGCCCAGATACATGGCTTCCAGCAGAGCATTGGGCAGGTTATCCATCACCGAGGGAAATACCACCCACTCCGCCCGCGCCACATACTGTAGAGCCTCGGCCTGTTCGAGTACGCCCGGCACATGCGTTCGGTCTGGAAACGCCGCCAACGCCCGTTCGATATAGGCGCGCATGCTGCCAAATCCGGGCGATGTAAGGTCTCGGCCAATAAAAACCACATGGAGATCCGGATGGGCACCCAACAGGGCGGGCATGGCATCGGCCAGCAGATGGGCGCCTTTGGTCCCCTGCAGACTTCCGTAAAACAGCACAAATCGACCAGGCATTCGCTCGCGTACATCGGGGGTGAGCGTGGCCAGCGCGACCTTGGTCATGGGCGTATGAATCACCGCCGTATCCCCACAGCCAACCCGCTGAAACACGTTGGCCAGAATCGCGGAAGGCGCATAACGGGCGTCCGCCCATGCACAAGCCCGGACCATCATCCAATCTTCAAACAAATAACCGTTCGTCACGGGGAAAAAGTTGCTGATGACCCAGAACAGGCGGTAGGCAGAAACGCGGCACACATATCGCCACCGGCGAGAACCCGCCGCGATAAACGATTCCGGCGAAGCCACCGCCAACACCAGATCAATCGACCCTTCGCGGTCCACCTCATCCAAAGCCCCATACAACGACCAGGCATGGTTATAGTGCACCACTCCGAGGGGGAGACGCCACGAGAGTGCGGCCTCAAGACGGGCGGGCAGGTGCGATTTAATTTCATATCGGTGCACCGGCACCCCGGCCGCATCGATAACGAGGCCTGCTTTTTCCGCGGGCACCACCACGGCGACATCATGTCCCTGCGCCTTCAGTCCGCTGGCTATTTTGCCAAAAGCCCAGCACATGCCGCCGGCCCGATAGGGTTCGGTCGGATATTCCAGGGTAGCCAGGACAATTCGCATACTGGACATCTTCAGTCTTCAGCTTTCATTCCGCCACCGCACACCCTCGCGGAGCACACGGGCCGGCACGCCCCCGACCAGAGCTCCCGCCGGTACATCACGACTTACCACGGCTCCCGCGGCGATCACCGCCCCATCTCCTATGGTAACCCCTTTGAGGATGATGGCACGTGCTCCGATCCAGACCTGGTTCCCGATCACCACGGGCGCGGTGGCGACCTTGCCATCCACCGAATGATTATCACTGTCACGAATCATGACCTCCGGACCAATGGCCACGCCATACCCGATGCGAATCGACTGGTAGCACTCCAAGCGCAAACCGTAGTTGGCATAGCCACTGGCCAGGGACAAGGTGGCCCGGGGCGCCACCGTTATCAGACAATCCGAATACACCTGCATACCACCTAGCAATTCCAACCGCGCAGCCTCCCCCAGCTTGAAGGCACTCGGGCGATAAGGCAGGCCGGGCCAGGCCACGCCCAGTTCAAGTTGTCCATCACCGGTTACGCGGGCCAGCTCACCCACATGTACGTGAAGCCCGGGATACAACCGCACCGCGCGCGAGCCCAGCCGGAGCGACCACCACCAGCTTCGCAATGGCGCACCACGCAGGGCATGCATGATACCTTTCATGGCGTCAGTTTCCTTCCTTGGCCATACCCGCAGCCGCTTGCAGTTCTGGATCAAGCAGATCCCGCAGCAAAACCACACCTCGTGCATTCAAGTGGTCGGCATCGGCAAAATGCCCGGTCTGAAAGGCGGGATGCCGTTCCCAGTCCAACACATGCAACAACTCCGGTCGCATGTGTTCCCGGACAACCGCCATCATCTGCTGATATTGCGCCTCCCATTCGGGCGGACGCAGGTCGAGATAGGAGGCATGGTGCGGGGTGCGGAAGAAAACCACGGGCAAATTGCGCTGTTGCGCCAAGTCCATGATGCGCAGCAAGGCGGGCAGATTATAGGCTGAATGGTCTATGCGCAGATGATCGCTGCGATGATGCTCAACGACCACCGCACCATCATTGATCTCAGATATGACACGGTCCAACGAACTATGACCGCGTGTATCAAGCCGTCCCTCCCCCTCGCTGCCCAACGGTCGCGTTCCCCAGACAAGCAAGGAGGGCGACCATCGATCGGTAAAGTAAATCGGGTACAACAGACGCGACTCTCGCACCCATTGCATGATTTTCTGGTAAGGCCCCAGGGGCAGATCGAAGGTGGTCAGGCCCAGCCGGTATAGCGACCGATAATCACCATCCAAGCGAGCCATGGTGTCCACCCGCAACGGAACAATGCCCGCCTCCACCACCAACACCTTCAAATTCGGGGCCCGATCGATGAATTTTCGCAGGATTATCTCCATGCCTTCATAGCTCAAAGCGCCCGCCGTGATATTCATGCCCCTCAAGTGAAAGAGGCGCGGATCAATGCCGTATCCGATGTGCGATGATCCGGCGAAAATGACCTCAAGGTCGTCGTTGACCAACGACATGTAGGGTTCTGCCGGAGTGGACTTGCGCCCGCTGGTAACCCGCAGAAGCTCTGACCCGAGCGTCAGGATCAGCACGAAAACAACCGCCAACACGATGTGCCAACGACGGATGGACCACGGGAGGTTGCGATAGGCCTGCAGGTATTCCGCACTAAACATAAAGGGGCCGTTCAAAACTGAAAGTAGATGAATTCGATGCGCTCGACCCATCCGGTCAATACGATATAAGCGCACAACACGCCGTACAGAGCCAGGCGGGCGGGTGCCTTCCAGCGCTTAACCACCATGAGGTCACCGCTCCGCTCCTGCAGCACATCCACCAGGAGCAAAGGCGGCAACAGACAAGCCATGGTCAACAACGCCATTTTGCCGTTCCAGGCAAACGGACTCATCATGCGGCTCAAAAGCAGCGGCACGTCGGCCAGCTGGTCCACGCGGAAGAGCAGCCAACCGAAACACGTGAACACGAAAAATGTGGTCAGCCGGATACTCCACCACAGGCGCTGCCCGGGCCGGCCCGTGGGCCGGATCCGGCTCAATACTGGTGTGGCCAGTCGGTGCACGATCAACAAGGCGCCGTGGAACAGACCCCAGGCCACGAAGTGCCAGGCCGCGCCATGCCACAAGCCGCCCAGCAACATGGTCAGGAATAGATTGCGATAGGTCATGAATTCACTGCCGCGATTGCCGCCGAGTGGTATGTAGAGATAGTCACGCAACCAGGTGGACAAACTGATGTGCCAGCGTTTCCAGAAATCCTGCGGATTGAGGGCGAAGTACGGCATGCGGAAGTTCAGCATGATGTCAAAACCCATCAGCTTGCTGATGCCGCGCGCAATATCGGTATAACCGGAGAAATCGCCGTAGATCTGGAAGGCAAACGCCACCACGGCGAGTGCGATGGAAAGGCCATGCGCCTCCGCGGGATGATCAAACACAGCCGCCACCAGCGGTGCCATGTTGTCGGCGATCACCACCTTTTTGAAATAACCGAACAGAATCAGCCAGGCGCCTTCGCGCACCATGGCATACTTGATGGTCCGGGGTTTCTGCACCTGCGGCAGCAGATGACTCGCGCGCTCGATGGGGCCCGCCACCAATTGCGGGAAATAGGTCACAAAAACTACAAAATCCACCACATCCGCGGTGGGCGTGAGTTGCCGCCGGTATACATCCAGCGTGTAGCTCATGGACTGGAACGTGTAGAACGAGACGCCAACCGGGAGCACGATATTCAAGGTCACCCAATCAACTTCGATGCCGAGCTGATGGAGAAAGAACTGGGCGCTGTCCGCAAAGAAACCGAAATATTTGAACAGAAACAGGATGCCCAGGTTGCTGAGCATGCTGAAGAAGATGAAGCGCCGCCGCACGGATTCGTCCGAGGAGCGGTGAATGACCAGCGCACACGCATAGTCAATGGCCATGGTCAACCACAGCAGCGAAAGGAACCGCCAGTCCCAGCAACCGTAGAAGAAGTTGCTGGCCACAAACAGCAGCACATTCTGCGCCCGGTGGTTGAGCACGAGGTAAAGCCCGTACACCACAGCGAAGAAGATCACGAAATCAAGGGAATTGAAGAGCATGAGTGATCATCCGCTCGGGCTTGTCGTTCGATTGGTATCGACCACACCCGCCGCGCTCAACCCGAGGATGCGAAAGGCATGTCCTTCGCTGGCCTCATTCTTTTCGTTTAGTAGTTCAACCCGCACGCGGTGGTCTCCGCACGCGTCCCCGGTCCAAATCATCTGGGATGCACGCGAGCCACCCCAGGTGTCGGCACACCAGGCATCCAACTTCTGTGGTGCGCGTCCGTCCACCGACACCGCCACGGTGCCCATGTCGTCATTCAGCCTCCAATACGACAGGTACAAACTGCGGCCGCGCGCAGTGAATTCAATGACAGACCCGGGATCATCACTGCTGAAAAAGTAGTTCTTCCCCACTCCAAGTTCCGGGTCCTCTTTAAGTCGCCATCCCCGATTCACCACGGGGGTGAGCGTGTTGGCTTCGGACAATGAACAGTGGGCAAAGTGGTCCGATATCAAGGGATTGGGCGGCTCCCCTGCTGCATCCATCGATTGGCTGTCCTTCACACGTTGCAGCACGATCTGCAGCAATTTGCCCGCGAAGGCATGTCCACGATCATTGGGATGCACACTGTCGCGGCTTAAATCCGACCATTGCAATCGACCGGACTCGAGAGCCGGGCCGATCAGATTCTTATAGCTAACCGCGGGCAAGCCGTAATGTTCGCCGATCCTGCTTTCCCAAGCCTGAGCGTTGTTCCCCCAACGGTTGCACATAAAAAGCAGAATCACGGCCGGGCGGTTCGGGCTGTCCAGAATCTGCCGGACCAGTCCTTCATAGGAAGCCGCAGCCTCCGGGGTATCCGCGTCATTCACGGCAAATTCCACCACCACCAGGTCAGGAGCATGGACCAACAGATCCCGAGCGGCTCGCGCCGCCCCGTAGTCGGATCCGGTAGCGTTGATGCCGGCATTTACAACGCGAACTGACGCCAGCGGAAATACACTGGTGAACCAGCGCTGCACATACCCAGAATACTGGGTCTGCGGACTTGAGGCCTCCAGGCCCTGGGTAATGGAGCCTCCGATGAAACCGAGAATGATTTCCTCCCCGCGCCCGGCTTTTTCAAAAACGGCTTTTAGTCTCGCGTTATTACCCGTGTTTACGAGGGCTCGATCTATCCAATCAACCGGGAAGGTATAGTCAGCTGGCATCTCCGGCATGCGAACCTCAAGCAGTTTCACAATTTTCTGCCGCACGCCTTCACGCTTGGCGTAGATCAAACCACACCCCGCTACCAATAGGATGCCCAGGAAAAACAATAGCCATCCCAATCGGCACCGCGCGAAGGGAACAGGGTTCGTCATGCCGTTTTTCCGTCCGAACGAGCCATCCCGCTGCAGGCATACCGCTCCACGGCCGCCGCGCATAATTCTACCACCTGCGCCATTACCCGATCAGGCTCACACGCTGCACGCACCCGGACCGCAGCGGCCGCGCCCATGCGGGTGCGATCCCCTTCGTTCATGGTGGCAGCCCGGACCATGGCATCCGCCAGCTCACGAGGTTGCCCCGGCGTCACCAGCAGCCCTTCTTTTTCGTGCTCAATCAATTCGTCCAGACTGGCCCCGCGGGAGGCAACAATCACTTTCCCAAAGTACATGGCTTCCAGCAGAGCATTGGGCAGGTTGTCCATGATGGATGGCAGCACTGCCACATCCGCTTGCCGAATGATGGCAAACAATTCCGGCGGATCCAACGAGGGCAGCAGCTGGAGTCGGTCCGGGAAACGATCCCGCAAGGCCTCAATATCATCTGCGGATGTCCGGCCCCGGCCCGTGTCATAACGTCGCGACCCCACGATCACCATCCGACGCACCGGATCACGTTTAAATACCTGCGGCAAAGCCTTCGCCAGAACATGGATCCCCTTAACCCGGATCAGACCACCCCAGAAAAGATAGAAACGCTCTGGCAAATTATAGCGCGTCTGCACCTCTGACCAGGGGCGGGCTGGTTGCAGTTCAAACATGGGGGTGCGGATGACCTCCACCTCGCGACCGGCAAAATCCCGGGCATATTCTGCTGTAAAATGACACGGCGCATACACTCCATCGGCGTGTCGAATCACCGCTCGCTCCACGCGATCATGCCAGCGATCCATCAGGGTGATCGGCAACTGTTCCACGCGTTGCTTGCGCAGATACGAATATTGCATGCGCACCACCGTGGGTAGTTTGCCACCCGTGACCAAAGATGGCGCGGTAACGCCCCGGTTGACCAACAGGACCTCGATGCGGCCCTCCCGGTAATCGGCCAGGATGCGTTCCCCCAGACCATGGTTCACCTCTTCATGCCACAACCAACTGCGCGCCAGCACGGGCAGATGGTCGATCAGGGGGTGCAACCGCCAGTGCAAGCGGCGGATCGGTGCCACGTGCACCACCCGCAATCCAGGTCGTTCCACGGTTTCGCGGGTGGTCCGATCCTGCAGATACACGGTGACTTCGTGCCCATGATCGGCCAACCAGTTCGCGATTTTTCCGAAAGCCCGCCCCACTCCGCCGAAACGATTCTCCCCCAGATGATATTCCTGGGTTAACAGACCGATTTTCATGGGGACCGGATAGACCCCGTCTTCCGTCTTTCATCGTTCCCGGCGATTTCCGGCCAGGCCTTCAAAAACGTTTCCGCCATAATACGATGGCCTTGGCGATTGGGATGCACCGGATCGTCACCGTACGCTTCAGATCGTCTTTCCAGCAGAGGCGTGCGGAGGTCCACGACCCACACATGTTCGCGATCAGCCAGGGTGCTCAGCCAATCGGCGTATACGGCGAGGACGTCATCATAATACTCATACGGAGCATAGTAACCGTAGCGCTTGGGTTCGCCCGCTAACTTGGCCCGGGCTTCTGCGTGCGCATCTTCAACCCTGCGGCGGCGGACCTCGCTATCTGCGCCTTCCGGCATGGTGCGTCCCGGTCGCGCAAAGGGTGGCGGAATCAAAATGACAAGCCGGATCCCCGCCGCACGTGTGGCCCGGATCAGATGCTCCATGCCTTCCTGATAGGCTGCAAACCGACTCTGGTCAAAAGGCTGAAACAGGCCGCAATTCATTCCATAGCAGGCCACGACCCAGGCGGGGCGGTGGCGAGCGAGCACCAGATCCAACCGCGAAAACACGGTAGGCCGTACACCGGGGAACAGAGGTTCCGTCAATCCGGATACCGTTTCTCCACCCACGCCCAGGGATATGACTCGACCCGGCACCCCGCTCTTTTTCAGCCGCCAAACCGATTCAATATCGTCAACAAAATGACCTTCCTCGGTGATACTGTCGCCGAGAAATACTACAGTACCGACAGACGCTTTTTTTGAACAACCCACCTGCACAGCGGCCGATAGAGCGGCTAAAGCCATCACGCCTATATGAACCAAAAGCCAGGGGCGCGCGGCCATATAGAAACCTATCTCCGCCTCAAGAGTCGCATCATGCGGGTTTTGAAATATTGCAGCAACTCCGGCGCGCTGAAGGTGTCGAGGAGATCAACATCCGACAAGGCACGACGCACCTGATGCAGGGCCGCGGCCCGGGTCTTGCCCGAAAATCCTGCATACAGCTTGAGGTTATCTCCAATGCGTTCAAGGCGCCGCACCACCTGATCCTCGGGCGATGTGCGATCATAGGCCAGTTGATCCGGCGGGGCGATGGGAGACGATTTGCCGGTATCCTGAGCTTCCTGCCAGGCACGAATTTCTTCATCATAGCGCCGCGCTTCGTATGAAAAGGGGCCTTTCTCCGTCAGCCCTATGCGCGTCAAGGCCGCTTCAGGCTTGTACGCCGAATGGCGGGCATCGCAATCCACCTCCGAAACCTCGAAAAGGGCATCGCCTGCGCCGGCCAGGACAGCCCGGAAATCTGCATCAAGGGCCGCTTTTTCTTTCCATGCCGGCAGAAAGCGTGCAGCCATGTAACCGTGCTTCTGCATATGCAGGAAGGCCTTGCGATAAAGGTCCCGATAGTATTGCTCATAATCGTGAATCCCCAGCAACGCGGGAACCTGTAATTCGCGCCAGCCTCGCGTGGCCGCACGGTTGATGGTGGCCGTTTCGGGACGGACATCCGCCCCTTGCGGCGGCATGACCTCCAACAGGACGGGAATCGCTCGCGCACGGTAAATCCGCACCCCGCCAAACCGCATGCCGCCCATGAGTTTGTCCTGAATCAGGCAGGTGATCACGCCCACCTCGGCGTCAGCTTTTTCCAGGCAGGCTGGGATGCGCTGGACGGCATCTGGAGCTGGGATCACATCTGCATCAACCGAAAGCACCCATTCAGACCCAGAAGCCAGGCCGTGTTCCAACCCCTCCCGGAGCGTGCGCCAGAAGGGCGCCGATTCAATCCGTTCGACCTGGGCAGAGGTCGTTTGTCGGACCAGATCAGCGCAACAATAGTCCGCCGTGCGTTCGGCGGCGGATCGGACAATTACGTGTAAGGCATGGGTCATGAGGGCTGGAGGCGGTCAGGTTTGGGCCGCACGATACGGGCGTCGGCCATGGTGATGTTGCCCGCGCGATTGATGGTGTGTACACCACAAAGGTCAGGCGCCCACGTAGGAGCCAGGGCGTACACTTCCCGCTCGCGGTACCCTTCGAGGGTTAATTCGGTGACCTCGTGCATGCGTAGGCCATAGCCATAGCGCACCGAACCATCCTGGGCCGGGCGGTACAACACGCCGTTATGGTGAAACAACCGGCCTGCCGGACGTGACCGTCTCACGTCAGCTACCACGGGGTTGAGGGCATGCGGCCGCCACTCGCCCTCCACGGGATCATCGGTGTAGTACAGGTGCAAATCCGTCCAGGTGTAGGCCCCCCGGCTTTCAATGATGCCCGCGAACATCCACCACCGCTGATCGTCCTTCCACAAGGTGGCATCCACGGCATCGACGTTGTCCAGCAGGGTGCGGCAAAGCTCCCAGCGCCGAGGAAAATCCCGGCTGATATACAACTCCACCGTGCGATGGCCTCGCGTTTCCGGGATCATGTACCACTGTCCATGATGCTCGAAAACGAATGGGTACGATAGATGATACGGACGCTCCAGCACCATCTCCGGAGCGCCAAAGGTACCGTCCTCCGCTACGGTCATGGCGCTGATATGGGCATGCGGACGAGAAAGAATATGCTCCTCAAACATCACTACAGTTTGTCCGTTAACCTGAACAATAAACGGATCCGCCCACACCCGGTCAGGTGGTGGCGTCAGCCTGCGGAACCGGGACAGGTCAGGACGGTCGGCGGGGCCTGAAGTATCATACAGCAGAATCCACTGCCGCATCATGGAGCTGTCGATGGCCTGCTCGGATTTAATCAGGGCCTGTTGCGTGCGGGTGAATGCCTTGATCTCCTGCCGGCTGGGTGGTGCATATAGACGCCGAGACGTCACGGGCGCACAGTTGGCGCACGGGGTCCGGCGTTGAAGGAATCGCTCTTCGCCCTCGCGCCACAGTTCGTGGAGCGTCCGGGCTGCCATGGGCAGGGCGTGCCAGTACATCAGGTTCCAGTTGGCCCGGATGGACCACCTGCAGGTGGAGGTGGCCGCCTGTTGCAGCACCACCTGACCCGCCGGATCATCCGAGGCAATTTCCAAGGAAATCATGGTCGCGGGGTTCTGCTCCATCACTTCCCATACGCCGGGCGGACCGCC
>CAYTVN010000001.1:0-58705 GCA_964441655.1 uncultured Verrucomicrobiota bacterium | reverse complement strand
CCTTGCGCTGACCATGCCGGGGGTGAAGAACTACAACGTGCTGGTGCGGGAGAGCGGGGACCGCATCGCCTTCCTGCGCCGCATTGTGCCCGGCGCGGCGGACAAGAGCTACGGCATCCAGGTGGCGCGCCTGGCCGGCCTTCCGCCCGAAGTGATCCAGCGCGCGCACGAGATTTTAAATAACCTCGAAGCGGGCGAGTTCGAGGAAACCGGCCAACCCAAACTGGCCCGCCGCTATGGGAAAAAAGGCGCCAGCCATCCCAACCAGCTGGATCTTTTCGGGGCGTGAAATGATCCTGTGCCCGGCCGGTGGATTTGTTAGGATGTCGGACGCGGGGAGTTAACGAAACCAAACCTGGAGGGATCGATCATGGAAGACCAAGCAGCAGCAACGGCGGGCGCAAGCCGGGCTGGTGGGTGCTGCTGTTCCTGATTCCACTCGTTCGCAAAACAACTGGAGTAGAAATGAAAATCAGGTGCCCGAATTGTAAACAAGTTCTCGAAAGTGAAGATGATGTCAGCGGACAGACCGTACAATGTCCCGGCTGTGGCAAAAACTTCACCGCGCAGCAAGATCAGTCACCCTACAATGTCCGAGTAATTGCTCAAGTAGGGCAGAAGTACTCAACCTCTTTATTGTCAGGCGCAGGCTTTTCGAAAACATCACTTATACTAACGAATAAAACACTCTCGGGCGTTGGCAAAACATACACAGCTAAATCAAAAGGGATTGTGTCGTTTGAAGCGAACTTGAGGGATGTTTCATCACTTGGGATAGAATATACATCCCACTGGATTCTAATTCTTATCGGTATAATGACGTTGTGGCTTTTCGGACTAGGCCTTCTATTTATCGCTTTGTACTTTGTTAGCAAAGAACGGTACATAGTAGTTAACGTGCAGGGGGCGCTCTATGCGCTTTCCCTCAGAGGCATTTCAAATCAAGACATCCAAAGCTTTATAGAAATTGCACTTGCTGAAGCGCGCGCTTAATTAATCGTTTCGGCTTAGCGTGCTGGTGCCCTGGGTCAGTTCACCGGTTCGCTCAGCCTATGCGTCAATCTGGTGATCGGTATCCTGGTTATGCTGGCCCTGGCGGAGCGGTTTGGCAAAGGCGCAGGATTCGGCGTGGGTCTGCTCCTGCTGCCCATCGTATTCCTGCCCATGCTCGCGTTCGGCAGCGCCACCTACAGTCCGGCTCCTGCCACCGCCTGATCTGATTCCCATCCTGTGAACGAAGGGACGGAGCCCCGCGGGGTTCCGTCCCTTTTTCGCGCCGGGATCAGGTGATCCCCGATACCAGAATCAGGGCGATCCGCCCGCATTCTTTTTCCCGGCTGGGCCTCCCATCCCGTATACCGATACTTGGTCGCATTTGTTTTTGAATCTTGGAGGCAGGAACATGTTTAAGCAATTGCACGCTATTCCGCGCGGTATGGATTTGTTAACCGACCCCGTCCTGAACAAGGGGTCCGCCTTTACCGCGGAGGAGCGGGACGCCCTTGGCCTGCGGGGCCTGCTGCCACCCCGGCCGTTTGCCCAGGCCGATCAGGTGCGACGCAACATCGAGAACTTGCGCAAGCGCTCGTCCGACCTGGACCGTTACATCGATCTCATGGATCTGATGGCGCGCAACATGACGCTGTTCTATCGACTGCTGACCGACCATCTCGAGGAGTTGATGCCCATCGTCTATACGCCGACCGTGGGGCAGGCCTGCCTCAAGTTTGGCGTCATCTTCAGGCGGCCCCAGGGCATTTTCATCACCGCCGAGGATCGCGGTCAGATTCGCAAGGTGCTGGCCAACTGGCCGCGCCGCAACGTTAAGGTCATCGTGGTCACGGATGGCGAGCGTATCCTGGGCTTGGGCGACCTGGGCGCCTACGGTATGGGCATTCCCATCGGGAAGCTCTCGCTCTACACCGCGTGCGCGGGCATACATCCTGCGTTCTGCCTGCCCATCACGGTGGATGTGGGCACGGACAATGCGGACCTGCTGAACGATCCCTATTACCTCGGCCTGCATCAGCCGCGGCTGCGCGGTCCGCTGTATGACGAGTTGATGGACGAATTCATGGATGCGGCCCGCCAGCTGTTCCCGGGGGTGCTGATCCAGTTGGAGGATTTCGGCAACCACAACGCCTTCCGTCTGCTGCATCGCTATCAGGACCAGAGCGCGGTGTTTGACGACGACATCCAGGGCACGGCATCGGTCTGCCTGGCCGGCTTGTACTCCGCGCTTCGCATTACCGGGCAGGCGTTGCGTGACCAGCGTATTCTGTTCCTGGGCGCCGGCGAGGCGGGGATCGGCATCGGCGAACTTACGGCCACCGCGCTGGCCGCTCAAGGCATGCCGCTGGGGGAGGCGCGCCAACGGTGCTGGTTTGTGGATTCGCGCGGGCTGGTGGTGAAAAGCCGGAACGACCTGACCCCGCACAAGCAACCCTTCGCTCACGACCACGCGCCGATGCGGTCCCTGATCGAAGCCATTCACGCCCTCAAACCCACCGCCCTGGTTGGTGTGTCGGCCCAGGCCGGCATGTTTACCCGCGAGGTGCTGGAGGCGATGGCGCAGTACAACGAACGGCCGATGATATTTGCCCTGTCGAACCCCACCTCCAAGGCCGAATGCACGGCGCGCGAGGCCTACCAGTGGACGGGCGGCCGGGCTATCTTCGCCAGCGGCAGTCCTTTCGAGCCGGTGACGCTGAACGGCGTCACCCACCGTCCCGGCCAGGGCAACAACGCCTATATTTTCCCCGGGGTGGGCATGGGCGCCCTGGTGTGCGGAGCGAGCCGGATAACGGACGAGATGTTTGCGGCGGCTGCGCTAACCCTGTCCGGCCTGGTCTCGGAGGAGGACTTGAAGCAGGGCCTCATTTACCCGCCGCTGAGCAAGATTCGCGATGTTTCGGCGCACATCGCGGTGGCGGTGGCCCAGGTGGCGTTCGCCCGCGGCCTGGCCACCCTGCCCGAGCCCGCCAATCTGGAAGAGTATGTGCGCGGGCAGATGTATGATCCGAACTACACATTGTATGCGTAGGCGGCACCTTCCATTCTACATTCGACATTCGCCCGCCATCGGCTAATTTTTGCCGGGCCAACCGGAGGATTTTTTATGGCAGATGACATGGTGTTACTTCAATGCGAGGCGTGCAGCACGCGGCTCAAGGTGCGGGCGGTGACGGCGCGCATCATGAAGGATGTAAAATGCCCCAAGTGCGGGCAGAAGGTTCCCACCAAAAACGTGGTTGCCCCGGCGGAGTCCGCGCCGGTCGCGGCTCCGGCCTCCGCCCCCGTTCCCGCCCTCGCGGCCACGCCGGCACCGGCGCCCGTGCTGGAAAAAAGCGTGGAACCTGCCGCGGCGCCCGTGATCGCACCGCCCCCGGTGGTGGACGATACGGAGCTGAAACTGGCGCGGGCGCGCGTGTCGGAATTGGAGCAGCAGGTGGCCGACCTGAATGCCCGGTTGAGTGCGCTGTCGGTGCCGCCCCCGGCCTCCCCGGCCGAGGCCGAATTGGCCCAGGCGCGCGTTATTATTGCCGAGCAGGAAGAGCGACTCACCCAGTTGCAGCAACTGTGGTACGAGAAGGAAAAAGAAACGCGCACCGCCGTCACCACGGCCCAGCGCGCGCAGCAGGAGCGGAAGCAGGCGCTGGACCAGATTGAGGCCCTGCTGAAGTCGTATCACGAAGCGGAAATCGAAGCGGCCACGGACCGCATCAACAACTTGAACGTCCGGCTGCAGAATTTTATGACCCAGCTGGCGGCCAAAACCACCGCGGGATAATTCAGCTCAGTCGCACGCGTTGGGCGAGCAGGCCGGCCTGGTGGTGACCACGGGGCCCTCGCGCTGGGTCATGCGCTTGCGCCACAAGGCGGCCAGGCCGCCGCGCGCGGTTTCCCGGTAGGCGCTCTGCAGGTCGAGCCCGGTGCGGTACATGACCTCCACCACGTCGTCGAAGCTGACCAGATGGTGTCCGTCGGTGAGCAGGGAAAACGAGGCGCATTCAAAGGCGCGCAGGCAGGCCGTCATGTTCCGTTCGATGCAGGGAATCTGCACGTACCCTTCCACGGGGTCGCAGGTCAGGCCGAGATGATGTTCCATGCCGATTTCCGCGGCGTATTCGACCTGGCGCAGGGAGCCGCCCAACAGTTGCGAGCCGGCGGCGGCGGCCATGGAGCAGGCGGACCCGATTTCGCCCTGGCAGCCGACTTCCGCGCCGGACACCGATGCGTTGGCGCGGATGACGGAACCGAACAGGCCCGCGGTGGCCAGGGCGCGCAGGATTTCCTCGCGCGGGGTCTGTTTCACGGTCTCGAAATAATACAACAGTCCCGGCACCACGCCTGCGGGTCCGCAGGAGGGCGCGGTCACGATGGTCCCGCCGTTGGCATTTTCCTCCGCCACCGCGAGGGCAAAGGCCGAGAGCAGAGCCAGGTCGCGCTGGGGGCTTTGCAGGGACTGCGCGCGCAGGAAGGTGGTGTGGGCGCGGCGCGGTAGCTTGAGTGAGCCGGGCAGCAGGGTTTGCGTGCTGCGTAGGCCGCGCTCCACGCTGTTGCGCATGGTGGTCCATACCGCATCCAGGCGCGGCCAAGGATCCTGCTCCAGTTTTTCCACCAGTTGCCAGAAGGCCAGATGTTCGGCCTCGCAGCGGGCCAGGGCCTCCGCGATGCAGGCCAGCGGGTAGGTGACCGGCGGCTGGGCGCTCACGGGGCCGCGGTCGTCGGCCAGCGAGCCGCCGCCGATGCTGTAGGCCGTCCACACCCGGTCCGATCGGCCCGAGGCATCGAAGGCCTCAAAGGTCATGGTGTTGGGATGGCGCGGGGTGGGGGTGGTGGAGTCCCACACAATTTCATGCGGGATTCCGTCCATCGCGGAACCGATGGTCTGGTCGGTCAGGTGGCCGCGTCCGGTTTCCGCCAGGCTGCCCAGCAGGGTCACGCGCACGCGGGCCGGGCGCTGGTTCAGCTGGGCGAGGAACAGGCGGGTGGCGCGCTGGGGTCCGATGCTGTGGGAACTGGACGGGCCGGCCCCGGTTTTGAACGTCTCGAAGATGGACTCAACCTGCTTGCTCATGATGCCACGAGGACAGCATAGGCTGACGGAGTGCATTTGAACAGAAGATCGCATCGGCCGCCCCCCCCGATTCTGACCATTGCATGATCAGGTTTTGCTGCGTACAGTATGCGGGCCGGGGACGAGATCATGACGTTGGCCGAAACTAAACAATATAACCAGGTGGGGCTGAGCGTGCCGCGGGTGGACGCGGACGAAAAGGTCCGGGGATTGACCCAGTATGCCGACGACGTGCCCGTTCCGGATTGCTGGTACGCCGAGGTGGTGCGTTCGCCCGTACCCTGCGGCCGGTTGAAGAAGCTGGTGTTTGATCCCGCGTTTGACTGGAACCGCGTGTGCGTGGTCACCCCGGCCGACATTCCGGGCGAAAACATCGTGGATATGATCGGGCGCGACATGCCGTTTATCGCCCACGACTGGATCCAGTACCGGGGCGAACCGGTGGCCCTCATTGCGGCCCCGTCCCGCGCGCTGGCCCGCGAGGCGGCGTCGCACGTGAAGCCGGAGATCGAAGCCCAGCCTGCGTTGCTGACCCTGCAGGATCTGGTGGCCCGCTACAAAGCCGACCCCGCGCAACTGCACCGCCTGTCCGCACAGACCATCGAAAAGGGTGACCTGGAAAAGGGCCTGGCCGAGGCCGACCTGGTGGTGGAGGGCGAGTATTGGGCCGGGCACCAGGAGCAGCTCTACATCGAGCCCCAGGGCATGATCGCCATTCCCGAGGAGGACGGCGGTGTTTTCCTGCAGGGCAGCCTACAGTGCCCGTATTACATTTCGCCCGAACTCGTGGTTACGCTGAAGCTGCCGCTGGAAAAAATCCGCGTGCAACAGACGGCGGTGGGCGGGGCTTTTGGCGGCAAGGAGGAGTTCCCGACCCTGATCGCGGGCTATTGTGCGCTGCTGGCCATGAAGTGCCGCAAGCCGGTGAAGCTGATCTACGACCGGCATCAGGACATCCTCTACACCACCAAGCGGCATCCGGTCTGGGTCAAGCATCGCACCGGCTTGAAGCGGGACGGCACCATCACGGCCATGCATGTGGATTTCCTGCTCGATGGCGGCGCGTATACCACGCTGAGTCCGGTGGTGATGTACCGCGGGATTCTGCACACCACGCTGGGCTACCGCTGCGAGAATGTGTTTGTGGACGGCCACGTTTATCGCACCAACACCTTTCCCAACGGAGCCTTTCGCGGGTTTGGGGCGCCCCAGGCTTTGTGGGCGCTGGAGGCGCACATGGATGTGTGCGCGGAAAAAATCGGCTGGAAGCCGCACGAGTTTCGCCTGCACAACGCCCTGCATGTGGGGGATGCCACGGCCACCGGGCAGATCCTGTCCGAGCCGATGGGCACGCCGGATGTGCTGGAGAAATCGCTGGAGCGATCCCGGTTTGCCGAGAAGTGGACGCAGTGCAGCCGGGGCCGGGCGGGAATGTCGAAATGGTACGGCATCGGCCTGGCCTATTTCGGCCACGGTTCGGGCTTCACCGGTGACGGGGAGTCGCGCTTGAAATCGAAGGCGGCCCTGGACCTGGAATATTTTGAGGATGGCCGGCCCGGGGTCAGCATCCGCATCAGCTCCACCGAGATGGGTCAGGGCACCCTGACCATCATGCCCCAGATTGCCGCCGACGGTCTCGCCATTGGTTTGGAGCACGTGCGCTGTCCGCTGGCCGACACCAAGTATGCGCCGGACAGCGGGCCGACGGTGGCCTCGCGCACCGCCATGGTGGTGGGCAGCACGGTGTTCGGGGCGGCGGTCAAAATGCGCAAGGCCCTGGAGGAGTTTGCTTCGGCTTCGTTGTTCAAGGGCGAGCCGGTGACGCTGGAAGGCGGAAATTTTCGCGGCCAGTACAGCGGGGAGACCCGGACCTTTACCGATGTGGCGGGCGCGCATTTGAAGCAGCGCGGCACCCTGCGATTGTACAACCAGTTCCAATTACCGGCCTCCATCAAGTGGGACCAGAAGACCTTTCGCGGGGATTCCTATCCGTCCTATTCCTGGGGCTGCAACGTAGCCGAGGTGGAGATCGACACCCTCACCCTGGATATCCAGGTGAAGCGCGTGACGTCCTACTGGGATATTGGCCGCCTGATCAATCCCATGCTGGCCAAGGGGCAGATCGAAGGCGGGCTGGTCCAGGCGCTGGGCTACGCCATCATGGAGAAGATGTCCATCAAGGACGGGCTGTACGACGCGAGTCGCATGCAAACCTACGTGGTGCCGACTTCGCTGGATGTGCCGGAGTTGGATGTGCAGTTTATCGAGTTTCCCTATACCCATGCCGCGCCGGGCGCCAAGGGGGTGGGCGAAATCCCGATGGATGGATTGGCCCCCGCCATATGCAATGCGGTTTACGCCGCGACCGGGGTGCGCATCCACGACCTGCCCATCACGCCGGAAAAACTATTTGAAAGGTCCAAGGCCCCAGGTCCCACGTCCCACGTCGGGGCATAGACTTGGAACTTGGGACATGAAACGTGGGACTATGAACGTAACTCGTACCTGGACCATTAACGGTGAAACGCACACGGTGGAATTTCCGCCGCTGCGACGGTTGCTGGACGTGTTGCGCGAGGACCTCGGGCTCAAAGGCACCAAGGAGGGCTGCGGCGAAGGCGAGTGCGGCGCCTGCACGGTGATTTTGAATGGCGAAGTGGTGACGTCGTGTCTGGTGTCCGCCGGCCAGGTGGAGGACGGGGCGGTGATCCTGACCGTGGAGGGATTGGAGAAAACCGAGGGTGGCCGCATCCTGCAGCAGGCCTACCGGGAAAAAGGCGCGGCCCAGTGCGGCTTCTGCATTCCGGGCATGCTGGTTTCCTCCTACGCATTTCTTTCCAAGCAGTCCAGCTTGAGCGACCAGGCCCTGCGCGATGCCCATGCGGGCAACATTTGCCGCTGCACCGGCTACGTGAAGATCATGGAGGCGGTGGCCGCCGCCGCGGAGCGCTGGCCGAAGGGGGGAGGTAATCCGTGATCAGTAACCCGTGATCCGTCTGTCGGATTACGGATAACGGTTCACGGTTCACGCCCATGAGCACCCTGGAACAAACGGACATGCTGCAACCGCAAACGCTTGAGGAAGCGCTGCGCTGGCAGGCGGACGAAAAGACGCGCGGTCTGCCGCTGGCCGGCGGGTCTGATCTCATGGTGCAGTGGGAGGCCGGGGTACGGCCGGTGCCCGGGCGCGTGTTGAATATCAAGGGCCTGCGCGAGTTGCGTGGCATCACCGAGGCGGATGGCGTCCTGTTGATCGGCGCGGGCGAAACACACGCCGCGCTGCGACGGTCCTGCCTGGTTCAGCAGTTTGCCCCCGCTCTGGCGGAAGCCGCCGCCACCGTGGGCGGGGCGCAGATTCAAGCGTTGGGCACCATCGGGGGCAGCATCGGCAATGCGAGCCCGGCCGGTGATCTGGCGCCGTCCCTGTTGGTGGCGGAGGCCGAGGTCGTGGTGCGGAGCGTGCGCGGCGAACGCGTGATTCCGTTGCGTACGTTTCTGGTGGGCTATCGCAAACTCGATCTCGCCCCGGATGAACTGATCGTGCAGTTCCGGCTCACCCGCATGCCCGCAGGGGCTCGCGAAGGCTGGCGCAAGCTGGGCCCGCGGGCGGCCCAGGCCATCTCCAAGGTGATGGCCAGTTATCGTGGTCGGATGGAGGCGGGCCGCGTGGCCGCATTTTCCGTGGCCTTGGGCAGCGTGGCGCCCACCGCCATTCGCCTGACCGCGCTGGAGCAGTGGGTGACCGGTCGTGCCCTGGATGCGACCACCCTGGCGGAAGCGGAGCAGCGTGCGGCGGACGAGGTGAAACCCATCGCCGATATTCGTTCCACCGCGGAATACCGCAAGTGGGTGACGGGTCGGCTGATCCGGGGCTTTCTGGAGCAGTTGGGCGCCGGTTGAGGCCTGCCGTTTGCCCCGATAACGTTATCAGGGAAACCCCGATTGCGGACTGTTGTCCGTTGCGTAACGTTACACCGTGCAGGGAATTGCGCTGCATGTGCAGCCGCCCTGGAAAGGTATGTTTATGAAGAAGACGGAATTCACTCGGCTGCTGGCCCAAACGCGCAAACTCAAATCCGGACTGCACGGCAAGGATTTCCTGCTCACCTGGGACAAGACGGTGAGCGAGCTTCAGGTGGTGCTGAACGTGGCCGAGGGCCTGCGCCACCTGTACCGCAACAACGTATCCTGTCGGCTGTTCCAGAGCGGGCTGGCCGTGTCGAACTTCCGCGACAATTCCACCCGGACCCGCTTTTCGTTTGCCTCCGCCTCCAATCTGCTCGGGCTGGCCGTACAGGATCTGGACGAGGGCAAATCGCAGATTGCCCACGGCGAGACGGTGCGCGAGACCGCCAACATGATTTCCTTCCTGACCGAGGTCATCGGCATCCGCGACGACATGTTCCTGGGCGCCGGTCACACCTACATGCTGGAGGTGGCGGAGGCGCTGGATGATGGATTTGCCCAGGGCGTGCTGCCGCAGCGGCCGGCCATCGTGAATTTGCAGTGCGACATCGATCACCCCACCCAGGCCATGGCTGACCTGATGTGGCTGCGCGAGCATTTTGGTTCGCTGGAAAAATTGCGCGGCAAGAAGATTGCCATGACCTGGGCCTATTCACCCAGCTACGGCAAGCCGCTGTCCGTGCCCCAGGGCATCATCGGTCTGATGACCCGCTTCGGCATGAAAGTCGCGCTGGCCCATCCCGAAGGCTATGACCTGATTCCCGACGTGGTGACGCTGGCCGGTCAGCAGGCCAAGGCCAACGGCGGCAGCTTTGTGAAAACGAACTCGATGGACGAGGCCTTCGCGGGCGCGGACATCGTATACCCCAAGTCGTGGGCGTCCTACAGCGTGATGCAGAAACGCACCGGCCTGCTGAAGGCGGACGATCGGGACGGGCTCAAGGCGCTGGAGAAACAGTGCCTGGCCGAAAACGCGACCCATACGGATTGGGAGTGCACCGAGGAGAAAATGAAGCTGACCAAGGGCGGCAAGGCCCTCTACATGCACTGCCTTCCCGCAGACATCTCCGGCGTTTCCTGCAAGCAGGGTGAGGTGGCGGCCAGCGTGTTCGAGCGCTACCGCATCCCGACATACAAGGAAGCCAGCTGCAAGCCCTTTATCATCGCCGCCATGATGCTGACCAGCCGGTTCAAGGATCCGGCCGCGGTGTTGTCCGGGCTGGCGCGCAAGGATCGGGCGCGGGTGCGCTGAGGAGTATCTCGCCAAGACGCCAAGGTCGCAAAGAGGGTTCGGCTGGGTATTCCCGAGCTTTGCGGTCTTTGCGGCTTGGCGAGAAAAAATGCCATGAAGAAGCTTGCCGTCATTGCCATCGGTGGAAATTCGCTGATCAAGGACAGCCGGCATATGTCGGTGCTGGATCAGTACCGGGCGGCGGGCGAGACCGCGCATCACATAGCCGGGCTCATCGCCGACGGATGGCGGGTGGTCATCACCCACGGCAACGGGCCGCAGGTGGGGTTCATCCTGCTGCGCTCGGAGCTGGCCAAGGATGTATTGCATCAGGTTCCTCTGGAGAGCTGCGTGGCCGACACGCAGGGGGCCATCGGCTACCAGATACAGCAGACGCTGGAAAACGAGCTGCGTCGCCGTCGCATGCATCAGCCGGTAGCCACCGTGGTAACCCAGGTGCTGGTGAACGCCAGGGACCGTGCCTTCCGGGATCCCAGCAAACCCATCGGGCCGTTCTATTCCGAAGCCGACGCCCGGCTGCATACCGAAAATGACGGTTGGACGTTGAAGGAGGATGCCGGCCGGGGCTGGCGTCGGGTGGTGCCATCTCCCAAGCCGCTGGCCATCGTGGAAGAGCCGGTCATTCGCGAGTTGCTGAAGCGCAAGATCGTGGTTATTGCGGTGGGCGGCGGTGGGATACCGGTGGTGAAGAAAAAGGGTGGCCTGCTGCAGGGTTGCGCGGCGGTGATCGACAAGGATGCGGCATCCGCTCTGCTGGCCGCGCACCTGGAGGCCGAGTTGCTGGTCATCTCCACCGGGGTGGACAAGGTGGCGGTGAATTTTGGCAAGCCGGACCAGCGCAACCTGGATCGCATTACGGCGGCCGAGGCCAGGCGTTACATGAAGCAGGGCCACTTTGCCGTCGGCAGCATGAAGCCGAAGATCGAAGCCGCCCTTCACTTTTTGCAACACGGTGGGCGGCATGTCATCATCACCCAGCCCCACCTGCTGGAGGAAGCGGTCGCGGGGAAAGACGGTACACATATCTTGCGATGAAGCAGGCATCTCGCAGCGAGCGCTGCGATCGCCGCGAGAGGAAACTATGCATATAACAGGGTATCGCTGTCTTGCTTGCGAAACGACGCAGCCCGCCTCGTTTACCGGCTTCGGCTGCCCGGCCTGCGGGCAGAATCTGGAGCTCGTGTATGACTATGCCGCCGCCGCGAAGACGCCGTGGCTGGATCGCCGCGATATTTTTCGCTACGCCCCGCTGCTTCCGCTGCGTTCACTGGACCTGATCCCGCGCGTGCGGGTCGGGCAGACCCCGCTGTACCGGGCCGATCGCCTGGACGCCCGGGCCGGGGAAGCCCAGGTGTGGGTCAAAGACGATGGGCAGAATCCCAGCGCATCGTTCAAGGATCGTGCCGGGGCGGTGGCGCTGGCCGTGGCCCGCGAGCGCGGGGCGTCGGTCATCGCAGGCGCCACCACCGGCAATGCGGGCAGCTCCATGGCCTGTCTGGCTGCGAGCGTTGGCATGACGTGCGTCATTTTCCTGCCTGAGTCCGCGCCGCCAGCCAAGGTGGCGCAACTGCTGGTGTTCGGGGCCAAGGTGATTGCGGTGCGCGGAAACTATGACCAGGCGTTTGACCTGTGCGCCGAGGTATGCCGGGCGCGCGGCTGGTTCAACCGCAACACGGGTTCCAATCCGTTTACCCGCGAGGGAAAGAAAACGTGCAGCTTTGAAGTCTGGGAACAGCTGGGCCGCAAGGTGCCGGACTGGATGGTGGTGTGCACGGGTGACGGCAACATCATCAGCGGCATCTGGAAGGGCTGGCGTGAATTGAAGGAAATGGGCCTGACCACGACGGTGCCCAGGCTGGTTTGCGCGCAATCGGAGTTGAGCGCAGCCATCAGTCATGCCGTGTGGAAGCTACAGAAAAAGGGCGGCCTACCGAAGTGGTCCGACGTGGGCATTGATTCCGTTCAGGCCACCACGCTGGCCGATTCCATTTCCGTGGACATCCCGCGTGACGGGTTGGCCGCGGTGCGGGCGGTGATCGAATCCGGCGGTGAAGCAGTGACCGTTCCGGACGAAGCCATTCTCGAAGCCATTCCGGAGTTGGCGCGCGGGGTCGGTGTCTTTGCCGAACCGGCCGCGTCCGCGTCGTGGGCCTGCCTGCGTGCCCTCGCCATTGCAGGCAAGATCAAGCCGGGGGAAACGGCGGTTTGCCTGGTCAGCGGAAATGGGCTCAAGGACGTGGCCTCGGCCCGTCGCAGCGTGGGGAACCCGGTGGTGATTGATGCCCATTTGGATGCGGCCCAGCGGGCGGTGGACCAGTTGGTGTAGGAGGAACCCACCCCGGCCTGCGGCCACCCCTCCGATGGAGGGGAGACCCACCCCCCGCTGCGCGGACCCCTCCAGTGGAGGGGATTGTCTCTCTTGAAAGTCCCCTCCTTGGAGGGGATTTAGGGGTGGGTCACAACCGTTCGCGAACTGCCGCCCATTCATCGGGAGTATTCACATTATTCAGGACCGCGGGATCGTCCACCTGTAGTGCGGTGACCCGCGGGGCCAGCCACTCATCGAGGCGCGTATCGGCGGCGGGCAGGGCGATCAGTTCCTGCGCCGTGTTGATGTTGATCCAAACCACGCGGCCGGGTTGCCCGGCGTAATGAGGTCGCACGGCGGCGTGCTGTGCGCGGGCGGCCTGCAGCACGGCGGCCAGGGTTTGGACGTGAACGCCCACCGTGTCCACGGGCAACAACAGATAGCCCGCATGGCCGGGCATGGCCCGCAGGCCGGCCTGGATGGAGGTGAGGCGGCCCTGGGCCCAGTCGGGATTCCGGATCACTTCACCATCGGTGATTTTCTTTGCGATGGCATCGGCGTGGGAACCCAGTACCACCGCTACGCGCAGGCACCCCGCGGCGCGCAGCAGTTGCATTTGATGGAGCGCGAGCAGGGTTCCGCTGGCCAGGGGCAATAAGGCCTTGGGATAGCCCATGCGCGAGGAGGCGCCGGCAGCCAGCACCAGCCCGGCGGAGGTGGCGGAAGTGGATGACATGCGCTGAAGTATACCTCATGCTTCGCCGCCATGAAACCAACTCCGATCATCCTGGCCAGCGCCTCACCCCGCCGCCGCGAACTATTGGGTTCGCTGGGTGTGTCGTTCGAGGTGGTGGTGGCGGGGATCGATGAAAAACCCTGGCCTCAGGAGATGCCGGCCTCCTACGCTTTGCGCAATGCGTCCGAGAAGGCCCGCGAAGTCTGGCTTCGTGGCGGCGGGGATGCCCTGGTGCTGGCGGCGGACACCATTGTGGTGAAAGAGGATCACATCCTCGAAAAACCCACGGATGCCGAACATGCCTGCGCCATGTTGCGCCTGTTGTCCGGCTGTTCGCACGAGGTCATCACCGGCGTCTGTCTGCTGCAGGCGAGCGGGGGCGTGTGGCGGGAGCGGGGGGAAGCCATCCGCACCACTGTTCATTTCCGCACCCTGCGCGAAGACGAAATTGCCGCCTATGTGGCCACCGGTGAACCCATGGACAAAGCGGGCGCCTACGCCATCCAGGGTGGAGCGGCGGCTTTCGTGGATGGCTACGACGGATCCTATTCCAACGTGGTGGGCCTTCCGCTGGAGACGGTGGCGCGGCTGTTGAAGGATGCCGCCCGCTAGCGCGCCCGCAATTCGCGGATGGCATCCGCGGCGATCCAGCGCGCGGCTTTGCTGTCCAGTGTGGTGAGGTGCCGGGCCACCGCGAGGGCGCGTTGCCGCAGCGTCGCGTTCCTTTTGCCGATCTGGCGCAGGGCCCAGTTCACGGCCTTGCGTACGAAGTTGCGCTCGTCGGTGGCGGCGGACTGGATGGCCGCGAAGAAGGGATCGAAATCGGCATCGGTGGCGGCCTTGTCGTGCACGGCCAGTGTCGCCATCAGGACGAAGCCCGCCCGGCGGATGAACTCCGGCTTACGCTTCGCCCAGCGCAGCGCCTTGGCGCGCGCATGCGGTGTTTTGCGAAAGAGATTGTTGCACAGCTGGTCGCAGATGTCCCACGAGTCAAGGTCCTTCACCCACGACTCCATCTGGGCCGGGGTCACCTGCTTCGGGTCATCCACCAGGGTAGCCAGGAGGCGGGCCTCGTGTACATCGCTGGCCCATAGGGCGAGTGCCAGTTCGTGTTGGCGGCGATAACCCCGGGCTAGTTGGCGCAGGAAGGGAATGGAGACCCCGAACGTGTTCCGCGTGTTGATGCCGTAGCGCGCCATACCCGCCACGTTGTCCGGGTTGGCGTTACCACGCAGGACGTTGATCAAGGCGTCGGCGTTCATTATTCACCCCTATTTCACGGGGGCGTGGCTCAACAATTCGTAGAGGCGCTTATAATAACCATCCTGATCCAGTAATTCCCGGTGGGAGCCCTGTTCCACCACCTGGCCGAGGCGCATGACCAGGATGTGGTCGGCGTGGCGGATGGTGGAGAGGCGGTGGGCGATGATGATGCTGGTCCGTTCCTTCATCAGCTTTTGCAGCGCGTCCTGGATGAGCAGTTCGGTTTCGGTGTCCACGCTGGCCGTGGCCTCGTCGAGGATGAGCAGGATATCCGGGTTCTGCGCGATCTCGCGGGCCAGGGCCAGCAGCTGCTTTTGTCCGGTGGACAGGCCGGCCCCGCGCTCCTGCAACACGGCGTCGTAGCCGCCCGCTCGCTGAGTGATGAAGGTGTGGGCATTGACGTGGCGGGCCGCCGCCTCCACCTGCTCGCGCGTGATGCCGGGGGTGCGCAGGCTGATGTTGTCCGCGATGCTGCCGGAAAAAATGAACGGATCCTGCAGCACGATGCCGATGCGATGGCGCAGATCCGCCTGCCGGTAGTGCCGGACGTCCACACCATCCACCTTCACCGCGCCTTTTTGTATATCGTAGAAGCGGGCGATCAGGCTGATGAGGGATGACTTGCCCGCGCCGGTGGCGCCCACGATGGCCAGCGACGTGCCGGCGGTGATGTGGAACGAAAGATTGCGCAACACCCAGTCCTCGCCCTGGTAGGCGAACCACACGTTCTCGAAGGTGATGTCGCCCCGGAAGCGCGGCAGGGTGACGGGTTGCGCGGGGTCGTGGATTTCCTCCTCGGTGTCCATGAGGCCGAACACACGCTCGCCGGAGGCCATGGCCGCCTGCAACACGTTGGATTTTTCGGACAGGTCATCCAGCGGCCGGAAAAAGTCGCGGATGTAGGCCAGGAAGGCCAGCAACTCGCCGATGGTCAGGTCGGGGCTTCCCCGCAGAATCAGGTAGCCGCCGTAGCCAAGGACCAGGGCGGTGGAAAGCGCGCCCATTATTTCGGTGGCGGGGAAGGCGAGACTGAACCATTTCACGGAATGAAGGAAGGCGTCGCGCAGGGGTCCGTTGCGCCCGCCGAAACGGGCGCGGGTGTCCGCCTCGCGGTTGAACAGCTGCACCGTGGTCATGCCGGTGATGGCTTCCTGCAGGTAGCTGTTGAGGGCCGACTGCTGTTTGCGCACGGCGCGGTGGGCGCTGCGCACCCGGGTGTTGAGGAAGAACAGGATGGCCAGCAGGGGCGGGAACAGCGCGAGCATGATGAAGGCCAGCCGCGGATTGACCCAGAACATGAAGGCCAGGGTGCCGAACAGCATGAGCAGGTCGGTGGTAAGGCCGATCAGGCCGTCGGTCAGCAACCGCTGCATGGCATCCACGTCCGAGCTGACCCGGGTCATGAGGCGGCCCACGGGATGGCGGTCAAAGTAGCGGAAGGGCAGGCGCAGGATTTTACTGAAGATGTCGGCCCGCATGTCGAACAGGATTTTCTGGCCGAGCCAGGAAAGCAGGTAGCCCTGGGCGAACCGCATCACGAACGCACCGAATCCGAAGAGTAGGTAGAGTCGGCCGATGTGCAGCAGGCCCTGCCAGCGTGCTCCGGCGTCGAGACCGGTGGGCACGAGAAATTTGTCGGTGGCGTCGCGCACCAGGAGGGGCAGGGCATTGCCGAGCAGGGAGAGCGGCACCACCACCGCGGTGGCGGCCAGCATGAGTCCGGCATACGGTCGGATGTAGCTGATCATCCGGCGCAGCAGGCGGCCATCGAACAGGCGCGCGGGGATATCTGATTCGGTATCCATGTTAGGAAACTTCGAACATCGAACATCGAACATTGAAGGATGAAGGAAGTGGACCACTCGTTCGACGTTCGATGTTCATCCGACCTCTTCAAGTTTGCTTTCCAGCCGCTGCACTTCGTCCAGTTCGTGGTAATAGCCCGGCTGGCCGATCAGTTCCGCGTGGGTGCCGTCCTGCACGATACGGCCGTGGTCCAGCACCAGGATGCGATCGGCGTGGCGCAGGGTGGAAACCCGGTGGCTGATCAGGATGGAAGTCCGGCCGCGCAGGGCGGGCAGCAGTTGTTCCAGGATTTTCGCCTCGGTTTGCGTGTCCACGGCGGAGAATACATCGTCCAGAATCAGCAGCGCGGGCTCGCGGGCCAGGGCGCGCCCGATGGCGGTGCGCTGGCGTTGTCCGCCGGACAGGGTGACCCCGCGTTCGCCCAGCATGGTGCGGTAGTGGTCGGGGAAGCGGGCCACCTCGTCACTCAGGCGGGCGATGCCGGCGGCGCGTACGATGCGCTCCTCGTGTGTGGTCAGGGCGTCGTCCACCGGATCCAGCCCGAGGGCGAGATTGTTGGCCAGGGTGTCGGAAAAAAGAAAGGGTTCCTGGGGGGCTAATCCGACGGCGCGGCGCAAGTCCGCCAGGGGCAGGGTGCGCAGATCGCGTCCGCCGAGGCAGACCTGGCCGTCGGTGGGATCCAGCAGGCGCACCAGCAGAGAAATGAGCAGGGTCTTTCCGCTGCCCGTGGGGCCGGTGATGGCGAGGCACTGCCCGGGCGGAATTTCGAGGTTGATGTGATCGAGCAGCGTGCGGTCGTTCAGGCGGAGGCTGACATCGCGAAACGCGATGGAGAAGTCCCGGGTCCCAGGTCCCAGGTTCCAAGTCGAAGTGCTCGCTAAATCCGACCTGGAACTTTGGACCTGGAACGTGGAACTAACATCCCCCGCTTTAATTGCCGGCTCCGCCTCCAAAATCGTTTTGATACGCGCCCAACTGGTGCGTCCGCGCTGGAACAGGTTGGCGGTCCAGCCCAGGGCCAGCATGGGCCACTGGAGGAAGAGCAGGTAGAACTGAAACTTCACAAACACGCTGAGTTTCAGGGTGCCTTCGATGATCTGGTGCCCGGCGACCAGCAGCAGCAGCATGGCGGCGAACCAATAGAGGAACATCATAAACGGCCACACCGGCTCCTCGATGCGGGTCAGGGTCATGTTGCGCCGGATGTATTCCTCGTTGTGCTGGCGGAATTCGTCGCGCTGGCGCGGCTCCAGAGCGAAGCCCTTGATGGTGCGGATGCCCGAAAAGGTTTCCTGGGCGAAGTTGGAGATGGCGGAGAACTGATCCTGGCAGGCGTCGTAATACTTGTGGATCCAGCGGATCAGAAAAAAGAACAGCAGGCTGACCAGGGGCAGCAGGGCGGTCACCACGAGCGCGAGCTGCACGTTGGTGGCGAACATGATGGCAAAGGCGAGGGGGAAGCCGATGGTCATGCGCGCGCCCTGCAGCAGGCCCTGGCCGATCATTTCCCGTACCGCGCTCAGGTCGGACGTCATCTTGGTCATGAGGTCGCCCGTGCGCTCGCGCTGGAAGAAGGCGAGGTCCATGCCGGTCAGGTGGGAGAAGATGTCGCGGCGGATGTCGTGTTCCACCCGGTTGGCCAGTCCGAGCATGAGCCGGCGCATGCCGATGGAGACGAGGAAGGCGGCGGCGGCGGCGGCCAGGTAGAGGCCCATGAGCGCGAGGAAGGTGTGGGCGGTGCCGGATTTATCCTGGAGCACGTCGATGGCGCGGCCCACCAGGCTGGGGGTCCAGAGGCTGGTCCCGATGTAGCCGGACACGCAGACAAAGCCGAGGGCGGCTTGCCATCGGTAGGGGCGCAGGTAGCGGAGCAGGCTGGTGCGGGGGGCGGCCATGACTAAGGATTCAGCATGCGTGAATGAACCTTACGCGGCAAGTGCGGGAATTGTGCCGGTCGGCGCGGGCTAGTCCAGCTGGCGATAGAGCGCGCTCATGTCGTCGTCGCCGCCGCCCCGATCCTGCACGGCCTGCAGCCGTTCCGCCACCGTTTCCACCACGGGCAGCTGGCCGGGCACGGTGGCCAGGGCGAGGCGGAGATCTTTGAGCATGTGTTTTACGGAGAACTGGGGCGCGTAATCGCGGGTGCGCAGCTTGGGCTCCTTCAGCTGGGCCACGCCGGACCACGCCGCGTTGGTGCGCAAGGCGCTGAAAAAAATGTCGTCCGTAATGCCGGCCTGCCGGCTCCAGGCCAGGGCCTCGCACAGGGCCTCCAGCTGGGTCACGATCTGCAGGTTGCAGGCCAGCTTCAGGGTGGCGGCCTGGGCGCCGGTGCCGATTACGAATTGCTGCTTCGAGAGGCGGGCCAGCACGGTCCGGGCCCGCTCCACGGCGCCGGGTTCGCCACCCAGATAGAAGATGGTTTGCCGCTGCTCCGCGGCCGGCTTGCTGCCGGTGAAGGGGGCTTCCACATAGGTCGCGCCCCGCTCCTCGACCAGGGCGGCGAAGGCCCGGCTGCTTTCGGGATCGATGGTGCTGCTTTGGATGACTAGGTGGCGGGAGGTCAGCCGGGGGGCCAGTTCGTGCAGGACCGATGCTACGGCGGGTGGATCTGCGACCACGATGATCAGGGCTTCGGCGCGGTCCGCGGCCTCGGCCGGGCGGTTCGTCCAGCGGGGAAAATCCGGTTGCGGGGTGCGGTTCCAGGCGGCGGCCAGTACGCCGTCGTGTTCGAGGTGGCGGGCCCAGGTGGAGCCGATGATGCCGAGCCCGAGCACGGCGATGGAAGGTGTTTGCATAAGCCGGTCAAGATGCGCCGGGCCGGGCTCCGTGAAAAGCGCAAAGACAAGGTCGCGCTTGGAAATCAGGCGTAATTTCCTTACTATGGCCGCGAAGTGTGTGGAGAACGGCAACAACCCTATGGCCCTTAACTTCAACCTGAATCAGGCGCGCTTTGGCGAAACCACGATGATTGAAATCCGGCCCACGGTGGCCGTCATCGGGGCCGGTCTGGCCGGTTTGACCCTGGCCCACGTGCTGACGGAGCGCGGGTATCCGGTCACCGTCTTCGACAAAGGACGCGGCCCGGGCGGGCGTACCACCACGCGGCGCGAGGGGGAATATTTTTTCGATCATGGTTGCCAATACCTGACCGTACACGACGAACGGTTCCAGCGTTACCTGGACGTGTGGGCGGAGCAGGGTGTGGTCAGCGCGTGGAAGATGCGGCTGGCCAATGTTCAGGAGGGCGTTCTCACCCCGTTGTTGGACGAGACGCGGCGCTGGGTGGGGGTGCCCGGCATGAATGCGATTGCCAAGCGGCTGGCCGACGGGCTGGAGGTGGAGCAGGGCGTGCGGGTGAATGCCTTGATCTCCGACGAGGCGGGCTGGTCCCTGGTTTCGGAGCAACCGCTGCCCGACGAAAGGTATGAGATCGTGGTGGTGGCCACTCCGCCGGACCAGGCGGTGCCCCTGCTGGCTCAATCGCCCACGCTGCAAGCTTCCGCGGCCAGTGTACGCATGCAGCCCTGCTGGGCGGTGATGCTAGCCTTCGAGTACGACCTGGAACTGCCCTTTGACGCCGCGTTCGTGCGCGCTTCGCCGCTGGTCTGGGTGTGCAACAACGGAAGCAAGCCGGGTCGCCCGGGCCCGGAAAGCTGGGTGTTGCATGCGTCTCCGGCCTGGTCGCGCGCGCATCTGGAAGATACGCCGGACCAGGTGGCGGCGGAATTGGTGGACGCTTTCTTCAAGGCGGCCGGTTGCAAGCGCGTGGTCCCCGCCTTTGTGCGGGCCCATCGCTGGCGCTACGCCGCTCCTGAAAATCCGCTGGCCAGCCCCTGCCAGTGGGATGCCGAGCAAAACCTGGCTGCCTGTGGCGACTGGTGCCATAGCCCGCGTGCCGAAGGGGCATTTCTCAGCGGCCTCCAGCTGGCCGAACGCATCCTGAGCGAACGTCCGCGCGCCCGTCGTGTGTAGGGTTGCGCGCTGCCCCGACCACTACTCGTAGGTTATTCCCTTGAGCCGTATCCAGCCGCCTGCGCGCCGCCCCTGCGGATCGCGATGGGTCCAGTGCAGCACACCGCCGGGCTCGCTCCATTCGTACTGCCCGAAGACCGTTACCGTGTCGCCTTCCTGCACGGGCGCGCGCGGGGCCAGGTCGATGTTGTGTGACACCAGCACGGTGTGGCGGCGGTCAATATCGAGGATGAATTTCTGGTGACGGTCCCCCTCTCGATCATCCGGTAGTACTTTCTGGATGCGACCCGTGGCCTCCACCATCACGCCCGATTGCTCGGCCTCGTAGGCGGCCTGCAGCGCGGCCAGTCCTTCGGAGCGCGGGGTCCGGGCCCGGTCCCACGCCTCCCAACCCTGCCAGGCCAGGACCAGCAGGCCGATGATCAGCATCTGGGCCGGGGTCCGGCGTTTGCGGGGACCGAAGGAAGGGCGGGGCTTGAATCGCGGTGGCATGGCCGGGACCCTACACCACGCGCCGCGGGATCGTCCATCCCGGGCCTCCTCTTGTGTGGTCCGGCAACCTGTGGTATCGAACGGGTTCCATGCCTGACCTGCTCTATAAAGGACGACTGACCGGGCTCGACATTGCCTTCGCCTACACGGTGACCACAGATACCGTGGGCGAGGCGGTGCGCCGCCACGATTGTGATCCGGTGGCCGCCCACGTGCTGGGCCGCGCTCTTACCGGCGCGGTGTTAACGGCGTTTACGCTGGGCGCTGGCGAGCGATTGAATGTGCGCTGGGCCTACGAAGGCCGGTTGCGCACCCTGGTGGTGGATACGGGGCCAGACGGGGCGACCCGGGGCTTCATCGTGCCCGCCCAGCTGGCGGAAACCGAGGACGCGGAGCAGCTATACGGGCCGGGCGGCGAGGTGAAAGTGATTCGCAGCCAGGACGGGAAAATCCTGGCCTCCGGCACGGTGCGGGCCGACCTGCGCGACGTGGTGCAGGATGTCGTGTATTTCCAGTGCATCAGCGACCAGGTCGAGACGGCGGCCCTGGTCATGATCAGCCTGCAGCCCGACCCCGAGCGCCCGGTACGGCTGTGCCGCGGCCTGTTGTTGCACGCCCTGCCGGGTTCCGATCTGCAGCGATTTGAGCGGGTGCGCGGCCGGCTGGAAGGCGGGGCGGCGCGTGCGTGGATGAGCCGCGAAGCCGAGTCCGACAGCCTGCTGGAGAATGTGCTGCACGCGGTGATCGAGGGTGAGGCGGGGGCGTATCAACTGGAATACGAAGAGGCCGCCCGCCCGCATTTTCGCTGCACCTGCAGCCGGCAGAAAATGGGGGCGGTGCTGCGCGCCCTGCCCATCCCGGATCGCATGGACATGGTGAAGAAGAAGGAAGATGTGGCCGTCAACTGTCGCTTCTGCGGCCAGCGTTACGTGCTGAGCGTGGACGACTGCATCCGGCTTTGGAATACCAAGCCGGGGCACGATCCGGTGGAGTAAATTCGCGTGGCGACGACCTCCAGCAACTGGCGTACCCTGGCCCGACGCGATCCCGCGCTGGCGGGAATCATGAAAGGCCGCACGCCCTTCGCGCCGCGCGCGCGCCCGGACCCATACATGGATTTGCTGCAATCCATCGTTTCCCAGCAACTTTCGGTCAAGGCGGCGGACACGATATTCAAGCGGTTGCTGGATTTGTTTCCGCGCGGTTATCCGTCGGCCGCCCGCCTGGCGGCGATGAGTGACGATGCGCTGCGCGCGGCCGGCGTGTCCCGCCAGAAAGCCGGCTACCTGCGAAACGTGGCCGTCTTTGCCCGGGGCGGCGGACTGCGGCTGGCCCGTCTGCGCGCCATGACGGATGACGAGGTGATCGCGCACCTGACCGCCATCAAGGGCGTGGGGCGGTGGACGGTGGAAATGCTGTTGATGTTTACTCTGGGGCGGCCGGATGTTTTTCCGGTGGATGATGTGGGTATTCAAGCGGCCATGATCCGGCTGTACCGCCTGCGCGTGCGCGGGCGTGCCTTGCGGGTGCGGATGGAAAACATTGCCGCAGTGTGGCGTCCCCATCGCACCGCCGCGTGTCATTTTCTGTGGCAGTGGCGGGACACATGACGGTGGATCTGGTGGTGGCGCGTTATCAGGAAGACCTGGCCTGGCTGCGCCGGGTGCCACGCTCCATTCGCCGCCGTGTGTATGACAAGGGCGGCGGCGTGGATTCGGCCGAGCCACTCGCCAACGTGGGGCGCGAGGCGCACACCTACCTGCATCATTTCGTCACCCGCTACGACGAGCTGGCCGACCTCACCGTGTGTGTGCAGGGCAAGCCGTTTGACCATGTGCCGGATTTGCATCGCCGCCTGCGTGCATGGGCGGAGGGGACCGCGTCCGTGGAGGCCTTCTGCTGGTTGGGCTTTCTGGTCGATGAGGACGATGCCACCGGCTCGCGGTTGTTCCAGCGCTGGAGCAAGAACACGGAGCGGCGCCCGCTGGACATGGCGGGCTTCTGGTCCCGGGTGTTTGCCCCCGCGCCTTGTCCGGACCTCTTCGTATTTTTCGGCGGAGCGAATTTTGCCGT
Organism: uncultured Verrucomicrobiota bacterium; assembly: GCA_964441655.1. GTDB lineage: Bacteria > Verrucomicrobiota > Kiritimatiellia > CAIVKH01 > CAIVKH01 > CAYTVN01. Next base: position 35,757 of record CAYTVN010000001.1, on the reverse strand, counting down.
GACGCGGGAACAGGTGCGAAAGCGGTCGCGGACGTTTTATGAACAGGCCCGCGCCGTGGCCGCGGATTTCCCGGATGCCGCACACGGCTTCGAGCGCACCTGGAACGAGGTGTTCGGCGTGCCCGCCCTTCCGCCCGCGTTGCAGGGGCAACCCCGTCCGATTTACCTCAAGCCCATCCGGCGGTTGATGCCGACCGCCTAGGCCTGCGGTTCAGGGAGCCAGCGGCACCACGGCGCGGACACGCAGGAAATACGAGGTCGCACCTGCGTTGGCCACCGAGGAAGTGGAGAGGGAGCCTGCGGGCGGGCCGAGCAGGCCACCGCCTACATCGTTCCAGGCGCCGGCCGCCTCGGACATGAGGTTGCTGGCCTCCACGTAATAGAGCCGGGTGGGGCGGCTGCTCCAGGTGATGGTGTTGGTGCCATTGGCGCCGCTGATCGACTGAACTTCAAGCTGCTCACCGGTCAGGGGATCGGTGTCGGCTAGGTACTCGCTCAGGTCGGTGACGCCATCGGCCTCGGCGTCGGCCACGCCATTGCTCAGGGTGGTCAGGTTGCCCACCCGCCACTGCTCCCAGGCATCCGGTATGCCATCGCCATCGGTATCCGGCCCGGGCGCCAGGGTGGACTGCACAAAGGCCTGGGCGTTGGAGAGGCTGATCCAGCCCACGTTGGCGCCCCAGGCGTAGCCGGACAGGTTCCCGGTGCGCAGGTCGATGCGGGGCTGGCCCTGGGTTTGTTCGAAGGTGATCCAGCCGATGTTGGCCCCGTAGGCGTAGCCCGCGAGTTGCCCGTTGCCATCGTGGTTTACGCCCCAGTCATTCGAGCTGGAGTTCGAGTAGTGCCAGCCGTTGGTCGGCCCGTGGCCGAGTGAGATCCATCCGGCATTGGCGCTCCACAGGTAGCCGGTGCAGTAGGAATAGCCGAGCACCGCGCCGTTGGTTATATCGCCGCGCGCGTTGATCCAACCCACATTCGCGCCATAGCCATACCGGTTAGTGGCATGGATCGACGTAACGGCCGCCGCGCTACAGAGGGTCACGAACCAGACGGCCAGGATGCACAGCGAAGGCGGCAACCCGGTTGGTCTAGAAAGTGAAGTTTGCATTGGGATCCGTGTTCCCCGGGGCGACCCCGCCGGTATTACCGTTGATGGCCACCGCGTTGGTGCTGGCTTGAACCACCAGGCAGACATTGCCCGCGGCCACCACCCAGTTGGTACTGTTGCCGCTGGCCTTGTTGCGGGACAGGAAGTTTCCTGAAGATGCCACCTCAAAGCCGCGATCACTGCCATAGGAAAGATTATCTTCTATGACGTTGTCGTGACCCACCACGTGAATGCCGGATCCGTTGCTGTTCAGGCCGTTGACATTAAGCGAGCAGCCGCTGACTCGGGCTCCAGTGCTTACGTAGATGCCGTCCAAATTATTGCCGGATACATCACAGTCCTGAATGACTCCGATGCTACCAAGATAAATGCCCGTGCCTTGGTTCAGTTCGGAGGTGCAATGATGCAGGGTGCCCCCGTCCGAGTAGAATCCATGATCCAGATTGTACACGGCAATGCAGTTGGCGAAAGCCGCATCCGAGCTTCGAAAGCCATAAGAGTGATTGAAGTTCGCGCTGCACTCGGCCAAGGCACAGCCATATCCGAGCCAGAACCCAGGTCCTTCATTCGAATCAGCCACACAACCCGAAAAGGTGGTGCTGTTTCCGGCGTTGTACCCGTTGTTGGTATTCGCGATGGCCAGGCAATCCCGGAAGGCCCCACCATCGGAACCGGAGAATCCTGATCCGGCATTGTTTTGCGCGATGCACTGCTGGGCTTCACAACCGAGAAAGAGTCGGAAGCCATGGGACTGGTTGCCCGAGGCCACACAGCGGGTGAATACGCCGTTTTCATTGGCATAGAAACCCAGGTAGTTGGTGGTCGCGAGGAGATCGTTCACGAGCGCGGCGCGTCCCGCGTTGAGGCCGGCTTTATTGGCGCCCAGCCAGTTGATGACCGAGCCATGGTAGACCCGCAGGTTGCGGTTGGAGGTCGGCTGATAAATGCCGTGGCCGGAGCTGGCTCCGGGCCCCACCAGGGCGTGGCCCGCCAGATCGATGGTCACATCGTTGGCATTCACCGTGATGCCATTAACCGTATTGGAGGAACAGACCAGGGTGCCGACCAGCGATACTGCGCAGGGCCACGCCAGGGTTTCGGGGATTTCACTCAACAGCAGGTTGAGCTGATTGTTCGCGGCGAAATCATAGTTTACTCCGTTCTGCCCGACCTGGTTTTCCCGGATCACATTGTTATGGCCGGTTACCTGAAGGCCGGTGCCGTTGCGGGCCACCCGGTTGATTTCGATGAGGTTGCTCTGGTTGGTGACCAGGATGCCGGCCTGGAGGGCGTTCAACACCGTGCATTCCCGCACCACGCTGTTCCGGTACAGGATGATGCCGCTGGTCCCGCTGCGCAGGACCTGGCATCGCTCCACCGTGCTGCCGTCCCCGACCCGGAGGCCGGCCAGGGTGTTGTCCTGGGCCAGGCAGTCCACCACCGTGCTGTCGGCGCCCACCAGAATTCCGTTGAGGGTATTGCTGGAGACCACGCATCCGCGCATGACGCAGCCCTGATAGCCGTCGATGCCATCCCCGCCGTTTTCCATGACCGAACAGTTTTCCACTACTCCGTATTGCCCGATGCGCAGGCCGTCCCCCCGGTTGGACCCGACGCGCAGGTCTTCGTAGCGGCTGTTGTCGGCCCCGGGCGTGTCCACCCCGACCGTAAAGCCCCGGATAATGCCGTGGCGGATGAGGATGTTGCGGCGAATGCCGATCATTCTCACACCGTAGGCAGAATTGGTGGCCCCCCGCAGGGTGAAGCCCTGGAGATCCAGGGATACGTCGTTGGTAACGATGAGGATGCCGGAACTGCCCACGGCCGCGGTGAGATCGGACTCCACGTAGTAGGATCCGGGTTGGGTGATGCTATAGGGCAGGCTGGTGATGGGGGTGCGCGGCTCGATCTGCTGAAGCGTGCGCATGGAGGGGGCGGGTGCTCCCGGAGGCGCGAGGGTGCCCTGAGCCAGCACGCTCACCGAGGATAGCGAAAACAGCAGCAAGCCGGCAGGACTGAAGCAGTATTTCATCTTCGCGCGTCTCCCATCACGTGATTATGATGACTGACCATAGGCGATTACACGGGGTTTGGTAAATCTGATTCATAGCCGGTATGAAACGTTTTGATGGCATCCAGAAACTGTACGGGTCCGTGGGCTTGGCGCGGTTGGCGCGCGCCCATGTGATGGTGGTGGGGCTGGGCGGGGTGGGCTCGTGGGTGGTGGAGGCGCTGGCCCGTTCCGGGGTGGGGGCGCTGACCCTGGTGGATGGCGACGATGTGTGCGTGTCCAACATCAACCGGCAGCTGCATGCCGTGGAGGGCACGGTGGGCCGGCCCAAGGCCGAAGTGATGGCGGAGCGGGTCCGGTCCATTCATGCGGCTTGCCGGGTCACCGAGCGGGCGGCCTTCTTCGTGCGCCAGCAGGCGGATGATTTTTTTCCGGAACCGTATGATTACGTGGTGGACGCCGCGGACGGGGTGACTGCGAAGGCCACCCTGATTGGCCATGCCCACCGGCGGGGCATCCCGGTCATCACTTGCGGAGCCGCCGGCGGCAAGATGGACCCGGCCCAGGTGCGGGTGGCGGATCTGTCGGAGGTGCATCACGATCGACTACTGATGTTCACCCGCAAGCTGCTGCGCAAGTATCACGGCTTTACCCCGCGCGGCCGTAAAAAGTTTGGTGTCCCGGCCGTGTTTTCGCCTGAGCCGGTGCGTATGGGTGACGTCTGTCCTGCGCCGGAGAACGGCGCCGATCCGGAGCTGTTTGGCGATGAAGGGGCCCGCCTGGCCTGTGACGGACGTCTGGGGGCGGCCACTTTTGTGACCGGGGTGTTCGGGTTCCTGGTCGCGGCGCGCGTGGTGAACGATCTTACGACTTCGGGGGACGCACCGAATCCCGCTCAATGAGCTGGCTCTTGAGCACGGTGACCAACCGTTCCTGCAGTTTCGGCCCCGACTGCATCAAGGCGGACAGGGTGGTCTCGGCCAGCAGATCCAGCGGTTGCTCGATGGTGGTGAGTCGGGGCTTCAGGTAGGCGCTGACCCGGTTGTTTTCCAGGGTGATCAGGGAGAGATCGTCCGGCACCTTCATGCCCAGTTCGTTTTGCATGCCATCCAGCACCGGCAGTCCGCCATGGTGGCACAGGCAGATGCAGCCGGTACAGCGCGTGGCCATGATCTTGTGGGCCAGTTCGGAGGTGGGCAGCCGGTAGGGGCATTGCACGATGTGGTGGCCGTCCAGACCGAATTGATTCAGCGCGGCGTGGAATCCCTCTTCGCGCTGTTGTTCCTGCCAGGTCTTGCTATTGCTGTGAACGAGGGTGATTTTCGTGTGGCCTTGTTCGGCCAGGTGTCGGACCGCCATCAGGACCTCATCCGCCGGATCCACGGACACCACGTTCCAGCTGTCGTCCACGCTCTGGTTGTTCAGGGCCACGCGGGGAACCGAGGGCAGGTTGCGCAGGCCGGCCAGCTCGAGGTTGGAGAGGCCGAGTGCGATCAGTCCATCGGCCAGGTGCTGGGTGGCCCGCTCGGCGGACGGGGCGGGAATAAATTCCAACAGGTAGCCCCGGCTGGCGGCGGCGCGCATGAGGGCCAGCACCAGGCGGGAGGTTTGTTCGCCCGCGGCCAGATCCTCCAGCCTGCCCACCAGCACCCCGATCAGGTTTCGCTTGGTGACCAGGCGCGGTTGATAGCCCACCTGCCGGGCTGCTTCCAGGACGTGCTCGCGCATGGCGCGGCTGACGTGGGGATAGTCGTTGAATACGCGGGAAACCGTGACGATGGAAACCTTGGCCTGCCGGGCCACCTGGTAGATGTTGACGGCAGACGAACGCGCGGAGCGACGACGCTTGGAACCGCGCCGTTTCTCCGGGTTAGAAGCTGACCTCATTTCTGCTTCCCCGCTCATTTCCTATAAACCGGCATCACGATGCCAGCTTGACCTCGGCAGATTGAGTATCAGGAATGGATACGAATGAGAAGGAAAAATCGGGAAAAAACCCGCAAAGCTTTAACTTACACGAAAAAGCTTATACGCCTTGTTCCCAGCGGCTGTTGAGCTGGAAGACGCCGTGGGCGGAGGACGCGTTTTTCACGGCAAACGGGTACCAATCCTCGCGGCGGTGGTACTGGGTGGCGTGATCCTCGGAGTGGATGGCCAGGGACAGGAAGTATTTGCCCTCCATCAAGGTCAGCGGCTCGAAGTTCAGGCGCACCACGCCGTGCCCTTCCGCGGGACCCATGGGGACCTTCATGATCTGGGTGTTGGTGCCGTAGATAAAAAAGCCGTTGCCGGTTTTGATAGAGTAGCCGAACACCGGATGCTCGATCCGTGTGCGCGCGAAATAAGGAATTTCCACCACCAGCTTTTCGCCGGTGACCAGGGTGCCCGTTTCCTGGCCGCTCGCGTTCAGCAGGCGCACCTGGCCGAACTCAATATCGCGGGTGCCGTGTTCCTCCACGTTGAGCTGGCCGATGCGGGCCATGTACGTCTTCATGTAAGTCAGGATGACCTCGGATGGTTCACCCTGGGCCACCAGCTTGCTCTGGTGGATGAGCTTCACCTCGTCGCAGAAGGATTCCACGGCCACCAGGTCGTGGGACACGAGCAGAATGGTTTTCCCGCGCTGCTTGAATTCGCGCAGGCGATCGAAGCACTTCATCTGGAAGGCCATGTCGCCCACGGCCAGCACTTCGTCGATAAGCAGGATTTCGGGGTCCATCTCCACCGCCACCGCGAAGCCCAGGCGCACGTACATGCCGCTGGAATAGTTACGCACCGGCATGTCGATGAAGTCGCGCAGGCCGGCGAAGTCAATGATGTGATCCATGCGGCGGCTGATGTCCTCGCGCGGGATGCCCAGCAGGGCGCCGTTAAGAAACACGTTTTCCCGCCCCGACATGTCGGGATGAAACCCCGCGCCCAGCTCCAGCAGGGAGGACATGCGCCCTTCGGTGTGAACGGTGCCTTCGGTGGGGGTGATGGTACCGGCCAGCAGACCGAGCATGGAACTCTTGCCCGATCCGTTGGGGCCGACCACCCCGACCGTGCTACCCCGGGGCACCGCGAAGGAGACGTTGCGCAGGGCCCAGAACGTGGGCGTGTTCGTACGGCGGAACCCGTGAACGAGCAGGTCGCGCAGCGAACGACCGGCCACCCCGCGCATGGGGTAGCACTTGCCGAGATTTTCTACGCGTATGGCGGGGGAGGTCATTTTTCCAGTGAGTCCTACAGCTTGTCCGCAAAATCCTTCTGCAATTTCTGGAACAGGATCCACGAAGCCACCGTCAGACCAAGAATGATGGCGATGGCGATCATGCTGGCCGTTTCCCAGGGGAAGGTGACTCCGGTGGAGATGACCGCGCGATACGCGGTGAGGATCACGGTGAGCGGGTTGAGCAGGAACAGGTGGGGCACCCACGGATGTTGTTCCGCCACCCGGTTTACGAAGCTCAGGTTGTACATGACCGGGCTCACAAAAAACCAGGCGCTGAGCAGGATGCCGACCAGGTGCTGGGCGTCGCGTACGTAGACGTTGATGGCGGCCAGGAACAAGGTCAGGGCGAGATTAAACAGAAAGTGCAACAGGATCACCGCGGGCAGCAGGACCATCCACGGGCTGAAGCTGCCCCCCATGAAGTGGTAAAGCGCGGCCAGGAAGGGGAACTGAACCAGCAGGCTTAGCAGGTAGGTGACGAGATTGGCCAGGGTGGAGGACAGGGGCAGGATCAGGCGCGGGAAATAGACTTTCTTGACCAGGTTTGAATTGCCGGAAATGCAGAACAGGCCGCCGTTCACGCACTGCACGGTGAACTGCCAGGCGAATACGCCGATGATGATGTCGGTCAGGGGGACGCCCCGTCCGCCCAGCAGGCGCAGGAAGATCACATAGATGACGGCCATAAAAAGAGGAATCAGGATGCTCCACAGGAAGCCCAGCACGGAGCCGCGGTAGCGCAGCTTGAGCTCGCGCTGGGTGAGGTTCCACAGCAACTCCCGGCGGGCGAAGATTTCCTGGAAGGCATTTTTCAAGGCGTTGTTCCGCTGTTTTGCCGGATGACGGTTTCCATGACCAGGCTGGCCTGCCCGCGTCCCGCCTCGCCGGTCGCGTTCATCTGAAGCTCGACGGCGCGCCACGGCGGGCGCAGGGCTTCGGCCCCGGCCAGCAGTTGACCAACCCCGTCCAGCGTAACGTCTGCCAGGCGTACGTCAACCCGGCGCACCGCCCAACCGGTTCGCAGGGGGAGGGTTTCGCGGTCGGTGATTTCCACCGCCAGGTCGGGCAGGTGTTCCCGGCTCCAGGCGGCCAGGTCGGGCGCCCCGTCGGCGGTGGCCTCGTAGGTGGTGAGTGCTTTGCGGTTGTCGGCGTTGTGTTCGGACAGGCCGTGCAACTGTAGCAGGTCGCCGTGTCGTCGGGCCAGCTGGGCGAGTGCGCGAGGCGTGCCGATCACTGTGTGGACGGTCAGGCCGAGGGCGACCACGGCGAGCAGGATGGCGCTGAGCAGGAGGGGGCGTGGTGCTTTCATCGGGACGCCTTCAGGGTGAAGGCCACGCGTTCATCTGCCGCGGCGTCGCGTTTTTCCACTTCGGTCAGCCAGCCCGCCCGGTTGAGTTCGCCGGCCAGCGCCTCGCCCTGGTTCCAGTCCGCGGCGTGACCACTGCATACCAGATTCTGACCGGACAGGCTCAGGGTGGTCAGGGTCATGTTGCGTTTGGCGGCTTCATGGAGCACCAGGTCCAGGGTACTTTGCAGCGACGAGGCAAAGGCGTTTCGGAAGGGCAGCAGGCCCGGGGCCTGTTCGTTCAGGGCGCGTTCGGTGACCAGGACTTCCTGGCCGCGCGGCACACTGGCGTTTTCGCTGAGTTCGGTGGCCAGGCGCTGGATCGCGGTTTGCACGCGGGCCCGCTGCGCGTCCAGCCACCAGAGCCAGCCTGCATTAACGCCGATCAGCAAAAGTGCGGCGGCGGCCAGGGCCAGGGGACCGCGCAGGGCCTGGCGGCGCTCGATGCGTTGCAGCGCGGGCGGGGTCCGGTCTGCGGGCAGCAGGGTGCAGGCGGTGACGTCGGCGCGCACGGCGCGGGCGCCCAGGGCGCGGGCCAGAAAATTCTCGGGCTCCCGGTGGGTGAATACCGTGGTCCCCGCCGGCAGGTCCAGACCGTCCGCCAGCAGGGTCACCTGATCGCGTCGCTTCAGCCCCGGCCCGCACCACGCCCATTGCACCGGCGTGTCGGCTGGCACATTTTGCGCGCGCAGAAACTGGCCGGCTCGCTGGGCCCAGCTTCGCCGCGCGGCCTCACCGCGCTCGGGATCGAACAACTCGCGCGCGCCCACCCGCAGTCCGCTGGCGGCCAGCAGATCGGGTCCGCGGCCCCACGCCAGGGCGGTGCGGTCGGGCCCGACATAGCACACCAGGCGGCCAGTGGTGTGGGGCAGGGGCGGATCGGTTAGGCTGAGCGACCACAGGGCCAGGCCCTCGTGGTCCAGGCGCCACGGCGTACAACCGGCGCGCTTCAGGCGCTCCTGCCAGGCTTCCACATCCTCCCGTCGCGCGGCCACGGCGATGATCTCGACCTGGCCGTCGGGCGTGCGAACCGGTTTCAAAAAAGTAAAGACGGCGGCGTCCAGCGGGAAGGGCAGCTCAATATCCAGCAGCGAGGGCCATACTTTTTCCGCTTTCGCCACGGATGCGAACGGGGCCCGCAGGCGGCGGAGGAAGGCGGTATGGGCGGGAAGCGCGGCGATGACCGGGCGCTGCGCATCCGGCGGCTGGGCGACGGGAGCGAAGGAGGCGCCTCCGCGCTGACGGGTGGCCCGGCATGCGATGAGCTGGTCGTCGGCCAGATCCACTCCCACCCAGGAGCGTCCGCCGAGGAGAGCCGGCTGGGGGGTGGGGCTTAGAGCAGCCATTGCACCACGTCCACCCGCCCTTCCCGTGTGCGTGAGGCCAGGGCGCGTACCCGCTCCGTGTGTCCATCGGCGAAGGCCAGCGTTTCGATGCCGAACCACTGGCTTTGCACCGCAAGATAGGGCCGGACGGATTCGAAGACCCCCGGCTCGGCCATGAGGGCGATGGACTCCAGGTCGCGGATGGGCTTCAAGGATCGCAGGGTCAGGATGGTGGCCACCAGGGCGTCCTGCCCCAGTCCCAGCACGCCGGTAAGGGTTTCGCGGGAGGCGGTGTTGATGTTGATGGGCAGCGGTTTTTCGCGCGGGGTCGGGATCAGGGTGAGGCAATCGATCAGGTCACCGTCAAAGGTGCGGTCGGCGCCAAAGCGGGCTTTGCGTTCGAACTGTTCGCGCGTCCAGCCGGGCACGGCGAGCAGTTCACCCCAGGCGTGCAGGGTGCGGTTGGCGCAGACTTCGGGCGGGGTGCGCTTGCTGTATAGATCCGCCTCGTGCAGGCCGGTCGCATTCGGATCCAGGAAATCGCGCACCGCGCCCACCTTGGCCACCGGGGTGAAATCGCCGCACAGGGTCAGCATGTCCATGAGGATTTCGTCCGTCGCGCGCGCTTCGCCCTGATCGGCCAGGGCGAGGTTGTTCAGATCAAAGCGCCGGTTTTCGTCCCACACCCGGGTGAGCGTGCTGATGCCTTGCGGGGTGGTGATTTCCTCCCGCACGGCCCAGCTTTCGTTGGTGGTATCCACGGCCAGGTCCGGATCGTCGGCCAGTCGTTGCAGGGCGGCAAACACAGCGGCGGTGGCGGTGCGGCGAAGGTCGGCGGTGGCGCGGGCCGACTCCTCGGCGCGCAGACGGTGGCGGGCCAGGGCGTGGGACTGGACCAGCAGCACGGACAACAGGGCCAGCAGGACCAGGACCAGCACGAGCACGCCGCCGCCGCGCGGATCCCGGGCCGGGCCGGGAATTTGATTTCGCGACAGGGCGCGGCGTCGCTGATGGGTGGGTGAGCGGCGGGTGGTGAGCAGATGGGGCAGCGTGTAGACCAAGAAGCGGAGGAGCAGCAAGGCGCTGCCGCCGATCCCGTACTTGATGGCCAGGCTCAGCAGGCGGGGGCGCGTGGGGGACAGATCGTCCTGAAGCAGCGCACCCAGGGCGATGATGGCGCCCAGGCCCAGGGCCAGATAACCGAGGACATGCACCAGAATGTTGGTGCGGCGCATGATTTTGTGCCAGTTGATATCGCTCATATTCGGTCTGCGGGCCGGGTTCGAGCCCAAACAGGGAGCCATTATGGGCAAGCCGCGGGCGCTATGCCATAAAAAATCCATGCATCAAATGCGTGCATCCGCAGTTCACAGACGGGCCAGCTTGCGCTAGGATCGCGTCCAGACGCGTGTAGCATAACCAGCCATGAGCGACATCAACTTCGATTGCCCCAAGTGTGGACAGAACCTCGACGCCCCGCCCGACCTGGCCGGGTTGTTCATCGAGTGTCCATCCTGCAATGCCATCATCAAGGTGCCGGCCTCCCCCGGTTCCGTCTCGCCCGAGGCGGCGGCGGCGGCGGCGCGGCGCAACGAATTACGCCCGGCCCCGCCCAAGCCCCCGGAGGAAAAGGGGGCCACCATGCGCATTGAAGTCCCCACGGAATTCAAACTGCCGCCGACCCCGCAGCGGAAAATCATCATCAAGCGCGGCGAGCACTGATCCTTTTTTTGTTCATGAAGATTATTTGCGCCAGCAGTTTGGCCTTGGGACGCGAAATATTTTCCACGCTGGGGGACGTGACCGTGGTCCCGGAACGCGACATCACCGCCGATGTGGTGCGCGACGCGGATGCCCTCATCGTGCGCTCCAAGGTGCGGGTGAACCGCGAACTGCTGGAAGGCAGCCGGGTCAGCTTCGTGGGCACGGCCACCGCGGGCACCGATCACTTCGATATTCCCTGGCTGGAGGAGCAAGGCCTGGCCTGGACGGCGGCGCCCGGTTCCAACGCGCGCAGCGTGGCGGAGTATGTGGTGGCGGCCCTGCTGCGGCTGGCGGTCCGGCATCACTTCAGCCTGGAGGGCAAGCGGCTGGCCGTGGTCGGGGTGGGCAATGTGGGGCGGCGCCTGGCCGATCTGGCCCCCGCGCTGGGTTTGCAGGTCCTGCTCAACGATCCGCCGCGGGCCGCGCTGGAACCGGACCAGCCGCTGCGGCCCCTGGAAGATATTCTGCCCCAGGCCGACATCGTGTCCCTGCATGTTCCGTTGACTCTGGAGGGGCCGTACGCCACCCGGCATCTGGTGGATTGCCGTTTCCTGTCCGCCCTCAAGCCCGGGTGCCTGTTTGTGAATGCCTCGCGTGGCGAGGTGGTGGACGAGGATTCCCTGCTGCTGGCCCTGCGCCAGGGCTGGGTGTCGCGGTCCGTGCTGGACGTGTTTGAGCGCGAGCCGCGCCTGCGGTGCGAGGTGGCGGTGCAGGCCGATCTGATTTCGCCGCACATCGCCGGGTACTCCTACGAGGGCCGGGTCAACGGCACCCACCTGTGCTACGAGGCGGCCTGCCGCTTCTTTGAGCGCGAGGCCAGCTGGCGTCCCGCGCCGGCGGATTGTCCGTCCTGCCCCGCCATCCAGGTGGATGCCCGTGGACGGCGCGCCGAGGAGGTGCTGGACGCCGTGGTGCGGGTGGCCTACGACATCGAGGCCGATGATGCCGCCCTGCGGTCCGGCCTGGTGGAGGATGACGTCGAGCGCGGCCGCCATTTCCAGAAGTTGCGCGGGCAGTATCCCAACCGCTATGAATTCGGCGCCTGGCCGGTGGCGCTACGGGGAGCGGATGATGCCCTGCGCGAACGCGTGCGCGCCCTGGGCTTCCAAACTGCGGGATACACCTGATATGACCCTCAACCTGATTCTCGTCAACGTCGGCTACCTCCTGATGCTGTGCGCGCTGCTGATGCGCGACATTCTGTGGTTGCGGCTGATCCTGATCATTTCCCAGAGCGCGCTCGGCGCTTACGGTCTTTTTCAGAACGATCATTTTATCGCCGCCTGGAACTTCATTTTTGTGGGTATTAATATGGCCCGCACCGTGCGCCTGCTGTCGGAGCGCCGTCCCATCCATCTGGCCCGCGACCAGGAACAGATCTACAAGCAGCTCTTTCTCTCCATGAGCCGCCGCGAATTTCTGTTCCTGTGGGAAATGGGGAATCCCTCCGTGAGCGATGGCACCCAGCTGGTGCGTGCGGGTGAGGCGCAGCGCGACCTGGTCCTGGTGCTCAGCGGCGAGGTGGTGGTGCGCAAGGATGGACAGGAACTGGCCCGGCTGCAACGCGGCCAGTTTGTCGGCGAGATGAGTTTCATTTCCGGCGAGCCCGCTTCCGCTGACGTGGTGGCCGCGGGTCGCGTGGAATACATGGCCTGGCCCCAGGACAAGGTGCGCGCCCTGCAACAGTTGAATCCCGCCCTGCTGGTCAAACTCCAGCACATCCTGGGCCGCGACCTGACCAGCAAGGTGAAGGCCGCGTCCAAGCGGGGTTGATCAAGTTCCAGCTAGATAGCGGAAACGTTTAGAGCAGATTAAATTGATCTGCAGCCGGTATTTTTCATCTCGCAAAGTCGCAGAGTTTGGGTGCCAACCCCCACCAAAACACTTGGCGTTCTTGGCGACTTGGCGAGAATAACAAGAAAAGTTAGCTAGGCGCTTACCGACCTCGACCCCGAACCGACCGGAACCTCACCCGCGCGCGGGAACGGGGCGGCCCAATTTCGCGAGCACGGCTTTCATGTCGTTCCATACGTCGCGTTTGGCGTTGGCCGGATTGCGCAGCAGGTAGGAGGGGTGCAGGGTGGGCATGACGGGGATGCCCTTGAAGCTCATCCATTTTCCGCGTTCGCGGGTGATGGCGACTTCCTCGACCTTGAACAGGCCGGTGTAGGCCGTGGCCCCCAGGGTCACGATGAGGGTTGGCTTGAGGAGAGCGATCTGGCGCTCCAGGAAAGGCAGGCAGGCCGCCATCTCGTCAGGCTCCGGTTTGCGGTTGTCGGGCGGGCGGCATTTCACCACGTTACCGATGAACACCTGGTCGCGCGTGAAGCCCATGGCCTCAATGATCTGGGTCAGCAACTGTCCGGCGCGTCCCACAAAAGCCAGGCCCTGCTCGTCTTCGTCTGCGCCCGGACCTTCGCCGATGAACATGATCTCCGGATGCTTGTGCCCCTGGCCGGGCACGACGTTGGTGCGCTTCTCGCACAGCCGGCAGGCCCGGCAGGCCGCCACTTCATCCGCGATGGCGGCCAGTCCCGCGGACACCGGGTCGGCGGGTCCTGTTTTTGGGGCGACCAGTGGCGTACGCACCGCGGGCGGGCGGGCGGCCATGGTTTTGGCGCGCAGCTTCAGCGCGTTCAGGGTGGCGCGGTTGACCTCCACTTCGGTCACGCCTTCCTCTTTCAGATATTCCAGGTGTTTGCGCAGCGCGCGCAGGGCGCGGGTCAGATCGGCGGGTGATGCGGTGGTGCTCATATGCAGTGCCGGCGAGCATAATCGGTTCGCCGCGCGTGTCGAGGTCAACCCAAGTCCGACGTGATGGAGGCGAGGGAGGGATGGCATCGGCGCGCTTGCGCGACGTGCCGTCCGCGGTTCTGTTCACGCGTGGACCGCACCGAAGCGGATGCGTTCCCTCCCGGGGTGGTCGCCGGACGACCTTCGCTACGCGGGGTCGTCCTTCATCGCATCGATCGTGTCCTTGAAGGACTGTCCGTTGGAGGACGAGTAGCCCAGGAAGATCAGGCCACCCAGCAGGCTCCAGATCAGGCCGCCCAGGTAGGTCATCAGGGACAACGGCAGCGCCTTGCTCGCGGCAACGCCCAGGGTATTCAGTAGCTCCACGAACAGGCCCTCGCGCACGCCCAGTCCGCCGGGGGTCAGGGGCAGGGACGACAGCACGGTGATGACGGGGAACACGGTGAAATAATCGCGCACCCGCAACTCGATGCCCAGGCTGAGCCCGATATACATGCAGGCCAGGGTGAGCAGGCCCATGTTGAGGAAGGACAGGATTACGGCACCGGCGAGGACGCGTGGCTGGCGGTGGAACAGGAAGAGCGCATCGTAGATGCGGCGGAAGGTGGCGCCCAGGCGGGTCTGCTGTTCCCAGCGGGCGAAGAGCGGCCAGTGTTCAAACAGGTTTTTGCGCAGCAGCAGGGTGAGCAGGGCCACCGATCCGCCCAGGAAGGAAATCATCACGTAGCCCATCCAGCGGTTGCCGATGGTGTCGAAAAAAAGATGGAAGCGGTAGACGATGACGGCCGAGCTGAACACCACCAGCACCAGCAATCCGACCGCGCGATCCAGCAGCGCGGTGGTGGCGGCCTCCGCCCGTTTGCCGGGGCAGGCGCGGGCCACGTAGTAGGCGCGGGCCAGGTCGCCGCCACAGGCGCCCAGCATGAACGAATTGAAGAACTGGCCGATAAAAAAGATGCTGAACACCTTGGGCCAGGGCAGGGGCAGCCGGGCTGCGTGCAGGATGGTGTACCAGCGCAGGGCGCCCACCAGCAGGCCCAGGAAGGTGAAGAGCAGGCTGACCAGCCAGAGCGGCCAGTGTCGCAGGCTTTCCTGGCAGGCGCCGCGCAATCCCTGCATATCCGACTGCATGTGGATGAAAAGATAAGCCAGCAGGCCCACGCCCAGGGCGATGCGAGCTGCGGTCAGTCCGTGTTTGGATAGGGAGCGGGACATGCGGTACGTCCATCAGACTGCCACAACCCGCGCCACGTTCAATGCCAGGCTCATGGCGGGCCGCATTTTCCCAATCGTTGGCTTGCCCGCCGAAGGAGGGAAATCCCGAAATGCCGAATTTCCAATCGTTGGAACTTTTTGCGGCCGGGCCACCGGTTCGCTTGACGAAACGCGCGTACTATGTCACATAGTACACCGTGCTGCCCTTCAGCGTCAGTTTCAAGGCCGGTGAGCCCGCCTATGCGCAGGTTGTGTATGCGGCGGTGCGCGCCCTGGTCAGCGGCCAGTTGCAGCCGGGCGATCCCTTTCCCTCCGTTCGGACCTTGAGCCAGGAGTTGCGCATCAATCCCAACACGGCCCAAAAAGTGATCAGCGCCTTGAAGGAGAAAAATCTTCTGGAGGTGCGGCCCGGGGTGGGGACGGTGGTGGCGCGTGCGCCTGAGCTGGATCGTCGCCAGCGCGTGCAATTGCTGAAAGAGCAAGCTGAGCAGTTGGTGGTGGAGGCCATGCGCCTGCGCCTGCAACCCGAGGAAGTGGTGGAAGCGGTGCGTGACCACTGGGCGCGCCTGAGCAAGGAGACGCGATGAATGCTGTGATCCAAACCCGCCAGCTTTCCCGCCGCTTCGGCCGCAAGGAGGCGGTGCGCAATCTGACCATTGAGGTGCCCGCGGGCAGCATCTACGCCTTCCTGGGACCCAACGGCGCCGGCAAGACCACCACCATCAAGATGCTGATGAATATTCTGGAGCCCAGCGGCGGTCAGGCCGAGGTGTTGGGCCAGGACAGCCGGACGTTGAGTCGCGCGGAATTCACCCGCATCGGTTACGTGTCCGAGAACCAGAAGATGCCGGACTGGATGACGGTACAGCAGTTCATCAATTACTGTCGGCCCCTCTATCCGGGCTGGGACGAAGCGTTCGCGCAGCGGCTGCTGCAGCAGTTCGACCTGCCTCTGGATCGCAAGCTGGGCCAGCTATCGCGCGGCATGAAGGTCAAGGCCGCCCTGCTCACGTCGCTGGCCTACAAGCCGGAGTTGCTGGTTCTGGATGAGCCGTTCAGCGGGCTGGATCCCCTGGTGCGCGACGAATTCATTCGCGGTGTGCTGGAGCTGACGGACGAAAGCAACTGGACGGTGTTTGTGTCGTCCCATGACATTGACGAGGTAGAGCGGCTGGCCGACTGGGTGGGCATCATCAACGAGGGCGAGCTGAAACTGTCGGAATCCACCGCCTCCCTGCAGACGCGCTTTCGTCAGGTGGAGATGACCGCCGCTGCGGACGGTCCGCTGCCGGGTGGCCTGCCGGAGGGTTGGCTGGTGCCGGAGAAAAACGGGCGGGTGGTGCGCTGGGTGGAGAGCCGGTATGACGAGGCGACCCTGTCCGCGGAAGTGGCGCGCTGCTTTCCGGGCGGTCGGTTGGACCGGGTGGTCCCGTTGTCCCTGCGCGATATTTTCCTGGCCCTGGCCCGCACCTACCGGCTGGGGCGGTGAAGGAGACGACCATGAACATCGTATCCCATATTTTCCGCAAAGACGTGCGCCACCTGCGCTGGTTGCTGGGCGCCTGGTTCGTGCTGGTTCTCCTGCAGACCGCGCTGCTGGCCACCGGGGTGGCGGCCTGGCACAACGATGCCGTGCTGCAGGTGGCCATGAGCATCCTGGGCATGCTGGTGCCCCTGCTGAAGTGGGTGTTGCTCATCGTGCTGGTTCCCCTGCTGATCCAGGATGAACCGCTGACCGGCCATACCGCATTCTGGTTTACCCGGCCCATCGGGCGCATGGACCTGCTGGCCAGCAAAGCCCGCTTTCTGGTCCTGTTGATCATCCTGCCGCCCGTGCTGGCCGAGTTTGCCACCCTGGCCTACTACCGCGTGGCCCCGGGCGACCTGGCTCTCGCCCTGCCCGAACTGGTGTGGGATGCCGTGGTTGGCCTGGTGCCGGTGGTGGCCCTGGCCGTGGTCACCTCCAGCTTCGCGCGCTATGCGGTGACGGGTGTTTCCCTGTACGTGGGCCTCATGGTGGTGTCGTTTCTGTGGCAGATGGCGCGCATGTTCACCGACATGGATGGCATGATGGCGGCCATGTCGCAACCCAGTCTTCAGGTTTCGCGCGGCCTGGTGGTGGGCGGGTTGACCCTGCTGCTGGCGGGTGGCGCCATCGTACACCAGTACCGGACCCGCCGTACGCGGAGAACGGTGTTGCTGCTGGTGGTGTGCGGGCTGGCCAGCGTGGCGGTTTCCCAGCTGTGGAAGTGGGATTTCATGGACGTGCCCGCGGCAGCCACGCCGGAAGCGGCCGCCCTGGAGGGCGCGACGGCGCATATCGAAAGTCGGCATGCGTCCGACACCTCTGCCCTCCGGCCCGGGCAGACCCGCCAGAAAGAGATCAATGCCGTAATCGCCTGTGACCCTGTACCGCCCGGCCATTTTGTTTCACTCAAAAAAACAAATACCCGGCTGGTATTTTCCGACGGTCAGACCACGAATTTTATATCGCGGCACGACGAAATGGATTTTAACCAAAGCGCCGACTCGGCGGCCCTGGCCGACGTGCTGAACCCGGCCGTTCTGGTGGCGGAGGGACGAACCACGTACACCCGCAGCGGAACGCTTTTGCGCCTGCCTGCCGACCTCTACGACCAGCGCCGCTACGACCAGGCGGAATTGACCGCAGAGCTGGTCATGCGCCTGCAGCGCTATGACGTGCTGGCCCGGCTGCCCTTGCGCGCCGGCGAGGAGGCCGAGTCCGGGACCACCGCCCTGACCATCAGTGATGTGTTGAAAAACGATGGTGGTTGCACGGTCGTGCTGGGCCAGCGGAGCCTCAACCTGACCTTCAAGCGTCAGGGCGGCGGGAACATCAGGATGCCGCAGTTTAATCCGCGTGATGTCTATGCGTTGGTCAACCGGCGCCTGGGCGAGGCCTACCTGCCCGAGCGCGATTTCGATTTTGATTTTAATCCATTCCGCGGCAGCCAGCGGCTGGTCGTCAGCACGCCGCGCCTGAGCTTCCTGCTCAAGGAAAACGATGCAGATGTATTCAAATCCAAGGAAGCCATTGAGGACTGGCTGAGCGATGCCGAGGTGTGGTGGATTGGGGTCCGCGAAGCCGGATCCTTCCGGGCCAACCTGCGCGAGAAGCCGTTCCAGTTGGATGAGAAATACGAAACCACCGAAACGGGGCACGTGGACACCAATGCGCTGGCCGCGCTGGACATCGTCGCGTCGCCCTCCCGCGAGCAGGCGCACGAGCTGGTCAAACAGGTCTACCAACTTTCACGGCGCCAGCGTCATTGGCGTGGCGACGACCCGCAGGTGGCGGTGCTGGTCCGGGTGGGCCCGGAAAATATCGAGGAGCTGCTCAAGGGGCTGCGCGAGTATCCTCGAATGTCCTTCTACCTGGTGCAGGCTATCGACCAGCTGGCTAACGATGAAAACAAGGCGCTGGTTTTGTCCTACGTGAAGCGGCACCCCGACTTGCTGCGGGTGGTGCAGAAGAAGGGTTGGATGGGCGAGCTTGACCCCGCGCTGGTTGAAGCCTTGCGCAAATCCGATCGCTACGGTTCGTATTTCGACCACCGGTAGGGCGGGCCCGCACTTTTTCCAATCGTTGGAACTTTTGGGTAAGCTGATAAGCATGACCACCGGACTTACACTGGCGACCAAGGTCACCCTCATCCGCCTGATGGGCGTGCCGGTGTTTATTGTGTTGCTGCTGTATTACACCCTGGGATTGGCCGCGGGCACGCAGGTCGAGCTGTACCGCCGCCTGGCCCTGGGGCTCTTCATCGCGGTGGCGGCCACGGATGCGCTGGATGGCTACCTCGCGCGCTCGCGCAACGAGATCACCCGGCTGGGCCGTTTTCTTGATCCGCTGGCCGACAAGACCTTGTTGTTGTCCGCCCTCATTCTGCTGACCCGGCCCAATCTGCCGCAGTTGGAGCCGCATATTCCCGTGTGGTTCACGGCCCTGGTCATCAGTCGCGATGTCATTCTGGTCATGGGCTACAGCATCGTTCACCACTTCGCCACCACCGTCGTCGTACAGCCGCGCATCACCGGAAAAATCGCCACCGTGCTGCAAATGCTGCTGATCATCTGGGTCCTCATGCAGGCGCCCGCTCAACACTTTCTATGGCTGGTGGGCGGGGCCGCCTTCTTCACCGCGCTGGCCGGCGTGCAATATGTCCTCGACGGCATCCGCCAGCTTGACCACTCGGCCAAACCGTGACGAACGAGGAGGCCCACTGCTAACGCACGGCCCGGATTCGAAAGTAGGCCGATGGATTTGTGGTTTCGGGCGCGAGGAAGCTCGGGGTGGGTGAGGTGGGTGGCAGATTGGTATGGATCGTGGTCCAGGCTTCAGCCGGATCCAGAAGGTTCAGCCGGCATTCGATAAATTGCACAGCCTGCGTTCCGCCCGTCCACTGAAGCTGAACGCCACCCGGCAAATAGTGCAGCGCGTGGATGTCGAGTTTGGATGCGGCATTCTCGGGGTCGGTGTCGGCGGCAAACTCGTCCCGGTTGACGACCTGATCGGCATCATCGTCCAGCTCCGGAGCCAGATTGGTGAAGCTCTGCGAAAACTGCCACTCCCACCAGTCGGGCAGGCTGTCGCCGTCGGCATCCGCGCCGGGCGGGATGATGGCGTAGGTATACGTTTGGATCCCGCCGAGGTTGGCCCCGGCGTTAAAGGCGTCGAGGTGCAGCACGATGGTCCGGCTGTTCGTTGAGGAATTGGGCCGGAGCTGCAGGGCGATCTGGTTGGTGAAGATCGAGGTGTAGTTCGTGAAGGTGATTTCCATGCCGTTGAGCCGGTAGTCGAGGCCGTAGGAGGCCGTGCTGCGCGCGTCTACGACGGCGCCGATCCAGAGGTTGGGCGGCCACGTGCTGTTGGTGTAGCCCGTCGGCAAGGTAAGAACCACGGGGATATTGACCAGGCCGGCGCTGCCATCTCCGCTGTCCGATGCAGAGCCGAAGCCCTCGTAGGAAACCGCGCCGGGTACGTCCACGAAAAAGGTGAACAGATTGAAGTGGTCGTTCACGTCGTACGGATTCGGGAGGTTGTAGCGGATCACGTAATTTGTGGGGGCGATAAAAGAGAGGGCGACCGGTCCGTCCGGGACGGTCATCTGCCAGGTGCCGTTGGTGGTGACATTTGTTTCCTGCCCGGAAAAGGATTCCTGAATGGTGATCGGACCCTGGGTGGAGGGCTGGTAAATCCCGCTGTTGCCGGCCAGCAACGTCGAGCCGCTGATGGTCCACAGGTTCGTGGTGCGTACGAAGTTCACGTTGGTGATGCTGGAGCCGCCCACGACCACCGTGCCCGTGGTTGATCCGCCGGGCGTGTTGCAGATGAAGGCGCGGCCTTTGGCGTGGGCTCGGAGCAGGTTGGTGGAGTTGGGTTTTACGCGGAGAATGTAGTGTCCATTGGAGGCGGTTTCGGAAGACACGAACAGGTTGGAGTTCCCGAACGTTACCGCGTTGGGATTGGTGTTTTTCCAGTTGCTTACGATCGCTCCCGCGAGCGGCTGGTCCTGCTCGTCTTTCACGGTGCCTGTAATGGTGATGCCGTCCCCGCTTCCGACCGTTACCAGCGCGGCGGCCGTAGCCTGACCGCCCTTCAGGTCGGTGACGGTGCAGCGCACCTGATACACACCGCTGCTGGCCCAGGCCTGTCCAGCCTCGGTGGCGAGCATGGCATCCGGATTCGGAGACCCGGCGCCGAACGGCACCAACCCCGCGCCGCGGGCCGCGCCCGGATCGTCAAATTCCCAGTAATACGCCAGCGGGTCGCCGTCCGGATCACTGGCCGCGACGGCGAAGTGCACCAGCTGGCTCGTGGCTGGCGCGAGATTGGTCGCCGTAAGCGAAACGGTCGGGGGATGATTGGTTGGGAACGGACCGAAGCGGACGGCGAGATCGAGCGATTCCGGAACGGTCCCTCCTTTGCGAAGCGGTGTGACATGCAGGTTTACGGCGGGGTCAGAATAGGTTCGGCCAAGCACGAGGGGTGCATCGAGTATGGTGGCTCCCGGGGCGCGGTTCGGCTCGGGATCATCCAGCCCGCGGCTTCCCGGCGTCATGTCCAACAGCATCGGCCCACCGATGGACACCGACGCGGCATCGCCGCCCCAGTAGATCAGCAGGCCGTTCATGCTCCAGAGGTTGTTGGTGAAGGCTTGGCGGAATTCGAACCAGTAATCGTTGTTCGGGTCGCGCTCGATCTTCATGCCGTAGAACAGGGCGGGCGTGATTGTTCCTTGGTCGAAGGCATGAATGCGATAGACGCCGGACGTGGTGGGGCGTGCGATCTGCGAATCGGGAATCCAGCCCAGAAAGTTCTTGTTGTACACACAGAAGTCCGCCTGCAGGTTCGTCGTGCCGGAGCCCATCGTGTCGAACATTCCGCCGTACTCATCCCAGAAGAATCCGTATTTCGCGATCGGGAAGACGGCGTAGTTGGCCGCGGAGAAGGCCCGGGTATGAAACAGTCCGAAGTTGTGGCCCAGTTCGTGCGCCGTGGCCAGGGCGAAGCGCGGGTAGCCATTGGTGAAGTTCAGCCAGCAGCCTTTGCCGCCGTGCAGCGCGATGCCTACGGGCGCTTCGTTGGTCAGCCGCAGGTGAAATACTTCCAGATCGAAATCATCGGTATCGTAACCGGCCAGCTTTGCCTTGGCCCGGATGTCTGGCAGAAAGGCGGAGGTTTTCCAGTTGGAGTACGGGACATAGTTGGTCCACGAAACGCCCATATGGATCACCGGAGCAACCACCGACGTGCTGAACCACGCCTGGCCGTAGGATTGAAGCAGATAGAACTGGTTGACCCGCTCCATTACAGTTGTCCACCCTTCGGGGGGTGGCGCCGGGGCCGGGCTGTCGGTGAAATCAACGGGTAGCACCAGCACAGATTTTCCGCCCGTGGTCCACCCGGTGGGCGATCCCGCGAGCGCTGCGCAGGAGGCGCTCAAGAGGGCGATCCAAACCATGGATGCCCTTGGGGTGCGCGTTAATGCTATTTTCCTCACGCAGAATTTCCGGTCACCCCAGGCGATGGGACATGACGTCGAAAAACATACCCCGCGGGGCGGAAATAATCAGAATAAATTCAAGCGCGCCGATTGCGCGGCGGTTGGGGAAACATGAACCACTACTGTTCCCGCAGGGCTCGCTCGATCGCGGGGTGGCTGAGGGGGTCGGCGGGATCAGGTGGGAGAGCCAGGATCAGGTCCGCGAGCGCCGCGCCGCCTGCCCCGTCGTACGCGTCGCGAAAAGCTTGAAACGAATCGGACGCGCTCTCGTCGGCCAGGTCACTGATGATTTTCCAGGCCGTCAGCGGCACGCGGTGATCTTCGCAGGCCAGGATGAGTCCATAGAGATTCATATCCACCGCGTCTGCCTGGGAGATGTCGTGGACGCGAGCCCGCTCTTCGGTGCTGGTGATAAAGTTTTCCCCGCTGGCCACGGACAGGTGTGACGTGGTGTTGAGCAGATTCGCGCGGGCGGCAAGGTTGGTGCAGGGCGCCAGCGTGTGGCCGGCATCCGAATTTTTCTGCCAGGCGCGCACGCGGTCCACCGCGTGCCAGGTGCCGGGGACCAGTCCATCCCTTAGTGCCCCGGCCGGCCCGATCGAGTAGGCCGCGTCGCAGCGAAAGCGAACCAAGAGCGCCTGGGCCGACAGGGCTGTTTCCAGACAGCCCGATCCCATTTTCGTGAGATAGATCGTGTGTGGTCCCAGCCGAAGTCGTTGGATGTTGCGTGAGCCCACCTTGATGGACGGCGAGACGATTTGTCCCCTGGCGGACAGCGCATTCGCGTCAGCTTCAAGTGCGTAGAAAAAAGCCAACTGCGCCGCGTATACCGCATCCCCAAGGCCCGCAAGGAGCATGAAAAGCACACAAATAAGTTTTTTCATAAACAACCAAAATAATTCTTGTAAAGCGTTCTACCGTTCAATATATAGGCATTGTGAAACGTTTTACCAGACGAGATTTCGTTAAATCGGCAGGATTTGTTGCGGTGGCTGGTTGTACGGTTTCGGCCTATTTTGGGGGCTCATTTAGCGCTGGATTGGAACGGACGGTAGTGAGGGTTCGACCGGTGGACGCGAACGAGGCGTCGCTTGCGGACCAGTCATTTTGTGTGCGCGCCCGGTTTTCCACCGTGGCGGATGCGATACGGGTTTGTGCCAGTCGTGGCATGACGGTGGAGGTTTATCGCGAAGCGATTTGAAGTCGTCGTCGGAGATTACGGGCGGTAGTCCCTTCTAGTCCGGCAATCCGACGACCGTGGCCGGTAGCCTTGGATGCCTGCGTGGTGCCAGGGTCAACGGCCTTAATTTGGGAGTGCGGTTGGGGGCGAAACCCGTAGGAGGCGGGTTGACGCCGATGAAAACCAAGAGAATCAAGTACCGAAAACGAGCCGGACAAGAACCTAACGATCGCAAGAAATTATCGGTCACCCTGCGCGAAATCGCGCGCCTCGTGCAGCATCATCGCTACGCGCATGCGCTGACGCGGGTGAACCGGGAGTTGGAGACCGCGGGGGGTGATCGCGCGCTGGAATCCCGGCTGCTCGGTCAGGTCGCGGACAGCGAATTCAAGCGCGGTGATTTCGGGGCGGCCGCGCAGATTTACACCCAAGCCGGAACCCGCGCGCTGGCGCATCATACTCTCTGGCTGCGACCCGCGGTGGGCCAGGTTCGGGCTTTGCTCAAAAGCGGACTGCTCGACGACGCGCTGGTGATGGCCCGGCATGCCTGCCAGTTGGCCCGCTACAAGGAGGATGCATTTCAGGCCTCCATCCAGACAGCCGAGCGCGCGTTGAGCGCGGCGGGACAGCTTCGGGTCGGGCCGCGACCTCCGCGTTTTGGCGTGGTGGCCACCCGCATGGGCACTTTGTTTTTGCAGGAGGGCGAGCTGGGGGCGGCCGCGGAATTCTACCACCAGGCCATGGCCCTTCATCCGCAGGGCGCGTGTCGTGCCCACCAGGGAATGGCCTGCATCGCACTGGCCGAGAAAGAATACATGCGGGCCTACGATCTGGCCGCGAAGTCCATCCGCAATGGCGCGTTCGGGGCCAAGACGCTGGCGGGCTGGGCTACGCTGATTGCGGCGCGCCGGGCGCAGGGGGGCTGGCAAATCAGCGAGAATTTGCTCGCGGGCTTGTCGCAAGCCAAACCCTCGGTACGGGCTCGCGCGGTGGGGTTGATCGTGCGCGAGTTGCGGAAGCGCGATATGCGCCAGTGGCGGAGCGTGGCCCGGACCTGGCTCGCGGCGGAAGCTGCGGTCTTTCCGGTCGCGGCGGCGGAACTGCATAAAATGCTCCTGGCCTCTGCGGTGAGTGAGGTGCGCGCCCCCGGGGAGCAGTTGGAGCTGGCCCACGCGTTTCTGCGCGATCCCACGGTGAGCGCATTGGAGTGGTTGGCCGTTTCCAAAATACGCCTGCGCGCGTTGCTGGCGCAAAAGCGAGCGACGCCCGTGGAGGATTGGGTGGCGGACGGGCGGCGTCGGTTTGGAGCCGCCTTCGCCACGCGGATATACCACGGCTTGGCCCGGGTGCTGGTTGTGGCCGGGGAACAGGATCGTGCCGCAGACCTTTTTCAACGGGCGGTTGCCAACGAACCCGTTGGTTCAACCGGCTGGGGGCGCGCGGTGTGGGCGCGAGCGCGGTTGGAGGTCCAGCGGGGTCGGCCGGGTGCGGCGGCTGCGTGGTATCAGCGCTACGCGGCATCGCCGCAAAGTCCCGAGCGGTTTCGGATCCAGGCGAAGCTGGAATGGATTCGCTGTCTGGTGAAAGCGGGCACGTTGCCGGGCGATGGCGTCTGGCGGCGTGAGTTAATGGAAGCCTTGGCGGCCAGCACCAACGTGGAGCTGGTGCTCGACACGGCGCGGCAGCTGCGGTTGGTGGATGATGCGCTGGCCAACCAGGTGCTCGACCTTGGCGAGGCCAAAATCACGGAGCGTCTGGGTTCGGCCCTTCATCCATCGGTTCGTCTGAACCTGCTGTTCCTGTTGACGCGCCGGCAGGTGGGCGACTTTGGTCGCTGCGAGGCGGCGCTGCGGCGCTGGGAACGACTCACGCCTGCGGACCGGGATCAGCTTTGGTCCGAGAAGGAACAATACTGGGAATATCAAGCCTACTTGCTGGAGGCCTGCTGGTTTCTGGATCGGGACGGGGAGGGCGAGGCGTGGGCGCGCCGTCTGTTGACGGACCTTGGAACGCCATCGGTGGGCCGCGTCCAGGTGGGGATTTCCTACGGCCAGTGGCTGATGGGTAAGCCGGGTCGCGCGGGGGATGCGGCGCGCTGTTTCCGGGATTGCGTAACCCTGCTGCCCGGGCATGCCCGCTGTGCCATCGCGCACCTGTGGCTCGCGATGCTGGATTACCGGCGCGGCGACCTGGCCGCCGTGGCGGTGGCGGTGCAGCAGATTCGCGCCATTCTGGGGTCCGATCCCGGCTTGCGTTTGGATCAAGCCATCGTTGGCAAAGCCGCGCTGCTGGCCGTTGGCCTCCAGCTGGATCAACTCCCGCTGAACGGCGCGGAGCGGGAGCGCTTCGTGGAATATCGAGAGGAAGTGCTGGAGGACATCGCGCGCTGGGATGGCGAGGTATGAAAGCCAGCCGATGTTTAGCGGCGTTGCTTGCGCTGGGCGCCTTTGGCGTGCTGACGGCGACGGCGATGGACGGGATGGATCGGCACGGGTGCCGCTATCGCGGGCAATACGAAACCGATTGTTCCAACGACATAACGGAGAAATTCAACGAGAATTCCAGCGATCCGGTCTGCCTGAACGAAACCGTTAATTTCCTGGTACCGGTCGAGCTCACCGACGAGGGCGCCCACAACCAGAAAGTCATTGTCTATCGCCATCCCGAGGTGTGCCCGCCCCTGTACATTGACCAGTACATCGCGCCGGTTGTTCCCGAATACACGTGGACCATCTGGTGCCAGAAGAAAATCGTAGCGCAGGGTTCCGGCCCCGCGGCCTCTTGCCAGGGTGTTACGAACAAGGAATACAAATGCCGTTTTGTAACACGGCTGGACCGGAAGTGTGCCCCGCCGGCGACCACCAGCTGGGTCAGCCGAACTGTAACCAAGCTCGATCTCTGGGGTGTCTGGACCAATGTATTTTTGGGGACCAACCTGCAGCTGCACGCGGAAGGTGCTCCGCCGTACTACTGGAAAAGTCGGGATACCGAGATTGCCGACGTGGATCAGGAGGGCTTGGTCACCGGCGTGAAAACCGGGAAGACCACCATCATGGTCTGGGATGCGAACGGTTGTTATGCGGACGTGCTGGTCAAGGTGTTGGATATGGCTCTGGTGCCGGACGTAAATCGTGATCGCGCGATTGGTGATGATGATCGCGACAAGATCACGGAAGAGAATCCCTACCGGATCTGGATCAACGACGACCAGGATCTCGGGGATGTTTCCGAGGGCGAGCAGGACATCCCCGGGGCTGGAGAAAAAGCGAATTGTCGTCAGGGCTGGGTGTCGGGCCGCTGTGATCTGCTGGATTTCTTTCCGCTCTGGCTGGACGTGAAACAAGTCGTGGACGAAATCCACGAAGGCGACGGGGTCATCATCAAGCTGAGCCAGGGCGATATTGCCGTCAAAGCCGTGTACACAGATCTCATGCGGAATAAAGCCGGTCGCTACCAGATTGCGGACGTTGCCTCGTGTGGTCCGCAACTTGATCAGAAGTCCTTTGAGGCGGAAGTTTTCGCCGTTTACGCCTCCGGTACAGCCCTTGCGGAGTCATTCCTGTCACGCATCCGACTCGAACGGGAGAAGGGTGTACTGCTGGTGGAAGGCACCAAAAAAACCACGTCCCCCCTCCGCCTGGAAGTCTGGAAAGGCGGGACTTTGCTGGGCCGCCGCGAACTGGCGTTGAGTGTGGACGGGGTGGAGGAGATGTATCGGTGGATTAATTTGCGGCATGTTACAGGTGGTCGCGAAGCGCGTCATACGGAGGATGGAGTGCCATCAAATTATCCAGACAGTATTTGTAATGGGAAGCAGTTTGTCTTTGTGCATGGATTTAACACAACCGAAGCTGGCGCACGCGGGTGGAACGCGGAAGTCTTCAAGCGGCTGTTTCAATCGGGTTCCTGCGCGATGTTTACGGCGGTGACGTGGGAAGGTGATGAAACGCCGGGCGTTCTTACTCCGGGGGCATATTATCACGCCGACGTCATAAATGCATTCCAAGCGGCTCCGGCGTTGGCTTCATCCATGGCGGCGTTACCGGGACAGAAATATCTGGCGGCTCACAGCTTGGGCAATATGGTTGCATCCAGCGCCATAATCGATCACAGGCTCAATCTCGCGCGCTACTTCATGATCGATGCCGCCGTGGCAATGGAGGCGTACAAAGCCACCGCTCGGCATCCGCTAGAAATAGAGGAGTCGCCTTGGCCCTCGTACACGAATCGTGTCTGGGCTGCGGACTGGTACAAGCTTTTCGATGAGCCCGACGGTCGTTATTACCTGACTTGGCGCGCGCGTTTCGGAAA
This sequence comes from uncultured Verrucomicrobiota bacterium, assembly GCA_964441655.1. Classification (GTDB taxonomy): domain Bacteria; phylum Verrucomicrobiota; class Kiritimatiellia; order CAIVKH01; family CAIVKH01; genus CAYTVN01. Next base: position 8,502 of record CAYTVN010000001.1, on the reverse strand, counting down.
TATCTCACGAGCGATCAATTACTACTCTTCCGGTGAGGATGTTCTGAACAATAACGATCCGCCACGCAACATGCACTTGCCCGCGACCGAAAAGGCGTGGATTTTTCAGGAGAAAGTAAAAGGCGGCATCCTGCCAACTGTTCTAGTTGGTGTCGATTCACACGGCGGGTGGGGCTTCAACGGCGCGTACAGCAGAGGCGTCTACGACCCAAGCAACGGCGTTTTCGTGAAGGCTACTACGCCGGACGAAGCCGCGTTGTTGCCCGACTACCTGCTTCGTACTCAATCGTTCTTCAAGCGGTTCTATGACAAGGCTCTCTATGGGCCGGGTGGTAGTGCTCTGGCGGCTGAACCCAATGTCCGGGGCAAGATACTGGCAGAAGCGATCCCCGCATCGTCTAGAGCGACAGGGAGAAACGAGGTGGAAGATTTCTTCGCTGCGAACGTTGACTTGATGACGCTGAAAACGGGATGGCCTCGATCAAACGAGAACTGGCATCACAGTGATTTCAAGAACGTGGCGTTCCTGTATGTTCATCAGTTCTTCGGGGACATGGTTGCCGAAGGAGATTTGTAATGAAGAAGAGGTTTTCAACGCTTCTGTTGATGTTGGCGGTTGCGACGCATGCGGGCGATCCGGATGCCCAGGTGACGTTTAGGGTGATAGATGACTTCGGAAATGTTGTGGCCGGAGCCCCGGTCACCGTGTCCACATTTTTGCGCTGGGTCCCCGGCGCCGAGTTTGGTCGCGACGAGTATGATCGGGTAACCGGCGTCACGGACACAAACGGCCTAGTGGTTCTCAAGTTGCCGAGTAAAACTGGTAGCGTGCGGTACTCAGTCAGCGGAGTATTCGACAGGATGAACAAGATGGAGCTCGGCGATACCGTCTACTACATGGATAGAGGAGGGTCACTCCTCTTCACCAATCAACTTGCAGACCAATGGCAACCGTGGAATCCGACGGTCGATATACTGCTCAAAGAGGTGGTTAATCCCATTCCGATGTTTGCCCATAGTTTCGTCAACAGTAGACCACGCCTTCAACTCCCGGAATTCAGCAAGACTGTAGGATTCGACCTCATGATAAGCGACTGGGTTTCACCCTACGGGAAGGGTGAAATCGTCGATCTCTTATTCAAGCTCAACACTACTGATTTAGGGCAGAGAAAAATTGATCGAGGGCCAATGTATGACGCAAAATTTTCGGTGGTGTTTGCTAACGATGGGGACGGCATCCAAGAGTTCTTCTCGCATCCACGCGAAGGTAGCGCGTTCCGGTCCCCGCGGTTTGCGGCGGAAAGCGGCTACAGCAATGCTCTAGTCAAGAGCTCGTATGAGCATGAAGCAGAGAGTCATCACGAAAGGCGTGAAGATCAGAACTACTTCTTTCGTGTGCGAACGAAGAAAGATAACTCAGGCAATATCATCACGGCCTTGTACGGAAAGATATATGGAGACATTGCGTACAGTTCCAAAGGTGTGCTTCGTTTTGCATATTACCTGAATCCGACGCCGAATGATCGGAACATGGAGTTCGATCCGTCCCGGAATCTTTTTACGAATCTGCCCCCACTGGAGGAAGTCCGCGATCCATAGCTTGGCCTGACTGCTTCTACACTTACGATCTGTTCAGCCAAATCGTTTCTTGGGGAGGTTTGCAATGAATCGGGTTTCCCCCTTTGCTCTTGCGTTTCTCTTGTGCTGGCTGTGTGCGGTGAATCTGTGGTCGGGGCCTCTGGAGATCGAGAAGGCGCGACACCGAGGCGCTCAAGGACAGGTCACGCTACGCGTTGTTGATTCTGTCGGCAAGCCGGTTGAGAAGGCGTTGATAAGTGTGGCTTTTTGGGGTTCGGATTTGGCCGCGGATGCCGTTGTTTCGGAAGGATTGACTGACAGCAACGGCTTGTTTGTGGCTGCGGGCAAGACTATCGACCGCATGAATTACACTGTTAGCAAAGATGATTATTACACGACGGCGGGCAAATACTGGTTTTATCGGCCGAGCGGTCTAGATGCAAGTAGGGGGTCTATCGCAAACCCATCCTCGGGAGAATACTGGTTGTATCATCAGCAAGAAAACAGTGTTAGGAGCGGCCGCTGGCAGCCTTGGAATCCAATGTTAACGCTTGTGCTGAAGGAACGACGCCGAGCCATTCCGATGTACGCCCGGAGTGTTGATGAGGCTATACCGGTTAGTGAGTCCCCCGTCGGGTTTGATCTGGAGGTCGGAGACTGGGTGGAGCCGCATGGTGCCGGGAAGCGGGCGGACCTGTCTTTCACATACAAAACAAATGCCCGGGATTTCTGGACGGGTTCCTGCGAGCTTAGCATTGAGTGTGTCGGCAGAATGGATGGGCTTATCCGTGCGCAAAATGACATGTGGAGCGATTTCCGGTCCGTATATGAAGCGCCGACTGAAGGCTATACAGCGCGCGTGGATCTGGCTCTTGAAATGACCAAGGATACATTCCTAAAAAAGGAGCTGTTTGGTGCGGATGAGAATCTTGTTTTGCGTGTGCGCACGATGCTCGACGAGCAGGGCACGATTATCGGCGCCCGATACGGAAAAATCTACGGCCCAATTGAATTTGGACGAATCGGAAATTTCGATGAAGGCCGTGGAGGGGTTCGTTTCACCTACTACCTCAACCCCACTCCTAACGACCGCAATGTGGAGTTTGATCCCGAGCGGAATTTGTTTACCGACTTGAAGTCTTCGGAGGAGGTCTGGATGCCTTAGGATGGCATCCTTTTTGCTCGTCTGACCGAGGCGAGGATATTTGACTCGGCCCTGCGGTATGTCCGTCATAGGCATCCCCGGTCACCCCCGGGCACGGATGGCGGGCTTAAATCTGGACCGACCGAGCCGCTGGCAGCCCCTCTGCTTGAGGCTTGGCTTCACAGTGACATCAAAAACATGGCCTTTTTCTACACCTACGATCTGTTCGGCCAAATCGTTTTGCGAGTAAACCTCAGATGAATAAACCTCTTTTAGCCGCAGTGCTTATATCTTATGCGGTGGGTGCCGAGATAATTAAGGCGGAGTCACCCGAGGTTATAAGGGCGAGACAGTATGGCGTAGAGGGCGAGATTACGCTTCGCGTACTAGACAGCAGTGGGCTTCCGGTGAGGACGGCAGATGTGAATGCCGGGTTTTACAATCCACACAAGCGCGGCCAAGTGGCTGAGGGTAAAACCGATTCAAATGGGTGTTTTATTGCCGCAGGTATCCCCGTGGAAGACATGCGGTACTCAATAAAGAAGGAAGGATACTACAATACCGAGGGCACATACGTCTTTAACCAATCCCAAAGAGAATCACCCGTCAAGGATGGCCGGTGGCAGCCATGGAACCCAACGATTTCTGTTGTCCTTAAGGAGCGCCGCCGGCCCATCGCCATGTACGCCAAGCGCGTTGACGCAATAATCCCGCTGCGGGGTGGGCCTGTTGGCTACGACGTTGAAGCTGGCGACTGGGTGGCTCCATATGGGCGCGGAGAAGTGGGCGATTTGTTTATTACTTTCTCTGCGATAGTTCAAGACGCGTGGACTTTCTCAAATCAGTTGGTCATTGCTTGCCGCAATGAGATGAACGGGTTGTATCGAGCTGACAAAGAGCTGTGGAGCGACTTCCGCTCCGCCTATGAGGCCGATACCGATGGATATCACCCGCAATTCATCTTTTCCTTGGCGTCAACGATGGAGCGACTGCTGACAGACGATAGGCTGAATGACGCATCCTATCTGATGTTCCGCGTCCGAACGGTCCTCGACGACGAGGGGAACATCGTCAGCGCTCGCTACGGGAAAATCTATGGGCCGATAGAATACGGGGAGAGTGACTCAGGTTCGGGGGGCAAGATTCGTTTCACCTACTACCTCAATCCCACCCCGAACGACCGCAATGTGGAGTTTGACCCTGAACAGAATTTGTTTACCGACCTGAAAATATCGGAGGAGGTTCGTAGCCCTTAACATGTCCCGCCGGAGATCCCGGCCCGGCCGGCCGATTGCGTGCCATGGCGCGGCGACTCCTCGGTATGCTTGACCTCTGTTGTCGCGCCGCATGCGCGGATCGGCGCGGCAGGCGGGAAGAAAACCGGCCGGCCCGGTGGGCCTCCTGCGGCGGTGCGCTCCCATGGGGCTGTTCGCCCTCCGGGTCATTCGACCGAATAGACACTTGCCTTGCCTTTCGTGTATTAATACAACCGTATGAAACGCATGTATGAGACGTGCGGCATGGGAGGCGGTTGGAATGGCGACGGATCATCACAAGGGGAATCGTGGGCGGGCGCTTCGGCGGGGGGAGGGGCGACGGACGACGATGACCAAGGAGGTGTTGTCGCACCGGTCGGAAGCGACGCGCGCACGGTTGCTGACGGCCGCAGAAACCCTGTTTGCCGAGAAGGGTTGCCACGCCACCTCGGTGCGCGATTTGTCCGCCAAGGCGGGGGTGAATCTCGCCGCGGTCTGCTACCATTTCGGATCCAAGGAGCGGTTGTTGGTCGAAGCGCTGGCCCGACAGATCCGCCCCCTGAACAAGAAGAGGCTGGCCGCCTTGGATGCCGTTCTGGCGGCCTCGCCCAAGCCGGCGTTGTCCGCGGTGCTGGATGCGTTTGCCCGCACCATGGTCGAGGAGGCGCTGGCCGATACGGATTTGGGACAACGCCTGCATCGCCTGTTGAGTCGCGCTTTTGCGGAGGCGGATGAAGTGGCCCAGACCTGCTTCAAAGAGGAATTGCTGCCCACCGCCCAGCGTTTTCTGGCCGCCATTGTGCAGAGCCGACCCGACCTGTCCCGCGAGCAGGCGGCGCTGGGCATGGCGTTTTATGCCGGGTGTACGATTCACATCCTGCGCTGGCTGACCCAGCCGCCGTTGCCCGAACTGACCCCGGTGCGGACGCGCGCGCAGGCCGAGTCGCTATTGAAGGCCCTGGTGGGATACGGCGTGGCCGGATTTGAATCTCTGGCCCGCGGACGGAAGAGATAAACGTAAAGCGTTGATGGGAGATGACAGCATGAAAAAGATTACCCCGTACGCGTTGGCCCTCTGCCTGGCGGGCTCCGGTTGCCGTCTGGGCAAACCCCGGGCGGATGGATCGGGAACCGTGGAGTGTACGCAGGTGGAGGTGGCTCCGCTGGTGGCAGGTCGCATCACCGAATTGCTGGTGGAGGAGGGGGGCTCGGTTACCCAGGGCCAGGTGCTGGCCCGGCTGGATACCACCGACCACGCCCTGCGCCGGGATGAAGCCCGCGCCGCCGCACGGCGTGCCACGCTGGAATACGATCGTATTAAACGCTTGTATGAAAACCAAACCGTCTCGGTGCAGCAGCGCGATGACGCGGAGGCGGCGGCGCTACAGGCCACGGCCCGGCTGGCCCAGTTGGAGAAGGCGGTGGCCGATGGCACGGTGGTCGCACCCTGCCCGGGGGTCATCACCACGAAGGTGCGGGAGGCGGGCGAGTTTGTGAATGCCGGATTGCCCCTGGTCACCCTGTCGCGCCTCGATGAAGTATGGCTCTCGCTTTACCTGCCGGAAGACCGGCTGGCCCGCGTCAAACTGGGCGCGCCGGCGCGCGTGAAGCTGGATGGTGATCCCACCGATTACCGCGGCACCATCACCTTCGTATCGCCGGAGGCCGAATTCACCCCCCGCAATGCGCAGACGCCGGACGAGCGGGCCAAACTCGTCTATCGCGTCAAGGTGACCCTGCCCAACCCGGATGGCGTGTTCAAACCCGGCCTGCCGGCGGATGGCTATCTGGAGTAGCGCGTGAGCACGTCTGGGGAAAACGTAATTTCCACCCGCGGCCTGGCGCGTTCATTCGGAACCCTTGCCGCGGTGCAGGCCCTGGATCTCGACGTGCGACGCGGCGAGCTGTACGGCCTGGTTGGCCCGGATGGCGCAGGCAAAAGCACTACCATCCGCCTGTTGTGTGGTTTGCTGAAGCCGCACGGGGGCCAGGGCCGGGTCCTGGGTTGTGATCTCGCCACGGAAGCGGATGCGTTGAAGGCCCGCATCGGATACCTGTCCCAGAATTTTACCCTCTACGGCGATCTGAGCGTGGATGAAAACATCGAGTTCTTCGCCGAACTACACGGCGTGGGGCACTATCACGTCCGCCGCGATGAGTTGCTGGACTTCACCCGCCTGAAGCCGTTCCGCACCCGCCTGGCCCAGGCCCTGTCCGGCGGCATGAAGAAGAAACTAGCGCTGGCCTGCACCCTCATTCACACCCCGGACCTGATCTTCCTCGACGAGCCATCCACCGGAGTGGATCCCGTATCACGGGGCGAATTCTGGATGATCCTCGATCAGGTGTTGGCGCGGGGCGTCACGGTGGTGATGACCTCGCCCTACCTCGACGAGGCGGAGCGCTGCCATCGCATCAGTCTCATCCACGGGGGGCGGAGCGTGGCCGCAGGCACCCCGGATGAAATCAAACGCCTCCTCCCCGGCGAGGTATACGTCCTTCAGGGCGGAGACGCCGCCTGCGCATACCATCTGTTGCGGGAACGCTGGCCCGCCACCCAGGTGGTGTTGTGTGGAGACCAGCTCCGCTTCTGGACCCCGGCCGGCGCCCCCGAATTACAGGCGGCGATCGACCATGTGCGGGGCCGGAGCGCGGGCGTGTGGACCGCGTCCCGCACGGCGCCCACGCTGGAAGATGTTTTTGTGGCCCTGCTTCACGAGGCCCCGGCTCCCGCATGAATACCGGTACATCCAGCGCCCGCGAACCGGTTATCGCAGTGGACAGTTTGTCCAAGCGCTTCGGTGATTTTACCGCGGTGGATCACCTTTCCTTCGCGGTGCCGCGGGGCGAAATATTCGGGTTCCTCGGCCCCAACGGGGCGGGCAAATCCACCACCATTCGCATGCTGTGCGGCCTGCTGACTCCCACCGGCGGTACGGCCCGGGTCGGCGGTTACGACGTGGGCCGCGAGCCGGAGCGCGTGCGGGAAAACATCGGCTACATGTCGCAAAAATTCAGCCTGTACCGCGACCTGACCGTGCGCGAGAACATTTCCTTTTTCGGCGGCGTATACGGTCTGCGGGGTGAACGGCTGCGCAGCCGGGAAGCCGCGGCCATGGAGATGGCAGGCTTGCACGGGATGGAGGACCGACTGACCGGTACCCTCTCCGGCGCCCATCAGCAACGCCTGGCCCTGGGCTGCGCCATCCTGCACGAGCCCCCGATCCTTTTTCTGGATGAGCCGACCAGCGGGGTGGATCCGCTATCGCGCCGCATGTTCTGGGATCTCATTCACCGGCTGTCGGCCCGCGGGGTCACCATCCTGGTCACCACCCACTTCATGGATGAGGCGGAGTTCTGCGGGCGCATCGGCTTCATCAACCACGGTCGACTGGTGGCGCTGGATCGTCCCTCCGCGCTGAAAGAAAAGGCCGGCGCGGCCACCCTGTGGGACGTGTTTCTTAAACTGGCCCGGTCGGAGCCCGCCCCGGTATGAAGCGGTTCTGGGCCATTTTCAAAAAGGAGTTCCGGCAAATCCGGCGTGATCCGCTTTCGCTGGGCCTGTTGATTTTCGTGCCCGTCATGTTGCTCGTGCTCTACGGCTACGCCCTGTCCTTTGACGTCAAACACATCCGGGTCGCGGTGGCAGACCTTGATCAAACCGCCGCCAGTCGACGGTTGCTGGACAGCCTGTTCCGGAATCCGTATTTCACGCCCGGTCCCCGCATGGATTCGGTGCGGGAGGCGGACGCCCTGTTGCAGCATGGTCGCGCCCGGGTAGCCCTGGTCATCCCGCGCGGCTATGAAGCGGGGCTGGCCCGCGGGGACGAGGTGGCGGTGCAGGCGCTGGTGGATGCGGCCAACGCCAATACGGCCTCCACCGCCATCGGCTATCTGGAATCCGTGGCCGACCGGGTCACCCGGCAGGTGCGGGAAGAACTCCAGCACAGCCTGCGGCCCGACGCCACCCTGCCCCGCGTGGCGCCCGAACCGCGCCTGTGGTTCAATCCCGAACTGAAAAGCGCCACCTTTCTGGTGCCCGGCCTCATCGGCATGATCATGATGCTGTCCGCGGTCATCGCCACTTCGCTTTCCATCGTGCGCGAAAAGGAACGTGAGACCATGGAGCAACTACAGGTGTCGCCCATCCGGCCCGAGGAGTTGATCCTCGGCAAGACCCTGCCCTATGTCGCCATCGGCATCATCAGCATGACCCTGATTCTGGTCCTGGCCTACGTGCTGTTCGGCGTGCAGGTGCGCGGTTCCTTCGTGCTGCTGGCCGGGGCCACCCTGCTGTTCCTGTTTGCGGCCCTGGGATTAGGCGTATTCATATCGTCCGTGACCCGGTCCCAGCAGGTCGCGTTTCAGGCCGCCATCCTGTCTTCCCTGTTACCGTCCGTCATCCTGTCCGGACTTATATTCCCCATTCACAATATGCCGCTGCCCATCCAGGCGCTCACCTTCCTGGTCATCCCCCGCTATTTTGTGGCCACCCTGCGCGGCATCATTCTGAAGGGAGCGGGG